>RXKA01000201.1 GCA_003962985.1 Pseudomonadota bacterium | reverse complement strand
TTCTTACACTACGGCTTTATTTTTTAATTACCAACTTGTTAAAGAACAATTTACTCAGCTTGAATTGCTTATTCAGCCATAAAAAGTGAGGACTGTGGTTTAATTATCAATTTTAAACTGTCCACTATCCATACCAAAGGTATACTGTGTCATCGCAAAAAATAACAAAATTTAACACAATAGATAGGTAATGCTATACTATAGCTTGCTAATAATGTAACAAAATATATTCTTTAAGTTCGTTAATTATTAGCTGTGGCATCACTAATAACCAAGCGGTTACTCTGAATGCAATAATTTTACTAACTTCATTGCTAAAAATAATTTTAACTTTAGCAAAACTACTTTTTGGATTTTAGATAATCGATGATTGATTTTACTCAAGATACAGACTGGTTTATTAACTCACATTATTTTTTGCGCAAAATTAATGACTTTAGTCATGTATCAATTGATTCATTTTTAAATAGCGACTTACAAAATAATCTAAATAAAAATGAAATCACTCAACTAACTAATAGCATCGATTCTAATGATAATCCCCATGCAATATTTAGCGCAGGATTAATCGATAAACGCAGTCAACAATTAACGGGAATTATCTATATTCAATTTGCTACTAGCAAACACCAAACTGCTCAAGTAAGAATATTGTCACATCCGCAATATTTGTTACCCTCTTCGTTAATTAAGGAATTATTAATCTGGATAATTGATTATACCTTTTACTGCTTAGATATTCGTCAAATCATAGTCATTACAAATAAGAGCCATACTACGCTGATTAATCTCTTAGAAACCTTAGCATTTAATAAAGTAGAACAAGTACCATTGTCACAAAATGGTGACAGATTGTTAAAAGTAAGTGACGATATTTTTTACTCGCTACATGAAACACAATGGCTCAGCAATGATACTGACATTACAGAGCTTGATTATGCAACCGCTGATAATTATATATACAAGATTGTAAGACCATACTTTCAAACCACAATCAATCAACCACTTTATTCAACAATTATTGATTTCCGTTATCAAACTATCTTATGTACGAATCAAAGCGCTATTTCAATTGGATTATCTCTTGGTGACGAAGCGCTTGGTACTAGCTATAAATACTATTCAAGAGTTGACTTGGCTGCATGGTATTTCGGCAAATGGTATACTGATAAAAGTGCAAAAATAATCCATCGTTATGCTCGTAAAATATTTAGAATTCAACAGTACGTATTTAAAACGGGGCATACTGCAAGCTTCATTGATTCACTACCCTATGATCGTGGAATTTGTAGCTACTTAATCACTTTTATTCCAATTTTTAATGAAACAGGACAGGTAATCGCAATTCAAAGTGTTGCCTTGAATTATCGCCTAGCAGGTTATCATGAATACATCCAAAATCTGTTAGAGCAAAATAAATCCACTGTTGATAGACCACTAATCAAACTCTCTAAGCGTGAAGAAGAGGTTCTTTTTTTACTAATTTGTGGAATTACACAAGAGCAAATCGCGGAGATACTGGAAGTTAAACGGGAAACAATCGCATCAATCATTCGTAATCAATTAAGGATAAAATTCGCCTTACCGATTGCAAATACCAAATTAGTTGTTGAAAAAGCTTTATCCTATGGATTCCCTTTCAGCATACCAGAATCGCTATGGCGTCCATCAGTAATTGTTTTAGAAGAAAAACTGGCAGCTTGGTTACAACAATATCATTTGGTGATTTAATCTAAGAATCAACCATCTCAACAGGTGCTTTTATAACCCCACGAGAAATACTACAACACCATAACTATAAAATCAAGAATAAAAATCATTCGCTTAATAGCTAATTTTCATCAACCTCAATAACATAATCCAAAACTTATTTGAATATTCACCTAATTTGCTAATACCTCACCAAAAATGGTGATTGTTAGTCTATAAACCCTTCGTTATAATCGCGCGTTATTTCAATTTATTTATGTTATATATTTAGTACTATTCTAAAAGGGAGTCCGATGAAAAAACTGATTAATCTGTTCATCTTATTCATGATGATTTTTATAACTGGCTGTAGCAATAGCGGAGATTGTGCCGTGAACAAAAGCGCACCGATTCAAATAGGAACACTTCCAAATGGATCTACGGTCTATCTGTCACAAAATAATCTACCGCTTAGCGATGGAACATCCGCGCAGGCAACCATTTACCTTGAAGGCGGCAGTCCTAATGAAAGTTATAACATTACTTTTGCAACAAATCGCCTTCCAAAAACTAAGTTGACAAGCAATAAGCTTCATACCGACAGCAATTTACGCGACTGTTCATTACCACCACAAAATGCGTTAGCAGTTAGTGAAGATTATGGTATCAATATCGCGACTAACCCAACACCATGCGTTATCGGAACTGTGGGTAGCGGAGCAGCGTCACAATGTAAACTGACTATTACATCATCAGCAAATACTTACCCTGGTACTTATACCATAACACCTAGTGCAACCCCCCTTACAAATCAAGGCAATGCTACCACACTTAGCCCATTAACCATTTTAGTGAGTGGCTCAATTAAACCAATCTCTAAAGCAATTACTTCATTTTCATTAAATGGTACTGCTGGTGTGATTAGCGGACAAAATATTACAGTTACCATGCCCTATGGAACAGACCTAACTGCCCTAGTTGCTACTTACGTTACAACGGGTCAATCAGTAAAAGTAGCTAATGTAACTCAAGTTAATGGGGTTACCGTAAATAATTTTACCAATCCAGTAATCTATACCGTTATAGCCTCAGATGGTAGCAGTCAGAACTATACCGTAACCGTGAATGTTGCTCCAAGTGATGCTAAAGCAATAACAGCATTTGCTCTCAATGGCACGGCAGGCACCATCAGCGGACAAGATATCGCAGTAACCATGCCTTATGGAACAGATGTAGAATCATTAATCGCTACTTACACTACAACTGGTCAGTCGGTAAAAATTGGTAATGTAACTCAAACCAGTGGTATTACCCCGAATAATTTCACTAATCCAGTCATATATACTGTCACCGCAGCAGATGGCACAACCCAAAACTATACGGTAACTGTAACGGTTGCAACTGGTTCAGCAAATGAAATGATTGAGTTCTCTCTAAATGGCACTATCGGTGTAATCGATCAGACTAATAACACGATTACGGTTGCAATGCCATATGGTACTAGCGACTTAACAAGCTTGACAGCAACCTATTTAACCAATGGCGAGAGTGTCGCAGTGTGTGGTTCACCACAGGTAAATGGAGTAACAGAAAACAACTTTACTAATCCAGTAACTTATACGGTATACGCGGCGAATGGTGATACACGTGATTACGTTGTTACTGTTACAATAAAACCCGTTATTTCGCAGGCAACCGCGATTAGTTTTGCTGGTAACTACGCATATTTAAGCAGTAATGTTAGTTCGAGTATTACTCAATGTCGCGTGACTAACGAATCACAATTAACCCAATGTGCAAATCTTGATTTAGGTAACCTATTACCTGAAGGAGCAGCAGGAATTTCCGCTTTTGAAAGTACAGGTGGTAGAACGTTATTCATTACTGGTAATGATAATCCCCCATCAATTATCCAATGCTTAATTTCAACAGGATCGGTGGTATTAACTGGCGAAGAGACACCATGTACAAAAGTCAATCCAGCGGTTGGGCTTCAGTCGAATCAATTATTATCAACACCAAATCCAGACAGTTCTGCTAAGATAACTTCGTTTGCCATCGAAAGTATTAATGGATTAATTAATGACAATAATATCTATGTTACTCTTCCATACGGTTCGAATTTGAATGGACTAGTCGCAACATTTACAAATACAGGTAAGTCGGTAAAAATTGGCAATACTGTTCAACAAAGTGGAGTTACTACCAATAATTTCACTGATAATGTACCCGTAGAATATGTTGTTACTGCCAAAGACAATACTACCAATACCTATAATGTGTACGTAAGGTGGACAGCATTTGTTGGTATAGTAATAAATCCTTATGCACCATCGGCAATAAATGCTCCATTAGTTTATTCCCGATATGAAAGTGAAATAACTAATATTTCTGTTGCGATTGAGAATGGTCTTTATACTGGTCTTAATTTCACACAAATGACTAGTTTTCCTGTTGGTATGAATGCCAATGGTTTATCATCAATTGCATTAGCAAAGACAACGCTCGATGTAAGTTATAACTATGTTATGGCCAATATTGCCGAAAGTCAGGTTTATGCTTGCACTGTAAACGAAAATGCCAGCGAAGTATCAGCATGTAATGGTATAGCGGTCGATCAGCCTTCTAGTATGGTTACGGTAGCAGGGTTTCCTTATGTGTATACTTACATTTCCAGTTATCAGCAAAATAAACTTTCGCTTTATGCTGTGTTACCTATCAGTCATACAATACAATATGGAGACGAACTTGATATGACTGGGGTATTTAATCTACCACATAGCCTAAGCCTAAATGGCAATTGGTTATTTGCTTTGAATGACGGTGATAATAGCTATGTAGCTTGCCCAATAATTAATGGTCAATTAGACAAGAGTTTATGTTATAAAACATATTTTAGCTCACTATAACTATTTTAGCACACTTAAATCAAGAGCTTGCCATTTTACTTGGCAGGCTCTTAATTTTTATAATTTGGCTATACTAGTACAATTAATATAGCTAACACTTAATGAATTAAATAACTAAATCAGAATTAACAATCTGAATAGTAATAAGTTATTTCAATAGAAATTATTCAACCGCATATGTTTGAGTTTGATAAACAAATTTATAATAACATACTAATTCACTATAAAATAATAATCCAAAGCCAGATGAATAAATTTTATTAGCCACTAACACTCACGATAAAAAAATAAATTACAGTTATAATTTGAGCATACAAAGCCACTTATATACGTAGTTAAATTACTACATTTTAACCTACAATTCGGCATTTTAACTACTTTAGATATTATAACTCTGATATTTTTTGCATAACAGTTGATAATCCAGTATAAAAATGTAATAATTACGTTAAGTATATGGGTTGTCCGTGCAGTATTTTTTAATCTCGCATTTTTATGCATCTAATGTTTTCACAAAAATGAAATATTACAATAGATTGTAGATAGCCATAAGCATAATTATATATCATTAATCTCAAAATGATAACTAGTTTTGATCATATGACTCGTAAACATACTTGGCTCAAAATAAACAAAATGCAACAATTTTCGTCATAATAGTCGGCATAGCTGATGACGATGTTGAAATTTTTGCAAACTAAATTTGCTCCACACGCGTAGGCAACTCTTGACTCAATGATTTGAGATTATTTATGAAGGACAAAACTACATGGACAGCAATTTAAGAACTAGGATATCTAGACTGTTTATTATTGCAATCGCGATATTTTTAACATCCTGCGGAGGAAGCGGAAACTGCCCACCAAATAGTAGCGATAACGGGAATGCTGCAACCTTACAAGTCATTACACCCAAAAACATCTATAGTAAAATTGCTGAAACTACCACCGGTTACGTTGTAGTTAAAAACCCTACTGCACAACCCGTAAAAAATTTACATTATAGCCTAAGTAACCTAATTGGTAGTGGTGGCAATGTTAGTATCGATGATATGAGCGCTAAAGATTGCGCCATTGTTGCGGCTTACAGCCAATGCAGTATTAAACTAAATGTCCCTGCAAATGCTGTGGCGGGAAGTTTCGCCTTCAATTTTAACAATACTGATAAAGCCATGGCTAGATCACTACCGTATAGTGTTAATTCACTCATGCAAATTGGGATTGAACAAGCCTATTACAATGAAACATCTGGTCCAGACGGTATAAGTATTAATTACTATCATACCGTAATTGCAGGAATACCTTATATCTTGGTCAATGGTATTGTCGCTTCCAATAATGCAGGAACATTCAATAAAATTGTATTAGTTAATAATCAGGGTGTCGCGCTCCCTAATCAACAAATAATTAGTGGCAGCATTAGCAGTGCACAAGGTGCTACTTTTAGTATCTTGTTGCCTGTTCCAACCGGGGATAATTCAACTCAAACTTTTAAATTACAAACACAATTGATTGGAGCTAATGGAGAAATAATCGCAGAAGAAAACTCAACTGCTAGCAATACTGTTAGTACTTCCACTGGAATTGGTATTGCTGATATGCTACCAGAAGCGGTTTATTTAACTACTAACAATCCAGAACAAACTATTACCTTTGCTAATACGGGTGACAATATTGCTCAATTACAAAGATTAATTGCTAGTGAACCCAATATTGAAGTGAGTTTTACTCCCCAACAATTATCTAGCGGTGCAACGACAACTGCGACACTAAAATTAATCAACACGACGGCAAGCGCCAAATCTGGAAGCATGTTATTGAACTATAATGATGGTAAGTCTGAAAAAATTGTAGCTGGTGATATTAATCAGAACATTGCGCCACAACCTACTCCTACTCCTACTCCTACTCCTACTCCTACTCCTACTCCTACTCCTACTCCT
>RXKA01000137.1 GCA_003962985.1 Pseudomonadota bacterium | reverse complement strand
TACGAAGAAGCAATCAAAGATTTTGATGAATCAATCCGCTTAGATCCAAATAATGCTACGACGTATAATAATCGTGGATTTGCTAAAAATGAATTGAAACGTTACGAAGAAGCAATCAAAGATTATGATGAATCAATCCGCTTAGAACCAAATAATGCTGCAGCGTATTACAATAGAGGAATTATCAAAAATGAATTGAAACATTACGAAGAAGCAATCAAAGATTATGATAAATCAATTAGCTTAGACCCTAATGATACTATCGCGTATAATAATCGAGGATCTGCCAAAAATGAATTAAAATGTTACGAAGAAGCGCTAAAAGATTTGGATAAATCAATTAGCTTAAATTCAAATAATGCTACCGCATATAATAATCGTGGTTTAACCAAAAGTAATTTGAAACGTTACGAAGAAGCAATCAAAGATTTGGATGAAGCAATCCGCTTAGAACCAAATAATACTACTGCGTATAATAATCGTGGTTTAGCCAAAAATTACTTGAAACGTTACGAAGAAGCAATCAAAGATTTTGATAAATCAATTAGCTTAGAACCAAATAATGCTACCGCATATAATAATCGTGGAACTGCCAAAAATGCATTGAAACTTTATGAAGAAGGGCTAAAAGATTTAGACAAATCAATTAGCTTAGATCCAAATAATGCTGCAGCGTATCACAATCGTGGAACTGCCAAAAATGATTTGGAACATTACGAAGAAGCAATCAAAGATTTGGATAAATCAATTAGCTTAGATCCAAATAATGCTACCGCGTATAATAATCGTGGATTTGCTAAAAATGAATTGAAACGTTACGAAGAAGCGAACAAAGATTATAATGAAGCAGTACGTCTTGAGCCGAATAATGCACTTTATTTACAAAATAAGTTTGTTACAGAACAGTTAATTAGGGATAGAGCACGCGATGAAGAAAATCAAAAATTTCGTGATAATTTAGAAGAACAATATGAAAAACGTAAGCAAGAGCTTGAAGAGCAATATAGAACTATAGGTCGTTTAAAAATCACAGATGGTTTCTTAAAAAATGTTAACGAATTTAAAGCAGCTAAAGATCGTTTTCTTAAGTGGACACTAGGAGTAGCGCTTACTATTTTTATATTGATTATTATTGTTGTATTTTTTGATATAGATAGCGTAAAAAATTTAAAACTATATGAGCGCTATTTATTATTATCACCAATTCTTTTTGTAGAATTTATTTTATACTCAGGTTATGTACGTAACCGTAATCTGGAGACATTCTATAAACATAATTTAACCGTTGGTAATTCATTATTTGAAATTCGTAGTGAATTTTTTAAGGGTTCAGATGGTAATATATCAGATAATGAATTAGGTGAATACCGTAAATTTGGTTTGATTCAGTATGAGAAACTATATGAGCAACCGCGGTTACTAAGTAAACATTCATTATTGGCTAAATATAATGATAAAGAACTTAACTATAGGAGCTCGCAGGGTAACGATTCAAATCAACCTAAAGAAGAAAGTAAAAAATAAATAATTAAGTATCATTATCTCCCGATATCGGCAATCATAATTTCAGGAGCGCATGTCCCGATGTGGGAGATTCCGAAAGAGTATGTTAATCTAATTTTCAATTTTATGGGTATAAGATGAAAACAATTGGTCTAATTGGTGGTATGAGCTGGGAATCTACAAGTGAGTATTATAAAATTATTAATGAAGAAGTTAATAAGCGTTTAGGTGGTTTACATTCCGCTAAATTGATTCTTTATTCAGTTGATTTTGCAGAAATAGAGCATCTCCAACATCAAGGTGATTGGAGTAGTCTGGGCGAGATTTTATCCTCAGCGGCAATATCTTTGGAGAAAGCAGGTGTTGATGGTGTGATTTTATGTACCAATACAATGCACAAATTAACCGAATATATTACTAGTGTCATTAAAGTACCATTTTTGCATATTGCAGATGCTACCGCAACTAAAATTAAACAATACGGAGTACGTAAAGTTGGTTTGTTGGGTACCAAATTTACAATGGAACAAGATTTTTATAAAAGTCGGATTATTAATGATTTTGGTATTGAAGTTATTATTCCTAATCCTAATGATTGCCAGCTTATACATGAAATAATTTATAATGAATTATGTTTGGGAATGATTAAACCAGAATCTAAATTAAAATATTTAGAGATTATTAACAAACTACATAATGCAGGTGCTGAAGGCATTATTTTGGGTTGTACTGAAATAGAATTATTAATTACACAAAATGATTGCTCACTGCCAATTTATCCTACAGCACGGATTCATGCCGAAAATGTAGTTGAATTTATGTTGTCATGATGACAGTTTGTTATTAGATTACAATTGATTTATTTTTTTGTTCAGGAGTTATGATTATCATGCAGAGTATCACCAGATTTTTTACGAATCTAGTACAACGTTATTTACCAGATCCATTCGTTTTTGCGATTATCTTATCGATTATTGTTTTTATTATGAGTGCGACAATGACTACTAATTCGGTTGCTGATATTTTAGCAATGTGGGGAAGTGGTTTTTGGAATTTACTTGGTTTTACTATGCAAATGGTTTTGGTCGTTGTAACTGGGCACGCATTAGCAAGTAGTGATCTAATTAAGTCATGGTTACGTAAGTTTGCCACAATTCCCAAAAATCCCACCCAAGGGGTAATGTTAGTTACCTTTGTTGGTTCAATTGCGTGTATTATAAATTGGGGATTTGGTTTAATCATCGGTGCAATGCTTGCACGTGAAGTAGCAAAAAGTGTTGATAAATCAGATTATCCATTATTAATTGCATGTGCGTATATTGCATTTTTAGTTTGGCATGGTGGGTTATCGGGTTCAATTCCGCTTTTGGCTGCAACTGCTGGTAATCCTGTTGAAAAAATTAGTGGACTAGTTCCGATTAGTCAAACATTGTTCACGCCCATGAATATTGTTATTACTAGCGTGTTAGTTGTTTGTTTACCTTTTTTGACGGCAAAAATGTTACCTGCGGAGAATGAACGCAAATTAATTAATCCTGAGTTATTAAAGGATGATAATCTGTCTACACAGCGCAAACTTGCTTCTGATGCATCAATTGCGGTTAAATTGGAAGAAAGTAAAATCCTTGCCTTTTTGGTTGGTATAGCTGGTTTAGGTTACATTTTAATGACATGGTTTACTAAAGGATTCAAACTTGATATAAATAATGTCAATCTATTATTCTTATCTATAGGGATTTTACTGCATAAAACACCGATGGCATATGCTCGCGCAATAGCTATGGCAGCACGTAGTACTGCAGGAATAATTGTCCAATTTCCTTTTTATGCAGGTATCCAAGCAATGTTAGAACATTCTGGTTTAGGTGGGATTATTACCGATTGGTTTATTCACATTGCAACTAAAGAGACATTCCCACTCCTTGCATTTTTTGCCTCAGCAATTATTAATTTTGCAGTTCCATCAGGTGGTGGTCATTGGGTTGTTCAAGGACCATTTATTATGGCGGCAGCTAAAAGTTTAGGTGCTGATTCTGGGCATGCGGTAATGGCGATTGCATATGGTGAAGCGTGGATGAATATGGCACAACCATTTTGGGCGCTTCCTGCATTAGCAATCGCTGGATTAGGTGCGCGCGATATCATGGGGTATTGTTTAATTACTTTATTGCTATCTGGTATTGTCTTTGCCGGTGGTTTGATGTTATTATAGTTTTGAGGGTGTGTTAATACAACTTGATTTAAGTAAGTCAAGACAATACTTTCTTATGGTTAAGTAAATTTATATTGCTAAATTGCCTAGACATAAGAAAGTATTAATTATAGTCGTATCTTATAATTGAGTGTCAAACATCTAGTATTAAGCTAGCCAGAGTGTGTCATCTCTAATGGAATGATGTATTTATCAAAATCATCAGCAGAAATAATACCAAGCTTAATTGCAGCACTTCTTAAAGTAGCTCCTTCTTTATGGGCTGTTTTGGCAATTAATGCGGCGTTATCATATCCTATATGGCGATTCAATGCAGTTACGAGCATCAAGTTCTTCTCTAAGTTGGCATTGATTACGCTTAGATTTGGTTCTAGACCTTGTGCGCAATGTGTATCAAATGACATTATGGCATCTGAAAGTAATTCAATGCTTTCAAGTACGTTATGTACCATGACTGGTTTGTAGACATTTAGTTGGAAGTTCCCTTGACTACCTGCAAATGCAACCGTTGCATCATTGCCAAACACCTGAGCACAAACCATTGTTAATGCTTCACATTGAGTTGGATTTACTTTTCCTGGCATAATTGATGACCCTGGTTCATTTTCTGGAATTCGTATTTCGCCAATACCACAACGAGGACCACTAGCGAGCCAACGTATATCATTTGCAATTTTTAGTAGTGCCATTGCAAGGGTTCGTAGAGTCGCTGATATATTGACTAACGCATCATGTGCCGCTAATGAGAAAAATTTATTTTTTGATGATTTAAATGGATACCCAGTGAGTTGTGCAATATTTTTTGCGCATTCATCACCAAATAATGGATGTGCATTTAATCCTGTACCAACAGCAGTTCCGCCGATAGCGAGATCATACAGACCATCCATATTGTGTTGAATTACATTTAATGCATAGTCGATTTGTGCAACCCAGCTGCTAATCTCTTGTCCAAGGGTGATCGGCGTAGCATCTTGTAAATGTGTGCGTCCAGTTTTTACTATCCCATCAAATTCATTTGATTTATTCGCTAATGTCGTACGGAGTACTAACAAACTTGGTAATAGCTTGGCAAATAATTCACCAACTACGGCTATATACATGGCAGTTGGGAAAGTGTCATTAGATGATTGACCTCGATTTACATGATCGTTAGGATGAATAGGGTGTTTACTGCCAATCACACCACCAACTAACTCTATTGCTCTATTTGATATTACTTCATTTACATTCATATTTGATTGAGTGCCAGAGCCTGTTTGAAATACAACTAGTGGGAAGTGATCATTTAATTTTCCTGCAATAACTTCTTCTGCTGCTTTTATTATGGGTGATGCTATTTCAGATGGTAATTCTCCAAGCGTACAATTGGCTATTGCTGCGGCTTTTTTCAAAATACCCATTGCTTTAATAATCGGAAACTGCCACTGAAATCGATCACGACCAATTGGAAAATTTATTATTGAACGTGCAGTTTGTGCACCCCAATATTTATTATCTGGAACTTCAATCGTTCCCATTGAATCAGCTTCGATGCGCATTTGTCTATCCTATACAAAAAGACGGTGATAAATGTAACTAACTGTATGGATTGTGATTATACACTATGTGGCTAATTATTACTAAGACTTTTACTCTATGTATGACGTAATATGTACAATGTCAAATGATATCTGAGATATGAATTTATTAAAATTTAATTACAACAGTCTATTAAGCTATCATAACTTGTGATTTTAAATTTATCGATATGGTGTAACTAGCTTTAGCGTTGCTGAATATGAGAGTTAATTTGATAAACCGTATTAACATGTAAATTTATTACTGCATTTAGATTAAGTATTGCATAAACTTGGTCTGTGGTAAAATATCTTAAATAAATATTTACAATTAATTGGTAACACTATGGCAATAATAACAATAGATAAAATTAGTTTGGCATTCGGGCATCATCTTTTATTAGACAAAGTAAGTCTAGGTTTAGAAAAAAATGATAAATTGGGTTTAATTGGACGTAACGGTGCAGGTAAATCATCGTTTTTGAAAGTATTGGCAGGTACTCAAGCCGCCGATGATGGCAAAGTTCATTATCAAGATGGTATCAAAATTGTTTATGTGGCACAAGAACCACAGCTAACCGCAACCAATACAATTTTCCAAGAAGTAATGTCTGGATTGGGTAATCTTACACAAACTTTGACTGATTATTACGCTACACTAGATTTGATGGCAACCGATTATAGCGATGCCTTATTAGATAAATTAAATACTTTGCAGCATGAGCTAGAGCATCATAATGGTTGGGTAGTTAAAAATTTGATTGATAAAACGCTATCTGAATTAGGATTAAATGGACATCAATTAGTTGCTGATTTATCGGGTGGGGTACGCAAAAAAGTTGCAATTGCTAAAGCATTAGTAGTAAATCCTGATGTGATGTTACTTGATGAGCCCACCAATCATCTGGATGTTTATGCTATTGAATGGCTTGAACAGGTAATTAAGAATTTTGCAGGTGCAATTGTTTTAATCACTCACGATAGACGTTTTTTGGATAATACCATCAATAAAATCTTGGAATTAGATCGTGGTAATTTACAGGTTTATCTTGGTAATTTTGCGAAATATCAAGAGCTAAAAGCCCGTCAACTATCGGATGAATCTAAAACCAATGCTGAATTTGACAAATTTTTAGCCCAAGAAGAGGTGTGGATTCGTAAAGGGGTTGAAGCTAGACGTACACGGAATGAGGGACGAGTTAGGCGTTTGGAAGAATTACGCCGATTGCGTGCTGAACGACGCGATCATCAAGGCTCGGTACGCTTACAGATTGATAGTGGTCA
>RXKA01000016.1 GCA_003962985.1 Pseudomonadota bacterium | reverse complement strand
TTAAAAATTCGCCACTTCGTTATGCTAGTCGTGGCGGATTATTATATCTATTTCTGATTTTTTACCTAGACATGTATGATCTAGCACTGTTTGCGGGTTATGCCATTTATCTAAGTCGCATTATAGTTCCTATTTATAATCTATTTCAATGCTTACCTATTTTTGCTTTTGTGTTATTGTTAACACAGCTTGCTAAAGTCACGGGGTTTTTTAATTATAATTTATTTTCTCATAATTATCCACAGTTTAAAACCTTCTCATTGATCTTTATTTGTTTAAGTTATCTTGGTTTAAGTCTATTTCCTAGTTATGCTTTGATGGGGGTTGGATCACTCATTATTTTCACTATTTTACGCGTTCTCCAAGGTGGGGCATTAGGGTATGAAATAGGTTTTGCGGTAAAATATGCCAGTTCATTATTAAAAATTGAACGGGCTAATCTCGCTACCTACTACTTTATTTTATTATCTGGTGAAGTTGGGATTTTTATTTCGATTGTCTTTAATCGATTTTTAGTTTCGCATAATAGCACATTATTAGATTATGAATACTTTTGGCGCTTGCAGTTTTTATTAAACTTTATTTTGGTAATTATCTGTATTTGGATTAAATCAAAATGGCAGATAAAATTAACCGTAAATAACTTTGCCTCTAAATGTTTTGTCTATACCGTAAAAATGAAGTGGCGCTATATCTTATTACGTTCAATTGTAATCTTCTTTACGGCACTACTAATCGTGATTGTGATTATTCGCGTGCCAAATATTTTAGAGTTGGTATTTAAATGGCCACAGCCAGAAATTAATAATGTTGTCTTTGTTACTACTATTTTTGGCTTTATTGGCGCTAATAGTATTTTACTCTTGCAACGGTTTATTAATCCAATTAAAATTATGATTGTGCTTTACTGCTTGAGCATCATTGAGAATATAGCATTTTGGCTGAGTGGTTCATTTTATCAAGCTTCAGTATATACTTTTTGGATATATTCAGTTGGATTTCTATATGGTTCATTTCTACGTTTAACACCATTGGTTGTCTACTCAGTTATTGATTTTCATCCACGTAATCGTCTGATTGGTCGTTATTTAAGTCATTTGTTCTCTTATACTTTCTTAGTCTCATTAACGATATTGGCAATGGATATTTCACATTTTGCCAATCAAACTATTCATGATTTTGTGCCTTTAGTAATTATGATAGCTAGTGCGGTATTAAGTATTATAGCTTTGTTGCTATACACGCCTTATTATAAAAAATCATTACGTAACCGCACTTAATTTAAAAAAGTCAGATCAAATTGATCTGACTTTTTATTTATCCTAGTAAATGCTGGATTGCATCGCGCTCTTCACAAAGCTCTTGATACGTTGCCATCATTCTTTCGCGGCTAAATTCACTAATTTCTAGACCTTGAACGATAGTGTATTCACCATCTTTGCATGTACATGGGAAACCATAAATCACGCCTTCTGGAATACCATAACTACCATCAGATGGTACACCCATACTTACATATTGACCTTCTTTAGTTCCAAGTACCCAGTCACGGATATGCTCAATTGCAGCATTAGCAGCTGACGCAGCTGAGGATAAACCACGTGCTTCAATAATCGCTGCACCGCGTTTTTGTACGGTTGGAATAAAATTATCCACTAACCATGATTGATCTACTAATTCACTAGCTTTTGTTCCATTTACTACTGCAGCAGTAATATCTGGATATTGTGTCGCTGAGTGGTTACCCCATACTACGATACCATTGATGTCTGTTGTATGTGTACCTGTTTTAGCTGCTAATTGTGAATAAGCACGGTTATGATCTAAACGTAACATCGCTGTGAAATTACGTGGGTTTAAACCATCTGCATTTTTTAATGCAATTAATGCATTGGTATTTGCTGGATTACCAACTACTAATACTTTAACGTCTTTACTTGCAACTGCTGCTAAGGCTTTACCTTGAACAGTAAAAATAGCACCATTAGCTTCAAGTAAATCTTTACGTTCCATACCTTTTGAACGTGGACGAGCACCAACTAAAAGAGCTATATCAGCATCTTTAAATGCAATCATCGGGTCATGACTAGCCTCTATACCTTTTACTAAAGGAAAAGCACAATCTTCCAACTCCATGATAACACCTTTTAATGCGTTCATTGCTGGTTCAATTTCCAATAATTGTAAAATTACAGGTTGATCTTTACCTAACATATCACCACTAGCGATACGGAATAGTAAACTATAACTAATTTGACCTGCTGCCCCAGTAACAGCTACGCGAACGGGTGTCTTCATAACAAAACTCCTAGATAGTTAATATTTCAAGGAGTATATTTTAGCAAAAAAGCTTATCTTCAGGTAGAATAACTGTCTCATTATCTATTTAAACCTTTATATGTAAGATAACAATGTTAATATATCCTCAAATTAATCCAGTTGCGATTAATATTGGTAGTTTTGGTATCCATTGGTATGGATTAATGTACTTAACTGGTTTTTTATTCTTTCTGTTTATTGGCAAGTGGCGAATTAAGCGCTTTGGACATCCTGTTCTCAAAGTTGGCGATATGGATGATTTCCTATTTTATGGTGCCATGGGAGTAATTATCGGTGGTAGAGTTGGTTACTGTTTATTTTACCGTCCTGAGCTTTATTTATTGCACCCATTAAATATCATTAAAACTTGGGATGGTGGTATGTCATTCCATGGTGGACTAATTGGTGTCTGTATTGGGGTGTTTTTATTCTCCCGTAAGTTAAAGTGTAGTTTCTTGCAAATGATGGACTTTGCCGCGGTATTAGTTCCTATTGGTCTTTTATTTGGACGAATTGGTAATTTTATTAATGGTGAGCTATGGGGGAGAGTATGCAGCCCTGATTTACCATGGGGAATGATTTTCCCTGATGGTGGACCACTTCCGCGCCATCCATCACAAATCTATGAAGCATTATGTGAAGGTTTATTGTTGTTAATAATTATGGTCTGGTTTAGTCGTAAACCTCGACCGATTGGACAAACCTGTAGTTTATTTGTCATCGTATACGGTGTAATTCGTTTTGGTTTGGAGTTTTTCCGTGAGCCAGATGTATTTGCAACTGGTATTGTAAAAATGACAGGCTTATCATTAGGACAAATTTACTCGATTCCAATGATAATAATCGGGTTAGTATTTTTTGTTTTGGCTGGACGTGGCAAATTTAATCCACGCTAGATTAGTTTTATTTAATGAGGTGTTTTAGTGTTAATATATCCCAAAATTGATCCCATTGCATTTAGCTTAGGTCCAATTAAATTTCATTGGTATGGTTTAATGTATGTTTTAAGCTTTACCTTTTTTGTTTATGCCGCAAAATGGCGCTTAAAAAAATATGGTCACCCAGTCATGACGGCTAAATTAGTTGATGATTTTCTACTAAGTGGTATTCTCGGTACTGTGATCGGGGGGCGGTTAGGTTTTTGCCTATTCTATCAACCTGCGTACTATTTAAGTCATCCATTGGATATGCTAAAAACTTGGGATGGCGGAATGTCATTTCACGGTGGTATGATTGGTGTGTTTGTCGCAATTTATTGGTTTTCACGTAAGATTAAGTCTAATTTCTTTGTGATATCTGATTTTGTTGCACCTTTTATTCCGATTTGTTTATTATTTGGACGGATTGGTAATTTTATTAATGGCGAACTGTGGGGGCGTTTATGTAGTCCAAATTTACCATGGGGTATGGTATTTCCTGATTCTGGAACTATGTTACCACGTCATCCATCGCAACTTTATGAAGCGTTTGCAGAAGGTATCGTATTATTTATCATCATGCTAATTTATGCGGGTAGTAAACAACGTAAACTAGGTCAAACTTCTGGTGTGTTTATGATTGGCTACGGTCTAGCCCGTTTCTGCTTAGAGTTTTTCCGTGAACCTGATTCTTTTGCCACAGGCGTTGTGCAAATGACTGGTTTATCATTAGGGCAATTCTACTCGTTTCCAATGATTTTAGCTGGAATATTAATATTATGGTGGGGTAGTAAAAGTAAAACCAACCTTAAGCATTAATCCGATTGATTAATATCTAAATCCCCCACCTTTTATAATTGATAAGAACACATCTTACTTAGCTATAAAAATGGGGGATTAATTTTTTAAGTTGTATATGGCTTTATTTTAATAATTGCAAACATTGCTAAAATAAACAAAATACTAACCAAGATTGTTGAATAAACTGGAAAGCTACTCGGAGTTGCTAACCAGATAGCAACTATTGAGTTAAAAATTAATCCAGATCCTCTTCCTAACGCATAGAGAAAATTACTTGCAAGACTACGAATATAAATAGGGAATGAACGCGTTGCAATTTGTGCCCATAAAATCGGATAGCCACCACCGACTATACCTAAACCCAAACTATATGCTAAAAGAGCACGCTCTGGAATTAAATAATACGTTGTCATTAATGCGAGAAATAAAAGCATACTAATTGCAATGAATAATCGCTGATACTGGGTGAAAAATCCACTCAATAAGCTACTTATGATATTACCAATAAAGAACCCAATAAGTAAAATCTTGGTTGCATAACTTAAGGTATAGGTTTTAATTATATAATTAGGAAATATAAACATTAAGCTAATCATTGCGAAATAAGGTACTAAAATTAAAAAGAAATAGCATAATTTCAATAGATGTTGCTTATGACCAAGTAATTCACGCCAACTACCAAGTTTTTCTTTATTCTCTAAACTGATATTTAAGTAACTATCAGATTCTTTGATGTGACTGCGTCCAATGTAGAGTAGTAACCCACCAATTGCACCAAATAAAAACATGATTTGCCATGAAATAAAGCCGATACTCGTTGCCGTCATGCCACCTAAGACCCCGAATGAATAAAGAATTGCGGTTCCCCAAGGAGCATATTTAGATGGCAATGATTCTAAAATAAGTATAGTAGAGGTTGAAAATTCAGTGGCTAAACCAATATATGATAGCATTCTCAATGCAATAAAAACAGGTAATGAATGAGTAAAAATAGCCGCGAGTGTTGAGAGCGAATATAATAAGATACTATATTTAATTGCGGATGCACGTCCGATCTTATCACCGAGGATACCAAATAATATCGCGCCAATAAACATACCAACAGTTTGGAAACTGCTAATTAATAAATATGTTTGTTGGATTTGAATTGTAGTGCTAATTCCAAACTGCTCACGAATTAACTCAGGATAGCTAACCCCCATAATGGTTAGGTCGTAAAAATCAATGAAATACCCCAAACAAAGCAATAGTAAAGTTGACGATGTCGGTTTTAGTGCTTTTTTCATGCCGACTCTCCAACTTTAATTTGTAGGTTTGTTGTATTTATTTTAATAAATGTAGAAAACTTTGCCAGTGTACTGACAATAAATATTGGTACTTGTAACATAAATCAAGTCCTTGAAAAAGATTATAAAATTGGTGATATAAAATAAACCTAAATACTATCAGCCAGTCATGGTCTGATGTATTAAGTAAAGATTATAATTCTATTGTTGGATTGCTGCAGTAAAAAAGTACTCAAATATGATAGAATATTGGCAGATTTTATTAATGAGGTTATTACAGATGGCTGGACATAGTAAGTGGGCGAATATTAAGCATCGTAAAGCAGCAGCTGATGCTAAGAAAGGCAAAATTACAACACGTTTAGTAAAAGAGATTACAATTGCAGCAAAAATGGGTGGTGGGGATATAACTTCAAATCCTAGGCTGCGTCTAGCGTTAGAAAAAGCACGCGAAAATAATGTACCTAAAGACAATGTAGAACGCGCAATCAAACGCGGAACAGGTGAGTTGGAAGGCGTTGATTATGTTGAATTACGCTTTGAGGGCTATGGTATTGGTGGTGCTGGTATCATTGTTGATTGCTTAACTGATAATAACACCAGAACAGTGGCAGAAGTACGTCATGCATTTAATAAATACGGTGGTAACATGGGCACCGATGGTTGTGTCTCGTTTCAATTTAAACATTGCGGTCAATTAATCTTTGCTCCTGGAATTAATGAAGATGAATTAATGGAAGCTGCATTGGAAGCTGGGGCTGAAGATGTAATAACCAATGACGATGGCAGTTTTGAAGTATTAACTGCACCAGCAGATTTTGCTGATGTTAAGGCTATCCTTGATGAAAAAGGTTATGTTTCTGAATTAGCTGAAGTTATCATGAAACCATCATTAGAAACTGAACTATCTGGCGAAGATGGTCAGAAAATGCAACGTTTGTTGGATGCTATAGAATCACTGGATGACGTACAAGATGTCTATACCAATGCAGTGATTGTTGATTAATAAAAAATAGTTTGAATATAATATTTATTTAGTAATGGATTAGTATAAGTGGTCAAATCTTCTAGTTTTATGCAAAAGTTTATTTTCGATAAATTACCTGTCAAAGGAGCGGTTGTAGTACTTGATGATGTATGGCAAGTTATTGCCAGTCAGCGCCCTTATCCTGATCCATTACAGCGGATTGTTGGTGAATTGTTGGCAGCTAATTCATTACTTATCAGTAACCTGAAATTGGACGGAAAAATTGTTTGTCAAATTCAAGATAATCC
>RXKA01000103.1:4248-10682 GCA_003962985.1 Pseudomonadota bacterium | reverse complement strand
TTAGAAATAAATTGCCGATCGTTGTTTTTTATCTGTGTGGTTTCGCCTGTGATTGCATTGTTAATGTAGATAAATTCATCAACGCCATCATCATTTTTATCGGTAACTCCCATGTAAACATGGTTGCCTGAAACTAAATCAGCAATACTCGTTGGCAATCCATATTTCTGGATGTATTTTGGTGAACAATATGCCTGAATTTTACGAGTACCTATTAAATAAAACTCACTATCCTCTACCTTAGGTTTTTTGGCAGAAATTTCTACATCCACATCATTAAAAGTATTACTATCGGTAACACCATAAACAGTTTCAACTCTAATATCTGGATAATCAAGCAAAAATTTTGCAAGTAGTGGCGTTAACAAACCATGCGATAATGAGAATGGTAATGACAAGCTAAAGCGTCCACGGTTATGTTTACGATCTTCTTTAATACGCGTAATCTGGTCTATTAAAAAGCGCTCTTGCTCACGGAAGCTAAAATATAATTGCATTCCTTGCTCAGTTAATTTTAAATTGCGAGTATCACGCTCCAATAAGCTAAAACCTAAAGATTCCTCAAGGAATTTGATTCTACGGCTAACTGTGGATTGTGTCGTATTCAATTCTAAGGCAGTTTTACCAAAATTCATATTATCAACTAACTTGGTAAAAACTAGAATATCGTCATATAATTTTATGTATCTCATATATTTTCAGCTATAACATTTATATCATTGCGTAATTGTAACACTTTTATAAAAATACTAACTTAGATTTAACACTCACTCACCTAAACCTAAGATTTAAACGCAACCATTTAATGTAATAATATCAATTAATTCATTGCCAAAGCGGCTTAACTTAGCTTGACCAATTCCATAAATATCCTTCAGCTCAGAAACATTTTGTGGTCGATGCAAAATTAGCTCGCGTAAACTACGGTCTGATAAAATAGCATGGTGTGAAACTTTATGTAGAATCGCCATTCGATGGCGCCAATTGAGTAAGTTTTGATAGGTGCGCTCTTCAAGCTCTGTTTTTAACCATACCGAATTTTGCGGTAGTTCCAACGATTTATTTGGATTTTTGCGTAATAATACTGGTTGAATGCCTCGTAATATTGGTAATGAATTTGCATTTAATTTTAATGCACCAGTGCTAAAATCAATATCAATTACCCCTTGACTATATAATTGTCGAATAACACGGCGCAACTCTTTCTCACTAACTTCACTAGCCAAACCAAACGTTGATATTTTATGATGCTCCCATACTTGCACGGCAATAGATGCTTTCCCCCGCAAAACATCAATTACTTGAGTAATAGCAAAGCGCTGTTGTAGTCTATAAATGGTTGATAATATCTTTTGCGCAAGTACTGAACCATCAAAGGTTAATGATTTCCCCAAACAAATATCACAATAGCCACAGTCATCGGATTCTTCACCCAAATTTTGTAACAATGCCTTACGCCGACAAGTTAGACTATCACAATAGGCAATCATTTTCTTTAGTTTATCAAACTCATAGCGTTTTTTAATCTCGCTGGCTTCACTAGCCAAAATCATTTGCGATAATTCAAAGATTTCTTTAAAACCATAATTAACTACGCTAAACGCGCCAATACCATCACGCCCTGCTCGCCCTGATTCTTGATAGAAATGATCAATTGAACGTGGCATATCCAAATGATAAACATAGCGCACATCAGGCTTATCAATCCCTAAACCAAATGCCACTGTTGCCACCATAACCATCGAGGAGCTTTGTAGAAATAACTTCTGATTATTACTACGTTGCAAACTATCCATACCAGCATGATAAGCTGTAGCAGCAATATTACTTTTATTTAAAAACTCAGCAATCTGGTCAACTCGCTTACGTGAGTTACAATAAATAATTCCTGATTCACTTTTATGTTGCCCAATATAGTTAAGCAATTGTTTTTTGCCATTATTCTTCTCATGTGCTGCATAATACATATTGGGACGATTAAAGGAGGTACTAAATATAGGTGTATTTTTGAGGTCTAGATAGTGCTGAATATCAACTTTAGTATAATAATCAGCAGTAGCTGTTAACGCTAGTCGTGGCGTATGTGGGAAAACTTTCTTGAGGAGTGTTAGACGTTGATATTCTGGACGAAAATCATGCCCCCAATGAGAAACACAATGTGCTTCATCGATCGCAATTAAACTAATTTTATAATTAGCAATAAAATTAATAAACCACTCATTAGTTGCTTTTTCTGGTGTAATATATAATAATTTTAGCTTACGATCACGGATTTGGCTAAATACACCATGATTGTCATCCAACTCTCGCATTGAAGATAAATAATTTGCAGCAATACCTAGCTCTTGCAAACTAGCAACCTGATCCTCCATTAGAGCAACTAAGGGCGAGATGACGAGGGTAATACCATCTAAGATTAGTGCAGGAATTTGGTAACAAAGTGATTTACCACCACCAGTTGGCATAAGAACTAAACCACTACCACCATCAATAACATGGCGAATGATTTCTTCTTGTATTCCTTGAAAGGTTGGATAGCCAAATACTTGATTTAGTACTTTAAGCGCTGGCACAGTATTAGACATTTAGCAATTTAATTAATTATCCACATCAGCATATGTCAATGCGGTAATATTGCGCTTGGTTGGTACCGAATGAACCACCCATGTCTTGCCATCCACAGAAGATGCCACCAGACCACGAGAGCCGCCTAACCAAAACTCTCCACGGGCATACACTACTGATTTTAAGACGTATGATGGTGGCAAATTGGTTGTTTGTGATTCCCAATTAATACCATCGTGAGAAACCAAAACCGTGCTGTAATCACCAACCACCATATACATATTATTACCATAAGCAATACTATATAACCAGTTATTCGTATGACTATCTAAATTGTGCCAATTATGTCCATCCACCGACGATAACAAGGCTCCATTTGAACCTGTTACGAAGAAGCGTTGTTCTAAGAAACTAATACTTGATAACCAATCGTTTGAAGTTGAATTCTCGCTATTCCAACGCTCGGCTTTAGCTGAGGAAATAATCGTACCATTAGAACCACAAGCTACAAAAACTCCATTACCATAGCTAATTCCATTTAACCAGCTACTGGTTGGTGTATGGTGTACCGTCCATTCTTTTAGTTTTGCAGAAGCACTTACCACAGTACCATTCATACCAACAGCAACGTATTTTTTTTGTGCATAAACTATATCATATAACCATAAGCGATGGTCTTTATCAATGACAGTTGACCACTGTTGACCATCAATTGAATTACGCATCTCACCATTTAAACCAACCGCGAATAACTGATTATTGGTAGTTACTACATTATTCCACACAATGCTTTCATTCCCATGAATCAATTCCCATGATTCGCCGTGTTGAGAATTAAGAAAGCTACCATTATCTAAAACAGCAACAAACTGGCTATTATTAACTTTAGGAGAATCAAAGCTGATTCCCAAGACACTACACGCAGAAACACACCCAGCGATACTAAGTGCCATAATCAAATTAGTTATGTGTTTATATGAACCACGTGTAGCATTCTTCATTATTGATCCAAATATCGTTCTACGTCAAGTGCTGCCATACAACCACTAGCAGCCGAAGTTATCGCTTGCTTATAGATCATATCTTGTACATCACCAGCAGCAAAAACACCTTCAACTGAAGTTGCCGTTGCAAAGCCATTACGACCACTCTTAGTAACAATATAACCATGCTCCATGTCTAATTGACCAGCAAAAATATCGGTGTTTGGTTTATGACCAATCGCAATAAACACACCATTTAAGGCTATTTCTTCAGTAGTTCCATCATTGGCTTTAATTCGTACACCAGTTACGCCTTTATTATCACCCAATACTTCATCTAAATTTGCGTTTAATTTAAGTTCAATTTTACCATCCGCAACTTTTTGCATTAGACGTTCAATTAAAATCTTCTCCGACTTAAATGTATCACGACGATGAATTAGCGTTACTTTAGAACAAATATTTGATAAATAAAGAGCCTCTTCAACGGCACTATTACCACCACCAACTACAGCAACAGGTTGGTTTTTATAGAAGAAACCATCACAAGTTGCACAACCAGAAACACCTTTCCCCATAAATTTCTGTTCAGACTCTAAGCCAAGGTATTTAGCCGATGCACCTGTTGATATAATTAAAGCATCACAAGTGTACTCACCCATGTCACCAATTAGTTTAAATGGCTTAGTTGCCAATTCAACAGTATGAATTTGGTCAAATAAAACTTCAGTACCAAATTTTGTTGCATGATCCAAAAAGCGTTGCATCAATTCTGGACCTTGCACTTCACCGCCTACTTCTGCTGGCCAGTTTTCAACTTCTGTAGTTGTCATTAATTGACCACCTTGTTGCATACCAGTAATAATTACTGGTTTTAAATTGGCACGTGCAGCATAAATTGCGGCAGTATAACCTGCTGGTCCTGAACCCAAAATAATTAATTGATGATGTTGTGACATAATTATTCCTCTTCTTTTTCTGGTAACATTACATTAATTTCTAATAATTCAAGATTATCACGCTTTTCTAAATTAACTTTTAATGCATCTTGATCTATTTTAATATATTTAGCAATCACCGCTAGTAATTCTGCTTGCAAATCAGGCAACCAACTTGGTGTATTATCCTGATTATCATTCAAATTAGCTCGTTCATGCGCTAAAATAATTTGTAAACGCTCTTTAGCAACTGATGCCGAAGTTTTCTTTTTACCAAATAGCAACTCTAATAAAGACATTTTAGTTGCCCCCAAATATACGTTTCAACAAACCTTTTTTCTCTACGGTAGTAAAACGCATTGGTTTATCTTCACCCAAGAAACGTGCCACAATATCAATATATGCCTCAGATACATTCGTACCGTGTAAGTTAATCGCTGGTGTTCCTGTATTTGACGCTTGTAATACATCCTTAGATTCAGGCACAACACCTAAAACTGGAATACGTAAAATATCCTTGATATCATCAATTGATAACATATCGCCACTCTCAACTCGCTCTGGATTATAGCGAGTAACAACCATATGCTCTTTTACTTTCTCTTCACCATTTACTGCACGCTTTGATTTTGATGCTAAAATGCCCAAAATACGATCCGAATCTCTTACCGATGAAACTTCTGGATTAGTTACCACCAATGCTTCATCTGCGAAATATAGTGCCATGAATGCACCTTTTTCAATCCCTGCTGGAGAATCACAAACAATATAATCAAACTCTTGTTTTAATTCATTAATAACTCGCTCAACACCCTCTTCAGTCAAGGCATCTTTATCTTTGGTCTGTGCGGCAGCTAACAAAAATAGATTATCACAACTCTTATCTTTAATCATTGCCTGATATAAAGTAGCTTCTCCATTAATTACATTTACAAAATCATATACCACACGACGCTCACAGCCCATGATTAAGTCTAAATTACGTAACCCTATATCAAAATCAATTACGACGGTTTTAAACCCTCGCAATGCCAAACCTGTTGCAAAACTCGCAGATGTAGTAGTCTTGCCTACACCACCTTTACCAGACGTTACCACCACAACTTTAGCAGACTTAGCCATATTTGCTCCTATTTTAGTTTGTTTAATTTTATTATGCTCATGTTTATGTTTAATTGTCATTTTTTATTATCTTTTTAACGTGGGACAATATTAATCCGCTCTTTATCATCTAAAAATATATGTACCGCTTTATTGTGTAAATTATTCGGCAATTTATCTTCAATTACCTTAAAAATTCCCGCAATTGAAATTAGTTCAGCATTAAATCTTTCAACAAAGATATGGGCATTTTTATCGCCATTATTACCTGCCCTTAATTTACCACGGCAATCACCATAAATGTGAATATGTCCACTGGCAATAATTTCAGCATTATGAGAAACCAACCCGAGTATTACGATATCGCCATCATTCTTAACTACTGCACCGCTGCGCACTGGCTCAGTAATAAATTTTGAAACATTATTTACTAATTGAGGGGTCTTCACCACACCTTTAGGCAACGCTACTACTTGTATTCCTGCGATTTCTTGCTTAGAGATTAATGGACTTGCCGCTAAGTAAATAATTTCTAACCCACAACGGTTAGCAATTAAACTAACATTAGTAATTAACTTACTGATTTGTTCAGTTGTCATTAACTCAATTATATCAATTACTATATATTTAGCACTATCATCAAATTTGCATAAACTAACAAATTTATCTTCAATATCACTCATTTCATCTTGCAATGACAATTCAAGAACATAATAACTAAATGCGGCTGAGGTTAATTTCATCTGTATAACTTATATCATAAAAATCTAATAATCATTTGTTAGCGCAACTCACTACTAGTGGCGTATTTTACCATGGCAATTTAAAATCATTGTAACTATTATTA
>RXKA01000103.1:0-4198 GCA_003962985.1 Pseudomonadota bacterium | reverse complement strand
ACTAGCACACCCAGCCAATGCTAACACCGCCAAAAAGATGGCTGTCAATCTACTCTTCATAGTGACCATCCTTAAAAATATCACTTATCACCAAATGGATTATCAGTATTTTTATACTCAATACGTAATGGTGTACCAGTTAATTCAAATACCTTACGGAATGAACGTTCCAAATATTTGGTATATGCTTTTTGTACTGCATTCAAACTATTACCGTGTATCACAATAATTGGTGGATTAGACCCACCTTGATGCGCATAACGCATTTTAGGTCTAAAATTACCTTTATGAGCTGGAGGTTGACGATTTACCGCCTCTTTTAGAACTCGGGTTAATTTCGGTGTTGGCATTTTCATAAATGCAGCAGCATAAGCAGAACTGATAGAATCTAATAATTCACCAACACCCTTCTTATACAATGCCGAGATATAGTTATATTTAGCAAAATCCAAAAAGTGTAGTTTAGTTTTTACATCTTGCTTAATTTCAGTGCGACGCTCTTCAGTTAAATGATCCCATTTATTAATAGCAACCACCACCGACTTACCGGCATCTAATGCATAACCAACAATCGTAGCATCCTGCTCCGCAATATCTAAGTGCGCATCTAAAACCAATACCACAACCTGAGCTTCACTAATTGCTTGAATAGCTTTTAAAACCGAAAATTTTTCAATTTTATCATTCACTTTACCCTTACGACGAATACCTGCCGTATCAATAATGGTAAATGCTTGTTCATTGTGTTCAAACTCAATAAATACGCTATCACGAGTAGTGCCAGCTTCATCAAAAGCAATTACACGTTCTTCACCCAAAATAGCATTAACTAGAGTTGATTTACCTACATTAGGACGCCCTACTACCGCAAAAGTAATACGTTCATCACGCTCATCATCTTCTTGAGTATTTTTAAAACTACGTAATACATCATCAATCAATTTATGAACACCATCACCATGAGTTGCGGAAATAGGATACATCCTCTCCAAGCCAAGCTCATAGAAGTCGCTTACTGCAATGATTTTATCGACGCCTTCAACCTTATTGATTGCCACATAAACAGGCTTATCTATCGCACGTAACTTATTTGCTATCAAACGATCTTGTGGTGTAAAACCATTTTTACCATCTACTAGAAAAATAACGGCATCTGATTCGTAAATTGCTTGTTCTGACTGACGTGCCATTTCAAGCATAACCCCACTATCAATTAATGGTTCAAAACCACCAGTATCAACTAGAATATATGGTTTATGTCCAATTCTACCATTGCCATATTTTCTATCGCGGGTTAGACCTGAAAAATCAGCAACCAGCGCATCACGTGAACGAGTCAAGCGATTAAATAATGTCGATTTGCCCACATTTGGGCGTCCTACCAAAGCTATCGTTGGCTTCATTCTTTTCCTTAGTAATTTTTTATTTGTACAAGATTACCGTTGGCAGATTGGAAAAATACTCCATCATCACGCACCAAAGGTACAGAAACACCGCCAACCAACGACGAAGATATCCGTGCCATTTCATGCCCATCATTACGATTAAACATATGCACATTACCCTCATCATCAACACTCAATACACCATTACCTAAAATTGCAGGCATGCTCAAGTGACGATATTTCATTGTATCATTAAACCAAACCTGTGTTCCACTCACTTTATCAAAAGCATAGACCACACCATCTTGCGATACCGCATATAAATTTTGCTCATCTAATGCAACGCCCTGTGAACTGCTAAATGGTTTTTGCCACATCACATTACTACTCATTGCATCCACACATGCGATTTTTCCATTATACGTTGCTACACACATTATACGGTCTTTGCCGATTTCAGGGCGCATAGCTATATCAGTCATTTTGTCTAAATCTGTTGCCCCAGCCGGGATAGCAATATAGTTTTCCCAAATTGGCGTACCACTAAACAAGTTTAACAATGCTAATTTACCGCCAGGTAAACCAACTGCCACAACCTCGCCGCCAATAATTGTAAAGGTATTAATCGCACGTAATGTTAATGGTGGAATAGGTTTTTGATAAACCCATAATGGCGTTCCATCATTGGCATTGTAAGCTAAGACTTCGGCATCATTGGTTTTTACCACAACAATATCGCGAGCAACCTGTGGAGCTTCGAGTGATAAAGTCGGTAACTGCGCTTTCCATGCTATCTTGCCAGTACCTTTATCAATAGCAAGAAGAGTTCCCTTATCCGTTGTAACAAACATATTGCTACCAGAAACACCAACGCCACTACTGATATTACCCTCACCATAGATTGAATAATCTTTAATGATACTACCATCGGATGGATCAATTTTAAAAACATCACCTTCCGAATCTGCCGTAAAAATTGTACCGTCGAATAGAACTGGCGCAAAACTACCAGCCAAGCTGCTTTGCATAGACGACTGCGTCCATCCTTTTTTCAAGGTTACTTCATTAGTTATTTTCGGCATCGGTTGTGGTTTTGGCCGATTATCAGAAGCACATGAAATCAAAGCATTTGATAATAACAGCCCCAACAACAGTGGAACAAATCTTTTAATTTGTAACAAGTTATCCTCCAATTATATCCAACTTCATCTGGATTGCTTGTTGAGTCGAAGGATCATTCGCTGCTTTTTGTAGTCCTTCTTTATATGCATCACGCGCTTTATTTAAGTCACCCATGGCAACATATAAGTCACCACGACCTTCATAAAACAAACCATCAAATGCGATGTCATGCTTAGTACGTAATAGTTCACGTGCTTTATCAAAATTATTTTGATCAATATATACATTAGCTAAACGAATAGTTGCAATTGTTCCTAAAGATTTATCTGATGAGTTATCTTTAGCCCATGACAAATATTTAATTGCTTTTGCATAGTCTTTAGCTTCAAATGCTAACTTAGCTGCAGAAATTGCTGCCATTGAAGCATACTCAGTTCCAGACATATCCGCAATTAATTTATCCACATCCGCAAATGCTTTATCTTTAGACCCTGCAGTAACATTTTTAGTAAAATCCGAGTAAACAGCAACAGCTTTTTGCGCTTGTGACTGTTTATACCAACTATATCCACTACTCACAACATAACCTGCAACGAGTAACGCTATGACTGCAATGATGTATTTACCCCAATCACGCCAGAAATACTTTAACTTATCGACTTGCTCTTGTTCATGTAAATCTAAGTGAGCCATAATTTCATTTCCCAAAAATATTATTTAAATGTTCGATTAACTGATGCTCTGCAACTAACTCTTGTTGCTGTAAAGACATCAATTTTACCACAACTGTATGGTCATTTACTTCGCTTTCTCCAATAACTAGAGTTACACGAGCTCCTGAGCTATCAGCTTTTTTGAACTGTGATTTAAAGCTACCACCTCCAAAATTCTGGATAACTTTATAACCATGTTCCCGTAAACCCATGGCAGTCTTAGCCGCAACAATCCCACTACCAGCACCATCATTGACTATATAGATATCGCAGTTTGATTTACTAGGAAGAAGATTCTTAGCTTCTAAACTTAACAATAGACGTTCAATACCTATTGCATAACCTATTGCATAATTTTCTTTACCACCAAGTTCTGCTACTAGTGGATCATAACGCCCACCACCACATACGGTTGATTGCGAACCTAAATCACTACTAATCCATTCAAAAACCGATAAATTGTAATAATCTAAACCGCGAACCAAGCGTGGGTTTTCGATAAATTTAATTCCCAATTCATATAATGATAATTTCCAACCATTATAATGCGCCAAAGAGTCTTCTTGTAGAAAATCTATTAACTGTGGAGCATGATTCACTAATTCTTGCATAGCTGGATTTTTGGTATCCAAAATACGCAATGGATTAGTATACAACCGACGTTTAGCTTCATCATCAAGGATCTCAACATTTTGTTCAAAATACTGAATCAATGCTTGGCGGTGTGCCAAACGTTCATCTTTATTTCCAAGACAATTAATATGTAATTCAATATCAGTTAAACCTAAAATTTTCCACAACTGATTAAGCATAACGATGATTTCGCAATCAATATCTGGACCTTTGAACCCTAAAGCCTCGACACCCAATTGATGAAACTGACGATAACGACCTTTTTGTGGACGCTCATGACGAAACATGGGACCTATATACCATAATTTCTGAGTTGTATTATACAATAAATTATGTTCCACAACC
>RXKA01000156.1:6385-6847 GCA_003962985.1 Pseudomonadota bacterium | reverse complement strand
AATTGGTGAAATTCGCGGACAATTAAGCGCGAATCGCCAAGCCCAAGAGCAACAGCAAGATACGATAGCTAAACGAGATCGACAACTGCAAATTACCGAGCGTTATCGCCGACTGCATATGTTAATTGGTTCTAGCGACGGTAAAAAATTCCGTAATTTTGCGCAGGGGCTAACCTTTGAACTAGTAGTGAAACATGCCAATCACCAACTACGCCAGATGTCCGATCGTTATTTACTCATACGTGATCATAATGCACCACTTGAACTCAATGTCATTGATAACTATCAAGGTGGTGAGATTCGTAGTACCAAAAACCTATCTGGTGGTGAAAGCTTTGTGATTAGTCTTGCTCTCGCTCTTGGTCTATCCAAACTATCGAGTAATAAAGTACAAGTGGATTCGTTATTTCTTGATGAGGGCTTTGGTACACTGGATGAAGATGCACTACAAACCGCACTGGA
>RXKA01000156.1:0-6335 GCA_003962985.1 Pseudomonadota bacterium | reverse complement strand
TAGCCTACAGCGCGATGGCAAACTTATCGGAGTTATCTCACATGTCGGTGCACTCAAAGAGCGGATTAGCTTGCAGATTCAGGTTGAACCATTGAGTGGTGGCGTGAGTAGGATTAGCGGTGTTGGGTGTAGTAGAAAGTAAAGAAAGAGGGTAGTAGATTATGAAAATATTTAAGTTAGAAGTCAAAAACTTTAGATTATTAAAAGATTTTTCTTTAGATGTTGGAGATGAACTCTCTTTAATAATCGGAAAAAATAATAGTGGTAAAACGTCAATACTAAATGCGTTAAATAAGTTTTTGTCTAATAGTGATGTAAATATTAATGATTTTAATTTAGATTTTAAAGATAAAATTTGCAACCTCTTACAAGAGAAGAATCAGATATCTAAAGAAGCTTACAACAGTAAAGAGATTATGCTCTATCTCAGGATATTTGTTTCATATGATGAAAATGATAATTTAAAAAATATATCTGATTTAATAATGGACTTAGATCCAACACACAACATTGTTGTATTAAGTTTTGAATATGGTTTAAGCTATGATGATTTCAAAAGACTGAAGTTAAAATATGATGAGCATATTTCTTCATCTGACGAAATACAGATAAAACTCACGGCAAATGAGTTTTTAGCACAAGAGCACTCTAATTTTTTTGTTTTAAATAAGCTTTCTTTTGGGTATGATTATGAAACAAATAGTGTTAAGACTTCTGTATCCATTAATATCAAAGAAACTAAAATTGATTTAAATAATATTATTAATTTTAAATTAATTAGTGCAAAGAGAGATGTTGCCAATAAAGATAATAATAGTACATTATCTAGACACACTGCATCCATCTATAAAAAAACAGAGTCTAGTTGCCAACAGAACACAGCTATTGAAAAGTTTAAAAATAAACTATCTTCAACAGATAAAGACTTGAATAAGATTTATAGGGATATTTTTAGTAGCGTGATTAAAAAAGTTAGTAAATTTGGTGGACTTAAAGATGGTGAATCAGACATCAAAGTAATCTCAAATTTACAACATCAGGAGTTATTGGAAGGTAATACTATTGTAACTTATACTCATGGTGGTAACCAACTTCCTGAACACTATAATGGGTTAGGATATATGAATTTAATTAGTATAATATTTGAAATAGAAATACTAATAAATCAATTTATAAGAGATGGTAATCCAGCTGACATTAATTTATTATTTATTGAAGAGCCTGAGGCGCATACTCATCCACAAATGCAATATGTATTTATAAAAAATATTAAATCGTTGTTAAAAGATGGAATCATCAATGCAACTGAGCAAACTCGTATGAATTTACAATATTTTATCAGTACTCATTCTGCTCATATTGTCTCAGATTGTGATTTTAATGATATAAAGTATCTCGTTAAGCTCGATAATAACTCAGTGATAGCAAAAAATATTAAAGATTTAGAAAGTGAGTACAAAAAAAATGGAAAAGAGGAAAATTATAAATTTTTGAAACAATATCTTACAATTAATCGTGCTGAATTGTTTTTTGCAGATAAAGCCATTTTTATAGAAGGTGATACTGAAAGAATTTTGCTACCTGTAATGATGAAAAAAATTGATTTAGAAAACAAGAGCAAAAATTTATTGCTCTCGCAAAATATTTCTATTGTTGAAGTTGGGAATTACAGTCATATTTTTGAAAAATTCATTAACTTCATTAATCTTAAATCTTTGATTATAACGGATATTGATTCTGTGAAGGCTATTCCCATGAAAAATGCTGATGGAACTCATAAAAAAACTAAAGATGGAGTGCAGAGATATACAAAAATAGAATGTTCAACAATAGAAGCAGATGAAACATCAAACTCATCATTAAAATATTTTTATAAACATTTTGAATTTATCCATTTTAAAACTAAACAATTTAAGGATAAGATATTAAATAAATGTGATGGGTTATGGCAATTAGATGAAACAGGTCGTCTTTGTGTTACATATCAAACTGAAGAAGATGGGTATTTAGGTAGAAGTTTTGAAGATGCATTTTTGGGCATTAGTAAAAATATTGATTATATTAGAAAAAATCGCTCAAAATTTGTAGGCTTAAAGAACAAATCATTATTTTATACTAATAAGTGCCCTTTTACTCTAGCAGAAGAGTGTATTGGTTCTAAAAGCCAGTTTGCGATTGACATTATACGAAATAGTGATGAAACCTTTAGCAATTGGGAAATACCTGCTTATATTCGAGAGGGATTAGAATGGTTAAGAGATTAAAGCTTGAAAATGAGGTTGAACAGATACTGAATAGAATTTCTGATGGCGGTAATTTTTTATTAAGTGGTGGTGCTGGAAGTGGTAAAACATTTTCTATGGTACAGCTGATTCAAGAATTATTTGTTAGATATCCACTAACTAGAATTGCCTGTGTAACCTATACAAATGCAGCTGTAAAAGAAATAAAATCTCGAGTGAACAATAAAAACTTATGGGTCTCAACCATTCATGAATTTTTATGGGCAAACATTGCACATTTTCAGATTGAGTTAAGAAAATCATTAATAGATTTGTCTAATAATGAACAAGAGACAAAAATTAATATTAATCAGAATGAAGATTCAGCTAAAGTGGAACAAGATTACTTTAAGAATGTTGAAATCCAGTACAAAGAATATACTAGATTGAAAGAAGGTATTATTTCTCATGATGAATTGCTCATAATTGCTAATTATATGTTCAAAACTTACCCAATGCTTTGCTCAATTGTAAAAGATAAATTTCCATTTATTTTTGTAGATGAATATCAGGACACAAGTCCAGAAATTATTGAAATTTTCCTGCAATCGTTTAAGCTAAGTTCCAAAAAATGTATAGTTGGTTTTTTTGGTGATGCAATGCAGTCAATTTATGATGGAAGCGTTGGAAACTTAGATCAATATAAAGGTGACAGCGTAGATTCAGTACAAGAAATAATTAAGCAACAGAATCGGCGTAATCCCATGAGTGTTATTAGAATTGCAAATTGTTTGAGAACAGATGGAATTAAACAAATTTCATCTGATGATGAGCATGCACCAAATATGTCCAATAATGAAATTAAAGCAGGTACTGCCATTTTTCTTTATGCTACTAATGCGAAAAGCTTAGATAAGGTACGAGAATATTTAAAAAATACACATAATTGGAATTTTGGTAATAGCAAGATAACTAAAGAACTTAACCTTACTCATAATCTTATTGCTGAAAAAGCTGGTTTTAAAGAATTAATGGAGATATACGATGGTGACAAAATACTAGATTATGTGAAAAGAGTTAAAAATTATATAAGAGATAATCAACTTCTAGATGTTATATCTGAAGAGAATAGTTTTGGTCAAGTAATTGAGCTGCTAAGTAAAGATAAACCATCAAGTGAACTTAAGAAAATACAACCAACTACACCGATGCAACAATTTTTTGATATTAACACAGCACTTTTTAAGAAAGCAAAAACGTATAGATGGGGCGAGATATCTCAAGTTTATGTAGATAAAGATCAATTGCTAGATGATATTAAGGATAACGAAGATGACAATACTACAGTTACTAATTCCAAACAGTCTGAGTTAATGAAACATATACGAAAAATTCAAAAAAACATTGAATTATATTCTACTGGAAACTATAATGAATTTATTCGAATGACAGATTATAAAATTTTAACAACTAGTGATAAAAAAGACTTAAAGTCAAAAATTGAGGAATTAGTTCATGTAGGTGACAAGACTGTCAATGATGTTATTGAATTAGCTAACGAATACAAAATTTGTATCAAGGATGATAAATTAGAGAGCTATATTTCAAAAAATAAGTACATTTTTGATAGAGTCGCAAAAGTAAAATTTACAGAATGTCAAGAGTGGTATAAGTACATTGAAGGTAAAACACCTTTCTCTACGCAACATAAAACAAAAGGATCTGAATATGAGAACGTACTTGTAGTTTTAGATGATGGAGATTGGAATAAGTATAGTTTTGAATATGTATTTGATGAAGATGGTCAAATGCAAAGACTCATTGATGGTAAATCTAAAACAAAGAGTAAATTAGAATCTTTCCCTCGTAAATTAGAACGTAGTAAAAAGATATTTTATGTATGTTGCACTCGTGCTAAAGATAACCTAGCTGTCTTTTATAATAATCCCACCGTAGCAATTATAAAAAAAGCTCAGGAATGGTTTGGTAGTGATAATGTTATTAACTTAGAACAATAAATTCAGGTACTAACTATTTATAACATGTAATTACAGACTAGGGCATCTAATGATGTTAGTAGAGATTATAGACCACCGTATAAATTAGCCAATATAACCCAAATAGTTATAACTTTTTTAATAATTTATATGCTAAAATGCAGGAGATGATGATATTGCTTATCTTCTGTATTCTTAGAATATTTAGCGTTAGAGGCTTGATAAATTAAAGCATTTAACTATTTGAGATAAATAGATATTGGATGCATTTTATAAGTTCATTAAACATTCAATGAATGGCATTTATCATCAGCATATTTTAATAAACTAGTTGGGATTTTTTAATTTATAATGAAGGTACAGACACATGAATAAATTACTACCTCTGTTAGCGTTGTTTTCTGCTACGGTTATTACTGGCTGCAGCTCAGGTACTCAACAGCAATCCAATCCATTGGGATATTATTTTAGTCTACTACAGTACTCGCCAAATGTAACGACAACTACAGCAAAGACAAATAAAGTTAGTTTAATTCAAGACACTAATGGTCAATTTTCATTTAATACGACAGAAAGCTACCAGCTAACTGCATTAAATATCAATTTTTATAGTGATTCTGCATGTAGCCAATTAGGACAATCATTAAATATTCCAGGATACCAAACATTGCAGCCTGGTACATATTCGGTAACTGATCAATCAAACTACTACGTCTGCAGTACTTTATATCCAGGGGGATGTGATGGATTATTTAATGCATTGGGTACTAGCGTAAAATCTGTGCAATTTCAGTTTATATTTAATAATAATGCTAGTTATAAGACAGCCTGCTTATATAATCAAAGCCTTGGCTATGAAGGTTTTGCTAATTATGAGACTACACCAACAACAGCCTGCCAAAATAGTGAAAGCTGTGGTTTATCTCAATCATATCCGACTAGTAATCTACCACAGGTTGTCAATCAATCATGGCAAAAAATCCCAACCATGACAGGCACATCACCTATTGCATATGCAGCAGTAGACCAAGGTGGTCAAGTATTTGCAGTACAACAGTCTACGCGTGAACAAAGTGTTTTTGATTGTGGATATGATCATTATTGCTATTATATCTATAATAATGCAAACGGAAATTTTACTAATCAGGTAGCACATGTTAGTGATCCTGTTAGTGCTTTTGCTGCAGGTGTATCAAATTATATTTACTGGGGTTCTAAGGCATTCATTGGCGGAAATTTTGATGGTTATTCTATTGGTGCAGATAGCCCATCTTCTTTATATACACTTCATGCTTATTATCCAACAACGGCATATTATTACAATATACCACCTAATAATGGCGTTTATTGGGGTGATAGTGTCGGAGATCTATATTTAAATGGTAGTCAAATTAATTCATTGGGTTCTGAACTATATCCAAGTAATGGCTATGGTGGGGTGAAATCAATTACTTTTGACGCTGCTGGTAATTTATGGTGGGGTGCAGTAGGTCAGTTGGGTGATACGAATATTTTTATTTGTCCAAGTTATGGTACAGGTAATTGTACAAACCCAGTTCCAGTAACATTACCTCTTGCTTCTGACTCAACCTATACTGGTATTAATGTAAGTGCAGATCCATCTGGTAATGTCTACGCTGGCTTTGGCAGTGGTGGATTATTATATAAATATCCATCAACTACCGCAAGCGCTACATTATTATACCAACCAATTGCTGGTGCATTATCTAATTCAAACTTTGTTGGTATAAATACCAATGTAATTTATGATGCTTATCATGATCAAATATGGTATTCAACTGCATTAACACAATCATTCTTAAGTGGTAGTCAAATACTGGGTTTTGACCAATATGGTTATTTAGCCAACTGGCAATTACCTCCAGTACCGAATGAAACGACTGCGCCAACTCAGATTATGATATTTACAGGTTCAAATGACAATCCAGCAACTGGAACAATCTATGCTGTATATCCAGATGGAGTTTATTACATCCAGTATGCAAATCAAGGATAGGATGTTTTCTTAAAATCAAATAGGGAAATCTAACGGTTACATTCCATTAGATTTTCCTGCTCCATTGTTAAAAGCCTAATCAATACTATATCGAAGTTA
>RXKA01000042.1:6520-6836 GCA_003962985.1 Pseudomonadota bacterium | reverse complement strand
CTAATACAATGTATAAGCTTCTGAGTGAGGTTGTGTGGGATGATTTACACAGCTTCAGCTACACACATGAGTGGTATGTAGATTATGAAGGAGGCCCAGATGAGCCTTACACCTACATCTTCAAGCATATTGACAATATCCGAGAGTCTACACAGTTGTTCTATCTGAAAGATGGGAAGGAAGTGGACACTAAAGATATTTGTGGAGGTTGGTAATATGGGCTACTATCTCCGAGTATTTACTTTCTGGGTTATTTCCACACTACTGGCTTATATTAGTGTAGACAAGAATTTACACGGCATGGTGGCTATTATCC
>RXKA01000042.1:0-6470 GCA_003962985.1 Pseudomonadota bacterium | reverse complement strand
AATAATGGTAAACCAAAATCATTTGATGACTCAAGTAAGTGGAGGCTTGATTATGAAGGAAAATATGTATTTCAGGCAAGCATGATTAAGAATAAATGTGATATTAATCCAGAAGCCCATGGATATATTGTTGGAGAGAATTTAGTTGACTTCTGCTGCTTATAAACTTATACTAAGAAAAATTATGGAAACCACAAATACACCACCATTGACTCAACCTTATTCATCAACTATTGATATCGCTATTAAAGATTCTATCAAAGAGTCAAATAGTAAACTATATGGTATTGTTGTTGATAGATTTGTTAAACAAGAAGTAGATAGACGCGCTGATTTATTGTATAATTTTATTGCTGCTCTAGCTGCTTTTAAGAAAAGCGTTATCAATAAAGTCAGTAAGCCTGACATTACTACGTACTCACCCGAAGGAGTTGCGACCCCTAGTTTCAGCGCGGCAGCTTTCCAAGCGAAAGAGAAAGCTTTCGAGAAGCTTAACAAGGCTGAAAATGCATTAGAAAAAGCTTTAACAAATGGAGATAATCAGTCGTACCAAACAATCGAGTCATTAACTAAGGAGCTGTCTCCATCACAAGGTCAAGAAAAACCGAAAGATAAAGAGCCTGAAGTTAAATAATGTCTGCACTTGATTCATTTTTATTAGAGGTTGAGAGAAACATCAAACCTGAAGATGTTATTCTCGCTCTTCTTAAAAAGAGTTCAATAAATACTTTACAAGTTGATTCCGATATTGATAAATACATACAAAAATATATTGATTATTTAAAACTTTATACATCGTGTAAAAAAAGTATTTATTATTTACAAAAAAGATTAAGACATGATTTTATTGGATGTGAGGCTAATTCTGTTTTGCTTGAAAGACTTAGAGATATTAAAGATCAATCAATACGATATAAAATAGAAAAAAATAACGTCGCTTCTTTTTTGATAGAAAATTTTGAAATTCCTCAATCATATTTTAAATTCTTAAATAAAAATTTATAACATATGGCTACTATACTTAACACCAGATCAATCTATGATTAACGAAAATTTTGGCTTATCTTACGAAAATATTGTACTTAAACATAATCGCGGGATTGTAAAATCGCGTTCAGAATGCAATGTTAGTATTGATATTGGTGGTATTAAATTATCATCACCAGTAATAATGAGTAATATGGAGTATCTTCAAAAACCAGAAATACTTAGTATATTTAATGAAGAAAAATGGGGCTATATTTATCATAGGTTGAAAGGGACAGATGATATTTATAATTTTCTATTTTCTATTCAAGATTGGCATTTTAAAAGTATTTGTGTTGGAATACAAGAACAAGACTTTCAGCTTTTAAATAAAATAAAGTTGAGCGGTCTAAAATTAGATTGTTTAACTATTGATGTTGCATTTGTTCATAACGATTTTGCATATTCTTTTGTTAAGATGGCAAGAGCACTATTTCCAAATGTATATTTGATAGCTGGTAATTTTGATTCTCCAGAGTCGGCTACAGAATTATTATCTATTGGGGTTAATTGTGGAAAGTTTGGAATTGGAGTTTCAAAAAAATGTGCCACTCGCCCGCGAACTGGTTTTGGTACAATGATGGTTAGTGATTTAATTAGCGTTAAAGAGGTTGTCGGAGATAAACTAGATATTTTGAGTGATGGTGGACTAACTGTATTGGATAGTGGAGAAACTTGTATTGGTGATGCTTTTAAAGCGTTAAATTTTGGAGCCAAGGCTATATTGTCTGCTTCTATGTTTCAAAGAGTAACTGAGTTAGCCGATAGCAATGGTAACATTTTGTGTTATGGTAATTCGACCGCACGTGCTAAAAATAAAGATAAAAATGATGAAGGATTTGAATTTTTTATTAAGACTGATGGAAGGAATTTAAAACAAACAATGCATCGTATTATTGATAGCCTACAGTCTAGTTGTTCTTACGCTGGTATTTCTGATATTAAAAATGCTAGTGGCAGTTGTGGTTACAAGGTAGTGTTTTAAAATAAGATAGAATTATCTGTTTCCGTATCGGGTGTAGTTTAAATAGCTTATATAGTTTAGAATTATGTAATTTACAAAATCTAATTTTAGCTTTGAATCCATCAAAATAAGAAGAACATCTAGCCACACTATATCGTCGTTTATCTATGTCAACGATAACAATATTTTTTCCATTTATCCACTTGTGACAAGTCAAATTTTTTAACAAATAATCTTCTATATAGTTTAAAATGTCTTTAAAAGTCTCCCTTTTTCTTGGTAAAGAGTATTCAGATTTATAAATATATTTAAGAAAAGTTATACTGGATATTAAATCTTCAAAAATAAATTTACTACATTTATGGCCAAGTTTTGATATTTCTTTTTTTATTCTAAATTTAGGTATATTTAAATTCTTAGAAAGGTTAGCTAAACTATTCCAGTCTTGTTCATATGTAGAGCAAATAGATATTTCAACAGAGCACGAATTTATATTTTTTTTCACTCTTAATGTTCCGTCTCCATCAAAATATCCCATCCAAAATAAATAATGTTTGTTATTTGGGATGATATTCAGAATTTTAGATGGTGTGATACTAGATTTTTCTCTATAATCTAAATTAAAAAGTTCTTTACATAATATAGTATCATTAATATTGAATGAGTAACACTGTTGCCAACTTTCTTTTCGCTTTTTTATTTTATAAAGCTTCCCGTGTGGGAAAATTTCTATAGCTAATGGTAATAAATATTCCATATCTTTTTCTGTGGTAGAGAATGATAATGATGTTATTGATTTATTTAAATGACCATCTGCCCAAATAAATCCAATTAAATAGATAAATTTGTCATTACATATCAAAGTTTCTAATTTCATATCTTTTATTCCTCAATATACTATACACATTTTTCATTGACATGGATGGTATGGAATGGTATTGTGTGATATACTAAAAATAGATAAATATGAAATTTACAACATTTATAAAACTCATTTTCCTATTGATTGTAGGATGCGTGAGTGTTATTGTTATCAACGGTTGCTTCGGCCTCATTTCGGCTAGCGACACACTAACTAATATTACTGGAATTATTTTTATTCCCATTTGGTTATATATCGCATATTTGGCGATCAAAGTTACAAAATTTATAAAATAAAATATGAAAATTAATAAATTACTATTAACCCTAATTATCGGTGCGGCAGTTCTGACTACTGGCTGTGAACGAGTAGCGCCCGGATATGTTGGAATCAAAGTCAATAAACTAGGATCAGATAAGGGTGTGGCCGCTCAACCTTTAGGTGTTGGATATCAGCTATATAACCCAATAACTACAGAAATCTGTCAATATCCTACATTCGTTCAAAATGCCGTATGGGATAAAGATTCATCTAAAGGGTCTCCGGGCGATGATTCTGTTACTTTTAATAGCATTGAAGGTGCTATTGTTAATGCAGATATTGCGTTGGCATACTCATTTGACGCTGCTAAAATTCCATCGTTATTTCAGGAGTTTCGCGCCAGTCCCGAACTTTTGACTCACGGATTCATGAAAAACGAAATTAATAATGCCTTCAATCGTGTAGCATCGAAAATGCGGGCGACAGACATTTTCGGAGAAAGAAAACAGCTATTATTAGATGAGGTAAGGAGTGATCTCAATAAAACTCTTGGAGTTAAAGGGTTTAAATTTGATTTGATTAGTTTTCATGGTGCATTACGTGTTGATAGTTCTGTTCAAGCTCGTATTAATGCTGTTTTAGAAGCGTCACAACGTGCATTAGAAGCCGAGACAAAAGTTCAGCAATCTAAAGCTGAAGCAGATCAAGCCATTGAAAAAGCCCGTGGCGAGAAAGAATCTGCCATTGCCAAAGCTGAAGGTGAAGCTAGATCAATTACTTTGAAAGCCGAAGCTCAGGCTAAAGCTAACGAATTGGTATCCAAGAGTTTGACTGTAAATTTAATTGCTTGGGAAGCTACCCAAAGATGGAACGGGAATCCTCCCCAAGTATTAGGTCAAAGTTTACCATTATTTAATTTATCTACTAACAAGTAAGTGTAAATTAAGAATATATAGTTAAAGTTTAGTGTAATAATAGATGAAGAAATTCGTCTATTTTTATGCTTTTTATACCTAGTGTTAGTGGTGGTGTTAAGATTACAGATTATAGTACAGTAGGATCTTTTACTCATAATTGGGACCCTAAATGTTATTATATTAGAATGCTATTTTGGCCAGCCGGTTCTGGCGGTGGCGGTGGCGGTCGTCAAGCTTCTGGTGCCGGGTCTGGCGGTGGCGGTGGCGGTGGTGGAACAAGATTAGCAGATTTTGATATTCCAAAATCTCTTTTGGGCGCTACTGCTACAGTAGTTATTCCTGACGGTGGGAATGGCGGGGCGGCAGCAACAGGAGATTCTACTAATGGTAGCAATGGAGTTGCTGGTGGTGTTATTTCTATTACTGATGTTAATACTTCTACTATTATATATCAAACTACTGGCGGTGGTGGTGGATTCGGTGCTGGCGTTACTACTACAGGTGGTGCTGCTGGATCAAATTTTACTACTGGTGGCGCTGGTGGTGGCGCTGGCGGTACTAACGCTGTCGGGTCTAACGGTGGAACTGGTGCATTTAGAGGCGGATCTGGCGGCGGTGGTGGTGGAGCGGTATCTACTGGCGGTACTGCTTTTGCTGGTGGTGCTGGTGGACGGCTAGAGGCAAATTATTCTTTATCGACAATTTCAGGTGGTGGGGCTACGGCTGGTCCAATTGGTACTAATGGTGGTAATGGAGTAAATTGCCCCTCTGTTAGTTTGATTGGCGGTGGCGGTGGTGCGGGTGGTGGCGGTGGAGCTTCACAGCCGGCTGGTGCTGGTGGAACCGGAGGTTTCCCCGGTGGCGGCGGCGGTGGTGGCGGTGGATCGCTAAATGGTTTTGCTGCTGGCGCTGGTGGGAAAGGCGGACGTGGCCGGTTAGTTATTATTGAATTTTTAACCCCATAAAGTGTAAATAAAGTATATGGCTATTAGTGCAATTTCTGGTGTTCAAGTTTGGGACGGATTAGATAGATATAATTCTCTAACTCCCGTCGCAATTGTCGCATATGATTCATCTGTTACTGGTTATGTACCAGTTAATATTTCTCAAATAGGTGGTCAATCATTTTCAAATAGTAATTATGTTCCAGCTAGCGGTGCTAGCACCATATTAGAGTCTAATCCATTAAGATCATTATATGAGATTCAAAATGTCGGAACTGGAGTTCTTTATTTAAAGAAAGGGGTAGGCGCTGGTCCAAATTCTTATAATTTAATTCTTAAAGGTGGCAATGCTATCAATGATGGTTTAGGAGCATATTATGAGGATACCAAATGGAAAGGTCCAGTATCTATTTCTGGACAATTTGGTACTTCTGGTTTATATTTGTATTCAGAGCAAACATAATTAATAATACAATATTGTAGAAAAGAGCCGAATCGGCTCTTTTTTGTTGACTTAGTGATGCGGACATGTATCATAAAAGCATGATTGTCTTTAGTATTCTCTTCTTAATTATTTTTATTTCTGTCATTTACTATTTAGCTTCCAAATATGGTGGCAATAATGAACCAAGAGTCTAATATCACTTTAATCATAAACATATGAAAAATAAACTAATCAAAATCGCAACAATTTCATTAATTGCTTCAACAATGTTTTCCCCATTAGCGCATGCTCAAAGAAGTGGCGGTAGTAGAGGATTTAGTTCTGGATCAAGCTCCAGAAGTTTTTCATCTGGATCTTCTTCACGTAGTTTTTCGTCTGGAAGTAGCTCACGTTCTTCTGGATGGGGAAGCGGTTCAAGCTCAAGAAGTAGCGGGGTTTCTTCAGGAAGTTCGTATAAAGCCCCATCTTCTAGCTCTGGTTCTTCAGGTTGGTTTAAATCTGGATCGTCTGGCGCTTCCACATCTTCTAAAAAATCATTTAGTTCAGAATCTTCTGGTTCTTCTTCGGGTTGGGGATCTAGTTCTAGCTTGAAAAAGAGTATTTGGGGAAGTAGTGAGAAAACCGTAAGTCCTAGCGGATCAACTAGTTATCGGCCCGCAAGCAAAGTAGATTCGGCTTTATATAATAAAGCTGTTCAAAATGGTACGGCTTTTAAATCAAAAGATGCCGCCGTTAATGATTTTACAAGCAAATACGCAAACAAATACCCAAACAAATTTACTTCCGAACCATCAGTTCGACCAAGCTATATTCCACAAAGTACATTTTACAATGGACAAAGCTATAATGTAATTTACAATCCTGCATACGGTGGTTACGGTTATTGGTATGGAGGTCAATGGATGATGTATGATTTGATGAGGGATACCATGATGATGTCTATGCTAATGAATAATCACGGATATCATTATCCCGGCGCTGTTGTTAGCGGTGGGGGATATGTTTCTCCCGTATATACTGTGTTTAATATAATTGGTGGAATTATTGCTTT
>RXKA01000109.1:1334-8186 GCA_003962985.1 Pseudomonadota bacterium | reverse complement strand
AAATTGCCACAAATACCGCTATAATCACTAATTAGTTTTTCATCGGCATGATGTTGCTGCAAATAGTTTGTTACCAGATCCAACTGTTGTTGCTCGCTCTGTTCTTGTAGCCTCAATTGAGTATTGTTATTGACTAGTGCTGTTAACTCATCTTGGTCTTGTTTTAATTTAATATTTTGTGCAGCCAACTGTTGTTGTTTGTTGGCTATTTCGGCATCCAGCAAGCGTACTTCTTGCCATAACTGTTGATTTTGCTGATGATTTATTTTATAATTCTTTAATTTCTCATGAGCTTGTTTTACGCTGTTTTGCTGAGTAGTTAAGTTTGCTGTAATTTCAGGTAGTTGTTGTTGATTATAGTTAATATTTTGTTGTAATTCAGTGTATTGTTTTCTGATATTGAGCAAGTTGATATAAATATCACTATAAATTTCTTGAGCATATTTAGCAACCTTTAGCCGCGTGGCATCATGGCTGAAATTATGTTGTAGCTGCTCCAGCTCTTGTTTTGCAAGAATTAGTTTTTGCACTTCACTGCGTAACTTATCTATAGTGGTTAACCATAACTGCTGTTTCTCAATTATACCTTTTTGTCCGAGTAATTCATTAGTTTTTATCTCTAGCTGCGCTAATTCCGTTTGCAATAAGATGATATCTTGATGGTCTAGAATACGGATTCCTGATAATTGTGCATTAAGGGTATTCAGGATATTTTCTTCGCTATTTTTACGTTCGTGAACTAACTTGGAAATTTGGGTATAGATTTCAGTACCAGTAATATTTTCTAAGATTGGCGAACGCTCATCGGCAGATGATTGTAAGAACTTGGCAAAACCACCCTGCGCTAGTAGCATCGCACGAGTAAAATGTTCAAAGTCCATTCCCGTAACATCAGTAACCACTTGTAAAGTTTTACTTAATTTATCTTCAAGGATTTTATTATTGATATAATCTTCAATCACGTGTTGAGCATTTTGTAACTTACCATCGGCTTTTTTACGTGCTCGTGATTGTGACCACCATGTACGATAATGACCATGTGCAGTTTTAAATTCTAAACTAGCAAAACATTCGCCACTTTGGCGTGACATGATTTCATTTTGACTACTATTAATTTTATCTAACCGTGGCGTACGTCCAAATAGAGCTAAACAAATTGCATCCAAGATGGTCGATTTTCCTGCACCAGTTGGTCCAGTAATCGCAAAGATTCCTTGTTCGCTATACTCTGGATTGGTAAAATCAATTTCCCATTCACCGACTAATGAATTAAGATTTTTAAAATGTAATTTAAGAATTTTCATTATTCAGCCTTGTGATCGTGAGTGGTTAATGTTAGTAAAATCTCATTGAAACAATCTGTTAGTTCAACTCGTTGTTCATCGGGTATCTCATTTAATTGCAAGCATTTAGCAAATACTTGTTGTGGCGTTAAATCATTGAGCTCAATTCCATCGGCATATTCTGAACTTGACAACACCTGTGCCAATAATTGGCTATTCCGTATTTTTACCAAGTCAAGCAATGTATTTTGTGTGACCATCTGTAATTCATGTTGTAAATTAGTTATGATCGCTGTACCAGTATAATCGACTTCAATCCAAATAGATTGATTTTCTGTAGCTAATTTAGTAAGTTGCCTTTTTATGCTCTCCATATCACCACTAACTCTAGCTAGACGCTGAAAAGTTGGTACGGTTATTTCATTGACACAGGCATTACACGCAGTTATATCAACTTCAAGAATAATCTTTGGATGCATCGCTTCACCAAATCCCATCGCAATTGGTGAGCCACTATAGCGATAATTGGCTTTGTCACCAATTTGCTGGGCAATATGCAAGTGTCCCAGCGCGAGATAATCAATATTTGTTGGAAAGTCATCTGCACCAAACTGAGCCAATGAGCCAATATATAGTTCACGCACTCCATCATCTTTTAGAGTTTTACCACCAGTTGCAAATAAATGACCCGTTGCGATAATTGGTACGCTGAAATCAGTGGCTTGTTGACGTAGAGATTCCGCATACTCACATACCTTATGATAATGTTCTTTAATTGCATGCATAAAGTTTTTATCTTTACTCTCCGCTAGCTCATATTCTTCTAGTCCACGAATATCACGATCGCGGAGGTATGGGATAGCGCACAATATTCCTTGTAGCCGCCCTGTTTTATCTGTTAATTGAATAACTTCATCGCGATAATCATTAGCTACGCCACCGATGACGTGGATTTTAAGTTGTTTTAAGAGTTGTTTGGGTGCATTTAGCAAGGTTGGTGAGTCATGGTTACCACCAATAACCGCGATGTGTGGACAAGCGTCAGAAGCTGCTACTCGGCATAAAAATTGATAATAAAGTTCCTGTGCTCGATTGCTTGGTGTTGTTGTATCAAAAATATCACCAGCAATAATAACTAAATCTGGTAATCGAGTGTCAATTTCTATATTCAGCCAGTTTAAAAACGCCTCAAATTCCGCATAGCGTTTTTTACCATAGAGTGTTCGTCCTAAATGCCAATCCGATGTGTGAAGTATTTTCATAATTAGAAGTGTAGATAAATATATGTTAGACTATATTATACCTAACTAATTTGGTTTAACTATGATCAATTCAAGGTTTTGCTGGATTATAATGAGGATATAAATGCTGCTATTTCATATAAAAGTGTTACGTAAATTGAGCTAAAAAAATAGGAACTACCCCATAGAAGCAGTTCCTATTTTTTGCTAAATTTATTTAACGTATTAAGTACACTTAGTATGTAGAAATAATACATTTTATAATAATGGTTTTATCAATCTAATGGGTTCTAAATCCCATTTTACCGCTTTCACTATTGTACAAAATATCATATTTCACGAATGGAATATTGCCAGTATTCGCTAGTAGCGGGAATGAATCCACAACTTTCACCGCTTCATTAACATAGTAAGTCGTTCCTGTTATGAAATCCCAATCAAAAAATTTATTATTATTTAGCGTTTGGCGCTGGGCAATACGTTTTCCACTAGCAACAATACCTGATTCAGGCGCAGTTACATTATAAATTGTATAAGCGGCTGTACCTGTATCATATAAAACCAAGCCTGATTTGCGTTCGGTACTAATTCCATCTTGGGCTGGATACTCAATATCCGCAGCAATATTCACGTTCCATAATCGATATGGTGCAGGATTAACGGATGGTTGGGGAATTGACTCCAAATCAACATAATCAAAACCAAATGTATTACTTGAATTTAATCCTATTGTTAACCATGGATAAGCTAAATTGCCATTAATATAAAATCCATTAGCTAAACTATTGGGTAGCTGTGGTAGAGGATTCCAAACTCCATTGGTGCTTCCACCAATATATAAACTAATTCCCATCACCCCTGCACGCCCATGAGAAGTAAAGATCTCTTTAGGACAATTAGGTTTTTGAGGTAAACAGCTTACTTGCGTGATTAACATAAATTTCATAGTTTGTACGACACCACCAATACTAATCGGTCCTTCAGCCACTACACCAGTGAGGCTAACGCCATCTTGATAACTATAGCTCTCAGGGGTGCTAGTTAATTTAATGCCAGTCTTGTCAACTAATGCACTTTCTAGGACTCTTAACCCAACAGAACCAGTGTCAACCCCGACATATAAAGAATTATTACCAATCATCAATGGCAGATGTAAGCCCATTGATTCATTCTGCAAATTATAAACTAATGGAACAGTAGTTGTTGGTGGATTAGCAATACGTTTTAAGCCAATATTGCCAGTATTTTGATTGTATAACACTTGATAAAAATTAAACAGATTATTACCAGCATTAACAATACCACCATTGTAATTACTATCTACAGCGGCTACCTGATCGGTGAGTTGGATTGACATAACTCCTTTACTAGTATTTACTGTTGGAGCAATTGGATTAACTACCACACCATCTTTCACTACTAACCAATTAGGTAGTGGTGAAAATTGAAAACTTGTATCCGCACCACTATCAAATAGCGAGTTAAATACCGATTCTACAGGGGCACCATTATAGGTCGCCATATAATTAACGGGAATATGCATATCATTCCAGCATTTATTGCTCTGAGTTGATATTACACTATAACTATCGCATGAACTTTCACTAAGTTGGATTAAACCAAATTGATTAATTAATTCAGAACTAAAATTGCCAAAAATTAATTTTCGTTCAGGCATATCCATCATAAACATTTGATTATATGGCGATGGTAAAAATAAACGTACTGAAACATTACCATCCATACGCATACCCATAATGGCATGATTCTGACTCTCTACTTTGCTAATTGTTCCATCAGGTACCACGACAACAGGAACTTGATTACCGACACTCCCAATTAAGACTGCACCACTTTCAGATAAAAAATTCACTGAGGTATACCCTACCAAGCCACTGCGTTTTATAGTTCCGTGATCATAGAGAATGGTTAAACTTTCTCCAGTATAGCGGATATTTGACCCTGCATAACTTGATTCAATTACATACAAATCAGAGCCAGTATCAATTTCTGTTAGAGTTTGTTTACCGCCACCAGCATTAGTGTAAACCGCAAATTTAGTGGAAGCTACATCTTGGTAGGTTGTCGCAGGAATACTCAAACTAACATTAGTCTGTCCTGATGAACTACTGCCATTACTACACGCGGTAAATGCAGTGGATAAAAGAATTGTACTTGTCAAACAAGCATACATACCCAACTTATTCATAATATACTCCAGATTTAAGAAATATTTATTCAGCTAATTATCGTATCATAAATTTTGGCACAACTAGTGCAATACTGATTAAAACACATACCAATGTATTAACTATAGAAATTTGCCCCGTAACAATAACATAAAAAACATATGTGACTGGTGGAACTAAGCTAATAAAAATTGCCGTAGCAGTTACGCCTAATTTTTCAATTGACTTTTGATTACAATAGATGGGGATAATTAATGCGCCAAAACTAACCAAAACTAAGCGAACTAAGTTATTCCTTTGTAATGCAAGTAATGCATCAAACTTAACCAATGATAATGAAAATATCAATAATATCCAAAATCGTGTGGCTAAAATTTCAATCGTCTGTAAATTAGCCTTGATTGCTAAGCGCGCCGATGAATAAACATAAACATAGAATGCAATACCTGCAATAGCGCCATAAATTAAGCCCGACGATGTTGATTTACCAATAGGCACTTGATAAGCAACTAATAGTACCAAAATCGCAACTATCAATAAACCACAACTGATTAAATAACTATAGCGCTGTTTAGTAATAAATTCTTTAACAAAACCAACTAATGATAAGGCAATAAATAGTGCACTCATTGCAACGAATGGGTCAGATTTTTGTGCTGAAGTTACCATGGTATACCAATCTATAGCTAAGGCAATACTCATTATGAGAAATAAATACCAATGTTGCCAACAGATTAGATAAGTTTTAATTAATCTTTTATAATTCAGGAGGTTAAAAACCACAATTGCACATATACTCATCACCGACAATGCGACTAACTGATCAATATGTGCAATTATTTTATCCAAAAATACAAAAGAAATAGCGGTAAAAAAGATATACCCACAGGCTGCTAAATATTTCAATTGGATAACCTTTGAACTATTAAGTATTACTCATAATATCGTTGAATTACTTTACCTAAGCGTTTAATACCCTCAACAATACGTTCATCAGCCATATTAGAATAATTTAAACGTAAGAAATTACGGTGTCCGCCATTAGGGAAAAATGCCGCACCTGGGACAAAAGCAACATTTTCTTTTAATGCTTCTAATAATAATGCCGCTGTATCAATTTCTGACTTTAACTCAACCCATGTAAATAAGCCACCGAGTGGATAAGTATATTTGATTGCCGCTGGAAAATATTGTGCAATGCTATCAAGCATTAAATCACGTCTGGCTTTATATACTTTAATAATTTCTTGAATATGCTCATCCAATGAATTATCACGCATATAATAGGCAATTTCACGCTGTGCAATCGTGCTACTTTGTAAATCAGTAGTTTGCTTTAATAAAATAAATTTGTTGATTAATTCTTGATCGGCACAAGTCCAACCGATTCGATAACCTGGGCAGAAGGTTTTAGAAAAGGATCCCATATAGATTACCCATCCATCTTGATCAAAGCTCTTAATTGCTGGGTTTCGTTTGCCTTCAAAAATTAACTCACCATATGGATTATCTTCCATTACCACAACTTGATATTTTGCAGCTAGTTTAGCTAACTGTTTACGGCGTTCGATTGACATTGTCCGCCCAGTAGGATTCTGAAAATCTGGAATAGTATAAATAACTTTAGCTTGTGGATATGCCTGAAGGGTTTTTTCTAACTCTTCAATAATCATTCCATCATCATCCATTGGAATTGGCAAATATTTGGCATGATAGGTATTAAAAACTCCCAATGCACCAAGATAGCTTGGATCTTCACAAATTACATAATCACCATCATTTAAGAAAATCCGTGCACAAAAATCAATTCCTTGTTGTGAACCAGAAGTAATTAAGATATTATCTGCTGTAGTAGTCACACCTGCCAAAGCCATACGCTCATTAGCAATAATTTGTCGTAATAGCGGTAACCCATCCGTAGAACCATACTGAAGTGCTAATTGCCCTTCTTCAGTCAAGATTTTATTAGTTAATTGGGTAATTGTTTCAACTGGAAAAAGCTCTGGTGCAGGTAATCCACCCGCAAAAGAAATAATTTCAGGTAATTCAGTTAATTTTAGAATCTCACGAATTTCAGAACCTTTTAAAGTATCTGCACGTAAGGCAAAACGATATTTCATCGTAACCTCCTGTAAAATG
>RXKA01000109.1:0-1282 GCA_003962985.1 Pseudomonadota bacterium | reverse complement strand
TAGGTGGTCAACAATATTCATAAATAGCTTAGTTTGGTGTTCATCTAATCCTTGACACGGCTCATCAAAAATAAACAGTGGCGGATTTTTGACCAAAGCACGAACTAACAAACATAAACGCTGAATACCTGCTGGAATCACTGCAAATTTTTGGTCAATGTATTCATCTAATTTAAGACTAGCTAACCAATTAAGAGCTAATTGTTGTTGTTCTTCAGTTGCATTACGATATAAACCAGGAGTATCAAAAAATCCAGATAATACTACCTGTAAGCAATTCATCCCACGGTCAAAATTCCAGTGCAACTCTGGTGAAATATAGCCAATCTTGCGTTTGATATCCCAAATTGTTTCACCACTACCGCGTTTCTTATCAAATAGAATAATATCATTAGCATAAGCTTGTGGGTTATCGCCAGTAATCAAACTTAACAGAGTTGATTTGCCCGCACCATTTTCACCTGCTAATTGCCATTTCTCACCAGCAATAATTTCCCAATTGAGATTCTGCAAAATTTGGCGCTCACCATATTTAATATTGATATTGGTAAGCTTTACGACTTGATGTAACTCGTAGCTATTATTAACAATCATTGCTGGATGAGTTAGATTAAGTTCCAAATTATTAGCTTCTTGTTCGCTATATTCGTGAACTGGTTGCTTAATAAATTGTGATTGACTGATTTCTACAACGTGCGTGATAAAATCTGGACAATTGGCATAATTACTCACAATAATAAACATTACTCCACGAGATGCTAATTCTGATAAGTAACGATTTAACTTACTAACCGTATTCTTATCTAATCCAATATAGGGATTATCCAATAGCATTATTTTACTTGGACACAACAATGCTTGAATTAACTGAAGCTTTTTACGTTCGCCGCTGGATAAAAATAACAATGACGAGTTTAACTGAGTGTTATAGTCAAAAATGGTAATTAATTGCTTAAAATCAGCTTCATTAACTTCATTAATTAAGTGCGCTAGATATTCTTTCACCGTTATCGTGGTCGTACTATCATAACTATTAAAACGCTGCTGATAATAAAAGTCACTTAACCCAGTCTTATCTTTAAAAGTAGAAAATTGACTAACATATGAAATTGCTTGAGCAAAATTAGTTTGGTGTGCAGTGTTTAGATTAATATTACCATTAGCAAAAACCTTGCCTACTAATGATTCTAAGACACTAGTTTTACCACTACCACTGGCGCCAACCAATAAAATTTGTTCACCATCGACGACCGTTAGCATCGCATCTTGTAATAGTTGCTTA
>RXKA01000176.1 GCA_003962985.1 Pseudomonadota bacterium | reverse complement strand
AAATGGAATTACATATACTAGAGAAGATCAACCAGCAGTATTAATAACAAATTCTTCTCCAACATTTAGAACCAATCCATTTGAAAACTTAACTTTAAGAATTTCTGGAGATGGTGGTGCTAGTTGGGTAATAATTGGAAGAGCATTTCCTCCAATTGGTCCAGTAATACCTGCAAATATTGATGCGGTAATCACAGCACTTAATAATACACTTTCAGGAACAGCACCAAATAATATAGAGTGGTTTATACCAAAAACTACAGCAAGTTTAAATGCTCTTCAAATTGGTGTAAGGACAAAAACATATACTGGTCCAAATGCATTATTACAAGTTGTAAGTGGTACAGCAGTAAATCCTGCTGGATTTAATTGGGATATTGGACAACTCTCAAGAGGAGTTGAAGGTTTCACTAGATTATTACAAAAACCAGATCCAGGAGATCCTTTTACTGGTTTATCTGTAGATCTCTATAAAACTGGATTGAGATCTAGAAGCTTACATATGGTTAATAAACTTAGTAGAAGTACAGATTCTAATGGTAGATATTCTGCAAGATCATTAAATGGTACTACAATAGACTTATATCCAATATCTGGTGTGGAATTTGACTATACTGTTTTAGGAGTTAAAAGACCATTACAAGTCACCGATTCTTCTACAAGATCATTAACAAATGCTAATCTATCTCCACCAGGAAATTTTGTGGCAAATACTTGGTATTATATTTATGCCTGGTGGTTCCCTGGTAATATTTTAATAAAACCATCACTATCCTTTGAAATTTCTACCTCCCCTCCAGATTCTTGGAAATTATATAAAACTGGAGATACCTCAAGAAAATACTTATTTGCATTTAGAACTGATGGGATGGGAAACATTATTCCTTTTATAAGAGATGGATATACAACTAGATATTTGAGTGGTAATAGAATATTAACTGCTGCAAGCGCAGCAATGGATACTGTTGTAGATGCATCAGCATTTATCCCACCAACATCTAGATTAGGATTAATACGAATATTTGCTGATAATACAGCTCTTGCAGCTAATACTTACGTATATTTAAAACCTGATCCTGTTACAACTGTTGATGGCAGACTATTAGGAATTCCACAAAATTTCTACATAGATGATCAAATATGGGTAGTCTCTGGTACTAACCAAAAATACCTATACTCTACTCCAGTTATGGCAACTAAAATTACACTGGATGTATGGGGATTTATTGAATAATACGATATCAAATATAATATCAAAAAAACCTGGCTATCTAACTAATCACTAGTCTATCTCTTCTAACTAATTCTTCTTCCTCCTACTTTTATCTGTCTTCTTATCTCTCTCTGTTTAATATAGATATAGAAATGAGATTCTAATGGAAGATTACGTGTTTTATTAAAATCCTCTTGTCCACTTTTCTATAAAATATCTTTAAAGTTGAAATGCGTTGATTAAAATCAAATCTTTTTTCTGTAACTATATTTTTAAATATCAATTTTTTTTATTACTTTGATGGATGGCTTTGGAAGTTTTTCAATATATTTTAGATAATTTTTTGTAGTACATCAGCATATGTTCTTATCATTTTCTTCTCTTTTAAAAACTCTCTACAAGCGTCTTGGGTAGGAGTTTAGCTATAGGTTAATGGTAAAGGTAGTGTCTTAACTAACTCTTAATGTAAGTCAAATTAGAGAGTTTTTTAAAAATGGGCATTAAAGTTTAAAGAGAAGATGATTGCTAGTAGTAATAAAAGACTTTATTATTAAAAATAAGGAGAATTATAAAATAAATGCCAACATCATTAGGATTACCAAGTTTAACTTGGCAAAATAGCTTTAATAACTCTGTAGCAGCTAGCGGAACAGCACTTACAGACAATAGGACAATTCTTTTAGGTATTAAAAATGCTCTCATAGGATTTGCCTCTAACCCTTGGATTGTAAAAGGATCTAGTAATAGCGTTGCTGGAGCAATGGATGGTGTAGATAGATGGAGTGGAATATCTAATTTAGTTTGGGCAAATGCAGGTACAGCTCATAGTTGGATCGTTCTTGAGCAGGGAGGTGTTTACACTAGTGGAGGTAATAAGTTTCAAATTTGTATTGAGTGCGCTAATGTAAGCGCAACTGGAAATCTATTAACTGTCTCTATATCTAATTCTGCTGGTTATACTGGAGGTAGTGCTACAAATAAACCTACAGCAACAGATGAATATGTTTATTCTTCAGCAACTTGGTTAACAGGAGGAACTGGTTCTATTGGACCAATTATTTATAATGTTCAACAATCTACTACTGGAGAAGCAACTAGAGTATTTTGCTTCTATAATTCCATTAACATTCTATTTTGGTCTTTTGAAAAATTAACAGATGCTGAAACAGGTGTAACTTATCCTATTTCTACAGTAGTTGCTGGAGGTACTACAACTACAAATCAAGCAACATGGACATTATTAAGTAGTAATACTAATGGAAAAGCTCGTCCTGTAGCTACTAACCTAGCAGCTTGGTACTCTGTTTCTGGAAGTCTTGGGCAAGGATCAGGACAGGTTCAAACAGCAGCAAACATTTATAGTTCTAAATGGCCAGCATATATTGCAAGATCAACTGTAACTGGTGGTCATTTCATAGGTAAATTCCAAGACTGTTATTTTACATCCACTGGACGTAATAATGGTGATGCTGTTCCAAGTGGTGGAACAAAGGTATGGACTGTTGTTGGTAATTTACTATTGCCAACAGGTGGAACAACTTTAGTAGTTTCATAAAGAGGTTTAAAAATGATTTTAACAACAGAACAGAATGACATTCTTCTAGAAAAGAATAATAGAGTATTGATATTAAGGGATTTTAGTGGAACACTAAGAACTGGAATAGTGGCAAGTTTCAATGGTGATTATAGGATTGGTACATGGGTGGAGGGATTTACACTACAGATGTTTTTAGATGAGGGATGGGTATCAATATTATTAAACACCGATGTTAACTTAGGTTTAGACTCAATAAAGTTGCCTACATTACTAGAAACAGAACCAATGGAGTAATATTATGAACTTTGATGCAGAAGTTTTTGATGATGAATATCTTGAAACAACTGTAGATAATAACTTTGATATGGAATCATATGATGATTCTATAATTTTAGTTATCAGATATGGTGGATTTAATGAAGGAATACAGGAGAGTTTAGGATAATGGCTTTAAGACAAAATACAAATGAAAGAGTATTTGTAAGATTATTTAACTCTTTAGGTAATCCTGTAACTGGTGTTACTCCAGCAAATATTCTTGGAGGCAATTTTACTATAACTAAAAGTGATGGAACTAATGTTGATATTGGTTTAACTGCTGGAGTTAACTGGTTTGAAGTGGATAGCACTAAAGCTCCTGGTTTATATCAAATATTAATTTTAGCAGCCAATCTTAATTTAATTGGTCACACAACTTGGTCAATACAACCATCTGGAGCACTATTTATTGGAATTGTAGGAAATGATTCTGTTACATCTGTTTTAGCAGATATTGCTAATGTACAAGCTGATACAGATAATATTCAAACAAGACTTCCAGCAGCTTTAGTGGGTGGAAGAATGGATTCTAATGTAGGAGCAATGACCAATGATGTTATAACAGCAGCATCAATTGCAACAGATGCAGGAGTTGAACTTGGAGGTGCAGTATGGGCAACTGCTGCTAGAACTCTTACAGCAGCAACTAATATTACTTCTACTGGAACTCCTACATTTACACAGACTGGAGATAGTTATATTAGGTTAGGAGCACCAGTTGGTGTATCTATAAGTGCAGATATAGCTACTGTTAAGACAGATTTAGGTAATACTCTTTCAAATATTGAAGGGGTAGGATTTGTGTCTGCAACAGATAGTTTACAAGCAATTAGTAATAATGTTGGTCCAGGAGTTGGAGCAGATGTTGCTGCAATTAAAGCAAAGACTGATAATCTCCCAGCATCTCCAGCAAATGAAGTAACATCTACAGCAATTAAAGCAAAGACTGATCTTATTGGTACAGTTGCTGTTGCATCTCAGTCAGACGTAAATGCTGCAAGAGATTCTATTAAGGGAATACAATTATTAGATATCTCAACAATTGCAGGTGGAGCAAGTTTTGTGTCTGGAAGTGATAATCTTCATGCAATTAAACAGGCAATTGGTGCTGGTGGAAGCTCATGGGATGACTTGCTTGCAAATCATAATCTTTCTGGTTCATTTGGTGCAGCAATAAGACTTATACAACAAGCTGTTGCAGGAGATCAAAAGATTCAAGTTGGAAATGCAAGATTGCAGTTTTATGATGTCGATGGAGTAACTATTCTTAGAGAATTCTACCTCCTAGATGAAAATAACCAACCATCAATAAATAATGTAAAAACTAGAAAGAAGGTATAAATATGGCTATTTCAGTTAGTAATGGTCTAGGTGGTGTTGGTAACTCATATGTTACTATTACAGACTTAGTTAATCTCTCTCTTCCAGGATTAGGAGATCCAGCTATTATTGATGCTATTCCTGCAACTACACCACCATTTAATGTAAATACAAAAACATTAATAGTTACTTTGGTTATAGATAGTATTACTCAAAATCAATATACCCAAACTTTTACTGCAAATTATGCAACTGTTGATTTAATGGTTGCTGCAATTGCAATTCCTGGTGCATTTGCTGTAAATAATGGTGGTATTATTAGATTACGAACTACAAAAGTAGGTATTGGACAGGGAATTACTATAGATCATACTGGAACAGCAAATGAGATACTTGGATTTGATAAGTTTTTTGATACTAATTCTGTTGGAAAATCTACACTTACAAGTGACATATCTGAAGATGAGATGACATTTGCTATAGTATCAGCTTCAGAATTTGCAAATGGGTATTTAAAACGTAGATATGGTTTACCATTAGTACAATGGTCTTATGACTTAATACAAGCAATTTGTGACATTGCTGCATATAATCTTGCAAAAAGAAAAGGATTCAATCCTGAAGTATATGATGCAAACTGGGTTACAAAATATAATGCCGCTGTAAAATGGCTAGAGGATGTTGGAAATAGAAGAGAACATCCAAATATCATAGATTCTCCTCATAATCCTGTTCCATATGCAGGAACTACAAATCTTGTAGATGATCAACGTGGATGGGGAAATATTATTGGTTCTCGTGGTGGATACACAAATTCTCGTTGGTATTAATAATTATTTAATTTAATGAATAATCCTCCTAGAGTAATATCTTTGGAGGATTTTTTATTTGGAGAATAACATGAAAATTACAGAACATTTTGACTCACTAGAGTTCTCACAAAAAGCACTTGGTTCCATACCTTCAAGTGAATATCCACAACAATGGATTAGTGATCGTCTTTTACCATTATGTATACAGTTGGAGATTATTAGAAAAGAACTAGGAGAAAATCCAATTACAATTCTATCTGGATATAGATCACCAGAGTTTAATAAAACAATTCGTGGTGCAAAACAAAGTCAACATATAGAAGGTAAAGCTGCGGATATTATAGTAAAAAATATCTCACCAAAAGAAGTTCATGAAAGGATACTTACACTCTCAAAAAATAATATTATAAAAATTGGAGGATTAGGTGAGTATCCTAAGTTTGTTCATATCGATATCCGATCCTCCCCAAAATTAATAAGATGGTCTGGTTCAAGGCAGGATAACTAAAAAGAGGAAAATCTTCTCACCTTCCTCCCAACTACTACACTCTCCTCTAGAAGATCCTCCTCATATCTCTTATACCAATCTTTCTCCTACATGTATGTGTAAGTAAACTGGACAAGCCAATTTTAATTAAATGTGTGTAATCCTTAGCTAATTTCATTTCTCTATCTATATTAAACAGAGAGAGGAATAGAAGAGGTAAATAGACAGATAGATAGAGAGAGAGAGAGAAATCATTAGGCTAAGTCAAAAGTTATTTCATATGGATCGTTTTGAATTGAGAATGGTTCTGGAGGTGGTTCATTGGGGATTTCTGATGATTCAGTTATAGTAATTTCATCATAATCTGTAATAGAAACGTCTTTTTTGCGGTTTAATTCTGCTAATATATCAGATGCAAGAGTTGGATATGTATTTAATAGTTTTAACACATCAATAACACTTGGATATATGAGATTATCCAAGAGTGTTTGTTCAATTTCATCATTTAGTTTATCTAGACTATATTTATTTGGTTTTTTAATAATTATAAAAGTATCCTTGTCATCTAAATGATATAAAAAGTACCAACCTGGATCTATTTTTTTCATATTATTCCTTTGCAATTATTATTTTTGAAGACAGTTCTTTTAATGTTTCTGTAACTTTCCCTAGTCCATCTTCAATATGTGATACTCTAGTGTCTAAAGATCTATGAACAGATAAGTTATGATCACTAATCTGTTTCAACATATTTTCGCTATAATTTTGAGTCATCTTCATCATTTCTAGAGCATTGTTACTCACTCTTTCATTAGCTGAGGTTATTATATTTAATGCGTTTGTATGATTATCCCTCTGTTCTTTTACTCCTTTAGTATATGTATCAGTTAACTCCATAATCTGCTTCTTAAATGTGTCAACAATATATACTAAAGTCTTAAAAAAAACATACCCAAACACTAATGATAAACCAGCTCCAGGTCCATATTGCTTAAATAATGTTAATAATGTTGTAAATTCCATAATTCCTACCCGTCTTCTTTCTTTCCAAACCAACTATACCATCCATATTACCTTCTGCAAAATTCTAGAAAAGATCCCCTAAATTAGCAGGATTCATTAACCAAAAAATAATTCTAAAAATCTTTATTTGCATTAATTCTTTTCTAGAATAAATTATATATTAAAGAAGGAAAGAGAGATGGAAGTGATATATATAGTGATAGTGTTGGTATTAGTTTTAGATCTTCATATTAATCTAGAGAGGATAAGATTGGAGACATTTGGAGTGCTGTATAAGCATAAGAATGAGATTGATCTTCAAGTAAAGAAGTGTGAACAAGATAGTTTGGTGACACTTCATGTACATAAAATGCGTCTTTTAAATAAAGAGGAAACTCTAAAGATAAAAGATCTTTTGGATTAAAAGAAAATAGGAGAAAGCTGACATGTCTAGAACAAATTATATTGATATGATTAAAAATACAGTTAATTTAAATGGTAGAGTAACACAAGATGAATTGGCGAAAAAAGTAGTAGATCTTAGATGGTATAGTTTAAGAGAAACTTATAAAGTAGTTAAAGAATTGGTAGATAATAAAGAGTTAAATTATATAAAAGATGAATCTGGGAGGTATACTTTTTATGCCTAAATTGTCTTTAAAATCGCTAGAAAGAATTATTGAGGGTAGAAAGAAAAAAGAAGAAGAACTAGTTACCCTTATTTCTAGCAATAAAGATAATTTTCCTGTTGATTTAGTTTCAGGAATATATGCCATATTTTGTATTTCAAATAATAAAATCTATTTTGGAAAAAGTGTAAATGTAAGAGCGAGACTTCTTAAACACCAAAGATGTTTGAGGAATGGAGAACATATAAATAAACGTCTCTTACGCGCATTTAGAAAATACGGAGAACATTCTTTTATATTTTGTGTGATTGAAAAGACACCTGTAGAGAATCTAACTAGTAGGGAAAAACATTTTATTTCTTATTATAAATCATTTAGAAAATATTACGGTTTTAATATTAAAAAAGTGCTATAGTACTCAATAGCATGAAAATTGCTCAAAGCTAGGAAATAATCCTCCTAGCTTTTTTTATTATCTCATATCCATGGAATGAGGAATACCAACTAGTTTGCAACTATTTATAGCATTCTTATGAAGAACATTGCATCCTTCATCAAGAGCAGTACAAGCATTTAAACACTTTCCACTCCATTCCCAACATCCATTCAACTTAGTAATAACATCAATATCTGTTGCAGTCATTACATCTTGATTTGCTTGATATTTTGTAATAGAACAAAAATTACTTTGTGCAGTATAGTCAGTTCCAAGATCACATCCAACCAGCATTAAACATAAAATTAACACAAATGCTTTCATCATTTTTTATCTTCCTTCTCTTAATCTTTATACCCTCTCCCACTTTCTGTCAATTCCTTTTATTAAAAAATAAAATAAACTCTATTATAAGGAAAGTGGACAAGAGGAAACTGAGAAAGAGTAGGTAGAAGATTAATTTAATTGATATTGTTATCTATATTAAACAGAGAGAGATATGGATAGAGAGAGATAGGATGTAGAATAGATTCATGATAACAAGTAATATAAAAACAATTATTGGAAAGTATAAGTTATTAAGGAGAGATTTAACTGCAATGGTGATGAAGGAAGAGGCTAAAGTTATGGAGGAAATGCTGAAAAAAGGATTTAAGGATCAAGTTGATCCATATGGGCAAAAGTGGGATAAGAATAGTGATGGATCTAAATTTGATAGGAATGGAGCAATACAGAAATCATTTAAGATATCTTATGCAAGGAATTTTGCAAAAATCGAATCTGATTTAGAGTTTACAAAGTATCATCAAACAGGTACAAAGAGACTACCACAAAGAAAAATGGTGCCAGATAGCAGCAGTGGTGGTTTAGAACATTCAACATGGCAAGCACCTATACATGGAGTATTATCAAAAGTAGTTGAAAGGATAATGAAATAATGCTGCCACGTATCATCGGACTAATTAATACAACTTTACAAGATATATTACAATCTAAACAACAGCCAACTATACCTCTATCTCAGATAGAAATCGTTTATGGAAATAGAGCAATTGAGTTTAATAGTGTTACTCCTAGAATTATTTGGACATTTGGGAAAGATAGGTTTACTCCAACAAAACATCTTGGTGTAAATCCGCATCAAGGAAAATCAATGGAATCAGAAGTATATTGTCATGTATTTCATAAATCTCCTGATGATGTTTATTTTTTAGTAAATGATATTGTGGCAGCTACAAGAATTACTTTGTGTGAGCCAAGTATAATTAGTGCATCAGGAGAAATGTTAGATCCTGGAGAGAATAGTCAAAATGGATATGGATATAGATTATCTTTAGTACTTGATGTAACAATACTTGATCCAGGACTAAAGTATATTCAAATTAAAACAGTTGATGCTCATGGAGAGTTTGTTGAAATTCAACCACAGCTTTAATTAAAGTGTTCTCTTAACATATAAATACTATAAAATTCAGAAAGAGGATTTGATTAAATGTCAGATACAAAAAAGACTATAGAAGAGTGGAAAGAGGAATTACTTCCAAAACCAATGTTGTGGAAAACTTATCAACATGTTACAGATACATCTACAAAATTTAGAAGAGAACTAAATAAAGGAAGATGGTTGCCAGGTGAGGAGGCAAGAGTTGGTAGTAAGGATTGGTTATTTAATTCTGCAAAGATATTAAATAAATGGGCAGTTGGAGAAGAAATGACAAAAGAAGAATTTGAAGCAGGTTTAGATAGAGCTGCTACCCACTATGTTCCAAGACAATAAATAACAAAGAGGAGAATTAAAATAAAATGGCATTACCAGGAATTACTAGTTTTACCGAGGTTGATGGTGCAATTGGTTTTACAACAAGCAATATTGGCTTGCATGTAAAATTAGGCACATCAACTAATGGTGTCGCTAATCAAATAGTTTCTATTTCAAATTTAAATGATGCGAAAACAACTTTTGGATCTGGAGAACTTGTAGATGCAATTGCTGTATCTTTAGATATCAATCCAAGTCCAGTATATGCGATTCGCATGAATGCTTCTGTTGTAGGAAGCGTTACAGATATTATTGTAGATTTACAAAGTGGTTCTGATGGAGCACTTGCTACTACAGGATCTACTCCATTAGATACTTATCAAGTTATTGTACAAATAGTTAGAGCAGGTAAGGTTGGTGTTAATCCTTATCCTACCTTCGTTTATTCAATGGATAATGGAAATACCTTTTCTCCAGAAACCTCAGTTCCTGGTGGAGGCACTTTTGTTATTCCTCAAACTGGTGTAACTCTAGTATTTTCAAATGGTGCAACTGGATTTAAAACAGGTGATCAATTTACCTTTTATACAACTGGTGCAACCTGGAATAATACTGATCTTAGCAATGCTCTTACAGCATTATTAGCAGATTCTAGACAATGGGAATTTGTCCATGTAGTAGGTCCATGTTCTGCTGCCTTAGCTGGTACTGTAGATACCTTTATGAATACTGCTTTAACTAATAAAAGATTCGTCTTTTCTATTGTAGAAGCAAGAGATTTAAACCTATTAGCTAAATTAGTAACTGCTGGAAACGTCTTTCCTATGATGTTTGCAGGAGGTGAACAACTTATTATTGATATTTCTTATGATGCTGGAAATACTTATACAGAACAACATTCATTTACCTTCCCTATGGGTAATATTGCAAATATCGCTGCACTTGTAGCTGCATTAAAAGTTACTACTTTTACAGGTGGCGTATTTTCTGTAGGGAATACTGGAAATGAACTTGTATTAAGCATTCCTTCAAATGCTGGAAAAACTGTTATGAAGGTAAATGCCGGATCAACTGCGGTTGCTGCTGGTTTAATAAGATATACATTAGGACAATTAAGTGATGGAGAAACAGAAGCAGCATGGGAAACTTCATTAATTAATGATTTTGTTAATTTTTCTTCTATTAGAGTAAACGTTTGTGCAGGTGCGGCAGCAATTTTCTCACAAGCAACTTCTAGATATAATCGTAGAAATATTGGTTCTCTTGTAGCTGCAAGAACAGCTCTTATTCCTATCTCAGAGGATCTGGGAAATGTTCAACGTGGTTCTCTACCAGATATTCTATTAAGACTACCAGATGGACAACCAGGAGTATTCCATGATGAATATACTTCCCCATCTTTAGATGCCGCTAGGTTTACTACAATTCGTACAATTCCTGGCATTCAGGGTTATTACATTACAAATGGTAGGATGTTTGCACCAAATGGTTCAGATTTTACATATCAGCAATATCGTAGAGTTATGAATAGAGCAGAAACATTACTTAATGCTGCTGCAACAAGATTTATAAATACAACTGTTAGAACAAATAGTGTTGGTGGAACAATTTACGAAGTAGATGCTAGAAAAATTGAAAAGAATATTTATGCATACATGTTTGGTAATATGAGGCAAGACGTTTCTAATATTAATGTTGTTGTAGATAGAAATAATAATGTTTATTCAACACTACAAATTAATATAACTGCAAACATTCAGCCATTCGGATACGCAAAGTTTATTACTTTAACTATCGGATTTGCTCCTGTTGCTGTTTTAGGTGTTTAATTTTAATTAATGGAGTAAAAAAATGGCAACAACTAGATTTACACAAAGAATTAATGGTTTTGTTTATGGTTATAGTGATATTAACGTAGACATTAATGGCAAAATTTTTGATGAAGTAACAGAATTAAATTACGAAGCTACAATTGAAAAGGGAGAACTGCGTGGTACATCACCAGTTCCTGCTGGTTATACTATAGGATATACCACTTATAAAGGATCTATGACCTTATCTAAGGATCAAGCAACTGAATTTATGAAATTGCTTGGTAATGGATTTGCAGCAGTACCATTTACAATTACTGTAACTTATGGTCCAACAAGAGATAGCTTAACTGAACTAAAAACTGCTACAGATGTACTAAATGGATGTGCTATTGCTTCTATAAGTAATACACATACTCCAGGTGCTACAGCACTCCAAGTCAAATTTGACTTAGTGATTCAAGATATCGCGTTCGAGGGTGGTCCTGAAAATCCTGGTGGCATTAGGGCATTCAATCCAAACCAATAAAGTTATTCCCAACGACATATTGACTTTCAAAGTCCTGACTGTTAATACCAAATTCATGAATGGAAGAGATTTCATAAAAGAATTTGGTAGAGACAGATCAGGACTTTGTGGTATTTATGCTATTTATTGTTTGAGTGATGAGAAAGTATATATTGGTCAAACAATAAATTGGCCACGGGTAGAATAGTCTCTCCTGAAACTAGGCAAAAGATTGGATTGGCTAATAAAGGCAAAAATAATAGAATAGGTTATAGACATTCAGAGGAGACTAAATTAAAAATGAAGCATCCTCATAAAAAGAAAGGAAAGAAAGAATGAAAATTACAAATGAACAGATTGCAGAATTAAAAGGTAAATATACCAAGCTTTATAAAGTAACTCGTAGAGAAAATGATTATATTTTTAGACTTCCAACATTTAAAGAGTGGAAAGAAGCAAGAAGAAAAGATAGTACATTTTCTACAAATGATAAATTAGTTAGTACTTGTTTGGTTTTCCCTACTTTACAAGAGATGAGATCAGATGAAAAGTCTGATGCTGTTCTTGTAGAGGTATTAGGAAGAAAGTTAATAACTTATTTAATGGAAGATGAACAAGATGGGGATACTGATGGTCAAAAGATTTTATTTGAGGATGGTTCATCAGGATTCAAAATTTCTAGAAGGGGAAGATCACTTAAGTTTAGATCTCCGACAAGAGCAGAATGGAAAAGGATATCTTCTTTAATTGGCTCTGATAATTTTACAGCATTAGAATACTTAGTAGAACAATGTAAATTGGATATTACAGATTCTGAATTAATGGGATTAGTAGAGTCTGATGTGGTATTTATTGAATTAGTAGGTGGTCCATTTATAAAAATGGTTGCTGAAGATTTGATGGATGCAGAGGGAAAAGAGATCTCTTAGTATTAGAGCAAGTACATGAGAATATGCAAGTAGGTATAAATTGCTTGTATGGAGTACTTGATTATCTTAAAACTGGCCAGGTAACTAGAGAGAGTGATATAGGATTAGCGTTTATTTGGAAATATATGGCAATGTCAATAAAAAGATCTGAGTCTGGTTTATAAGATCCTCATACTAAGAAACCCTACTGAATTCTCCAGTGGGGTTTTTTATTGATAAAATGACACTTGAGTTGTCTCAAGATAAGATTTAAAAGAAGATGAATGAAAGGCAGTAAGATATGGATGATACTCTTAAATTAGAACTACAAGCAATTGAAAAATTACAAGCACTAGATAAGATGCTTGAAAAACTTATGGATATTGATAAATCACTTGCAGGTATAAATAATGCTCTAGGTAAGATTGATAAACTAACTCCATTTATTAAATTATCAGCACAAATAAATATTGCAAAAAGTGCATTAGGAGTATTTAAAACTGCTCTTGGAGGTGTTGTTGGTCTTCTAGAAAAGGGATTCGATTTTGGAAAATCTATAGTAAGCCAAGCAATTCAAGGACAACAGTTTAAACAATCTACATTATTTGCCTTTGAAAAATTATTCAAATCAAGAGCAGAAGCTGAAAAACAATATTCAAGAGTCTTTCAAATAGGAGGACAAACTCCAGGTAGTGCTGAAGGATTAATTAAAGCAACTACAAAATTTGCCTCTTCTAGATTCTCTTTACCAGAAATTGATACATTACAAGGTCTGTATGCAGATGTCCAAGCATTTAAAGGTGAAGATATTGCTCAAAACTTAGTTGCTGCTATTGGTAAAATTAAAGGTGTTGGAAAATTAACAGGAGAAGCATTAGGATTTGAATCTCTAGAAACTATTGGAAGAGAACCAATTGTTTTAGAAATAGGAAAGAGATTAAAATTAAAAGGAGATCCTGAAGCAATAAAGAAACAAGTAGAAGAATTAATAAAAAAAGGTAAGGTAAATCCAAATGTGGCAATTGGTGCGATTGTTGGAGCAACAAAAGGATTACTTGGTGAAAATAAGACTGGAGAATATGCTAAGTCCTTGGCAAGTACTTCAATTGGAGGAGCATTATCAAATTTAGAAGAAGCTATTCCAAACTTATTTAGAACAATTACTTTAAAAAGCTTACCAACTGTTACTAAGTTTGTTGGAAATATTTCTGATGCATTTCAAGATCAAGGATTTAGAGATGCAGTTACAAAATCTCTAGATGCTTTATTTGAACCATTATCAAAAATATCTAAAGAAGATATTACTGCTGGATTTAAAGCACTTACAAAAGTAATAGATCTTGCAGGAGATGCAATAAAAGCTGTTTTTAGTTATATGGTAAAAATAAAAAATGAGGGATTTGGTGTGGTATTAATCGATGCATTAGAAGGTGCTGCAACAGGATTAAAAGCTATATTTACATATATTGGAAATATCTTAGGAAAAGCACTAAGTGAGTCATTTTCTATTACGGGAAATACTTCTAAAGCTGATGAAGCTATAAAGGCATTTGAAGATAATAGAAAGAAAACTCAAGCAACTGTTGAATTAACTGAAGAAGGATTGCCAAAAGATATCCCTTACATTAATCCTAGTCCATTTAATATTGTTGGATTACCTTCAACTTCAGGTTCTCCTTCCCCACCAATAAATATTACAAATAATATTGAAGTTGCTGGTGATGTTGATCCTTCAGAAATTGCACAAAAAACTGCTGAAAAGACTAAACAAAGTGTAGTAACTGGTTATAGAGAAGCTAGAAATGCTGCAAGAAGCAAAGGATTATCACGTTAAATAAAGAAAGAGAGAATGAACTAATGGCTACATTTCCCTTTGTCGTTGGACAAACAGACACTTTAGATCCTACAATACCAAGAACTCCTTGGGATATTGTACAATTAGGACAATTTACACTCCCTGGTATATCTACTGTACAAGTAACTCGTGCAAGAAAAGGTATTGTTAAAAGTCCTAAAAACCAAAATTATGCGACTATTAAAGATAGTGGTTTAGAATTAGCAAAAATTTCAATTATTAATACTATTGCATTCCAATCACAAATGGACTCGTTAGAAGAAATATTAAAATTTTTTGATACACAATTAGGAGTAAAAGTTACCTCAAAATCAAGATCTGGCTCATCAACTACACTTACAGGTTTTGCTGTAAACCATCCAGCTCTACAAATGCGCGGTATAAACTCAATTTATATTGAAGATATAGAAGGTCCAACTGTACAAAGACCAGGATTTATTCAAACCACTTTTAAATGTATTGAAGTTAGAAATGTAAAACCAACCTCTACTAAAAAAGTAGATCCAGGTACCTCCTTCGCAGAAGGTTCTACATTTACACCACAATCCCCTCCCGCTCCTCCTTCACAAAGTAATATCGTTACTGGTCCTAAACCAATAAAATAACCTCCTATACTCCTCTAGGTTAAACTTTTTAACCCTACCTAATACTAAACCCTTACCCTCTCCAACCACCTCTCATTCCTCTTCCTATTTATTATTTTATAACTTACATGTAGGTATAAGTAAACTGGACAAGAGGAAATCTATTAAGTGTGTGTTATTCCTAGTATAAATGAAGTTGGTATCTATATTAAACAGAGAGATAAGAGATAGAAGAAAATAAGATCATCTAGATGGTATGATGGTCAGGATGCTTTAAAGCATTTTTAAAAAAAAGTATAATAAAAAACTATCTATTGTTTAATAGATGACATAGGTACAATGAGTTAAAAGGAAATAAATAAATGGCAAGTTTAAATGATCTTTATAGTGAAGCTGGGTTACTTGGTCAAGATGTTAGTGGTGGTGGAGGAGGTGGACCACCTTCTGGTCCTGCTGGTGGTGATTTAACTGGTACTTATCCAAATCCAGCTCTTAATGATGTAGTAGTTACTGGAGTAACTGGTGGAACTACTGGTTTTCTATATAGAAATGCTGCTGGTGTTGTATTTCGCAGATTAGCAAATTTATCTGCTGCTGTTGATCCATCAATTAATGCAGATAGCGCAGCAGGTTATTCAATTGGATCTGTTTGGATTAATACTACAGCAGATAGAGTATGGATGTGTGTTGATAATAGTGCTGGTTCAGCAATATGGGATTTAATTACTCCTGGTACAGTAACAACATCTGGAAGTTTAGCAAATTATGTTTTATGTGGTCCAGTTTCTGGAGCACCAAGTTTACCAACATTTAGAAATCTAGATGTTGCAGATATTCCTCTTATATTAAAGAGGCAACAAGAGGATGGAAATAATGGTCCAGGTGCAGTTCCTTTTCCAGGTGCAAGAGTTGGTGATGTAGTTGTAGATATTCTTGGTTGGGTAACTGGTGCAGGAACAATGTTAAATTCAAATATAGCTGATTTTGAATCTATTATTTCAGTTAATGATCAAATACAACAAACCAGCATGGCAAATCTATCAACAAATACCTATAGATTTTTACTACAAGCTCGTAGCTAAGGAATAAATTAAAATGACAAACTCTACATACTACTTCAATAATCTAGGAAAAGGTTGGAGACTCTCCCTAACAGGAAATAATGTTGCTAACATCATCTTAGATCCAGGTGTTACTTATTATTTATGTTTTAATGCATCAACATTAGCAGAATGCCACATGCTCTTTACTGCAAATGGTGCTGCTCCTGTTGCAGCAGATTTAACACCTACCACTGCTGGAAAAGCTGGAGTATCTACTATTATGACAGATAAAGATGCTTATATTGTTGCTCCAACTGTAGATGCTGCTGGTTTAAAACCACAACTAAATTTCCTTTTAGATGGTATGGGTGTTGCAACTGTTTATCTCTCAAGAGTCTCACCAGCATACTAATTAAATTAATTCCTCCAACCAATAGCTACTGACCTACCTCAGTAGCTTTTTTTATGTTCAAAATAGCTAAATGTTTCTAGAATTAACTTATGAAGAAATATGAAGTACAAAGAAGATTTACAGAGGATCAAATACGATTAATGAGAAAAATGCGTCTAGAAGGAAAGAAATTAGTTGAAATTTCAAGATTTTTTAAAATATCAATAGTATCAGTGTATAGAATAGTACATTTTATAAATTATGCTCATGTAGTATAGTAACCATAGAGGTAAAACAATGGAAAAACAGCAAAAAAAGAGAACATCAATTCCAGATGAACTTCATGAAGAAATGATGGCAGCATATACCAAAGAGTTTACTAAAACTCAATCTTCAGAAAAAGCATTAAATGCTGCCGAACGTATTTGTAAGGAAAACAAGTGTGATGTTCATAGAATGACAGTACAACGAACAGTTGCAAAACTTATGGGAGGTACTTATAAAGCAAATATGGTTCGTGCTGGATCAATAAAAATTGATCCAAGTAGAGAAGATGAGATTCAAGACTTTCATGCAAAAATTGAGCATGTAGTTGGTATTTTATTAAATAGATTTCATGATTGTATAAAAAAGAATGGATCGGATAGATCAATAATTGAGCTTGCAGATGCAATTGCTAGACAAAGAGAACAACAAATTAAATTACTATCTCTTTCTCCAAAGAAAGTACAAACAAATACAACTGCTGTAGATCTAAGAGATAATGGTGGAAAGATTGTTATTGCTACAACATTAGAGAATGAAATGTAACTTAATGCTAAAAGAAGGTTTGCAAATGCCTCCAATCAAAAAAAATAGTTATAAGATTACGGACAATGATTTTATAGTTAAAAGTAAAGCTCAATTAGACTTTCTGAAAGCAGACTTTGATAATGTACAAGAAGCATTATTAACTGGTCCAGGTGGGACAGGTAAAACTGTTGCTCTACTCATATCTAGTCTTGGTCCACAATCTAATGGGAATCTTCTAATACAAAATGGTAGTTATGTTGGTGTTATTATTCGTAGAGAAGCTACACAGCTTGAGAAATCTGGTCTTATTAATGCTGCTCTAGAGTGGTATACAAAGTTCGATTCAAAGGTAGTTTACAATGGATCCTTACGTAAGTTCACCTTCTCTAGTGGAGCACAGATTTGGTTTAGAGGAGTAGAGTCTGAAGATGATGCTCTTAAGTTTAAGGGATATACAAGATTACATTTCTTAGGTGTTGAAGAATTAACACAGTTTACTGAAAAGCAATTCGACTTAATCTCTACTCGTTTAAGAGATGCATCAGGAAAACTTCCACTAAGAATTAGGTGTACAACTAATGCTGGTGATACTGGTGAGGATTGGGTATTAGAGAGATATAAGTATTGGTTGTACCAATCTTGTATTACTCCTCTAGATCCACTTATTAAAGTTCCATATGGGAAGAGATTATATACTTACATTGATGAAGAGGATCCAGATCTAAAGAGAGTAGTTACAGATGTAAAACCAAAAGGATCTTCTGAGCAATTTGTATGTATAGAGACTAAAGTTGACGATATTATGAAGGATAATCTTCAAACTCTAGGTAAGATTAGTGATCCTGTTCTTAGAGCACAACTACTAGGTCACAAGTGGGGATTAAGAGCAGAAGCTGGAATGTACTTCTCTGAGATGGATTTTAAAGAGACTCAAGTTTATAAAGGAACTCAAGCGGTTCGTATTAGATACTGGGATAAAGCAGCTACTAAAACAGGAGATTACACTTGTGGATTACTTCTAGCTAGAACACATGATAATTTTTACATCATAGAAGATTGTATACTAGAGAAGGTAGATGTATCAAAAGTAAAAGACTTGATTATGTCTACAGCTAAACGGGATGGAAAGAATGTGATTGTAGGTATTGAGCAGGAAGGTGGATCTTCAGGAAAAGAAATTGCATATGATTATGAGAAAACATTACATGCAGAAGGATTTAGAGTAGTTATAGATTTAAAAACTACTAACAAAGAAACATCTTCTAAATTGGCTAGAGCAGCTATTATATCTCCAGTAGTCAAAGCTGGTAGAATAGGTGTTATTTATGGATCATGGAAGAATGAGTTTCTTAAACAGTTGGTTAATTTTCCAAGTAGAGGTATTCATGATGATGCAGTAGATGCTTTAACTGGAGCATATATTCTACTGACTACAAAAATTTCTGCTCCATTGGCAGTATCTAATTCATTAGATATGATGAGAATTTTCCATCAAAAGATGGATAAGAACCTTTATGATAGCAGAAGTATGTATTAATGAAATTGAACGTTATTCTAAATAAGAGGAAATAATAAATGGCAACTAAAAAACAAACAAAAATCCCAACAGATAATATAACTGTTGGTGGGAAGTCTCTTTCAAAAATTGTAGAACCAAAGGATCCTCCTAGAACTAGGAAAAAACCAGTTAATAAACCAACTGATAAGGAGATATTATCTTTTTCTAATAAAGTAAAAGATAAGACATTAGATCTTTATATATCTCCAATGACACAATGGAGTGTACAAACTGCGATTGCTGCTCTTGATAATCATGAAAGAGGTACCTTTAGTACCTCTGGAAAACTTGCAGATAATATGCTTCGAGATCCTAGAATCTCTTCTGTTTTAGATACTAGAGTCTTAGGTGTTCTTGGTCTTCCATTTGAATGGAAGTTCGATAAAGAACCAACTCCACAAGATATTGGCGCATTAGAGATACTACAACAAGCTTGGCATCATATGTTCTTAGATTCAGTAGCTGCACAAGTACTGAGAAATACTATCCTTATGGGTGTATCCTTAGTAAACCTCTATTGGGATAATGTTGATGACTATTTTATTCCACAATTAACAGTTTGGCATCCATCTAATCTTTACTACAATATTGGAACTAGGATGATAAATGCTTTTACATTTAATCAATCTACAGTTGAGATAAATAGTGGGGATTATAGATGGATGGTATTTAAACTATTAGATCATGAAAGACCATGGATGAGTGGAGCAATTCGTAGATTAGCTTTTAGTTATCTTGCACGAACATATGCAATGAACGACTGGAGAACAAATAGTGCAGTATATGGTAATCCAATTAGAAAATTAACAACAACTATGGAAGATGCTGCACAACCAGAAATCTTTCAATTTATTAGTGATATTACAGAAAGATTGAGGATGGGAGCACCAATTATGCTTCCAGCAGGATTTGATTTAAATCAACTAGAAGCAACACAACATTCTCCCGAAATGTTCAAATTATTAATTGATAAGTGTGATGTAGATATTGCTATTTCTATTCTAGGACAAAATCTTACAACTGAGGTTAAATCAGGTAGTTATGCGGCAGCAAATATTCATAGAGATATTATGCTTGAATATCTACAAGCTGATGTAAATTTACTAAACAAGACAGTTTATCATCAACTTATAATGCCATTTTATAATTTTAATTTTGATACATCGGTACAAATTCCTCAACCACATTGGGATGCAACAATACCTGAAGACACAAAACAGCTTAATGATGCACTAATGTCTAGATCTCAATCATTATTACATCTAGGAAATGCCTTAGAAAAGTTAACTACTGCTGGACTTGGAGATATGTTAAATATAGTAGAGATAGCAAGAGAGTTTAGATTACCATTAAATACTAAGTATGACACTCCAACAACAATGTTAACTGAACAAGTTCATACTAAAATTAGTAAAGAACTAAAAAGTGGAGTAAAGATATCTTGGCTCACTTAAGTAAACTATTCTAAAAGAAAAAATAAGCTTACTATTAATAAAAAGGAAAATAAAAATGGCATACATTGTTGGAGATTCAGTTATACAAAATGTGATAGATGCACATAATTCTACCCACAAACAAGTACATGGTACTTCGTCAATTCATAATGATGGACCAGATGTATTAATTGATGGGACTATACAAGTTTTAAGTGGTGGGAGTCCAACAACTCTTACAACAGCAACCACAACTTTTCAAAATGCTAAAACTCTCTGGAATAACAACCATCTTGGAAGAGGAGGAGCATCTTTAATATATGCACATAAACTAGTAGATAATGTAAATGTAGTAACTGCTACTATGAATGATGGTGCTTATTATGTAGCACAAATTCTATCAGCACTACAAACATTAACTTATGCAATTCAAACCTCTTATAATAATCATATTGCAAATTTAAAACCAGATGGAACTGCAAGTGGAGTTCATGTTACAGCAGATGTAACAAATGTTCTTGGTGGATATTTATCATTAGATTCTTTTACAGCAATTGCATTTGCATTAAATGATATTAAATTAAACGCAAATAATCACTTTGCATTTTCAGTAATGGGTAGTCCACACTTAATACCAGACTCTGTAAATATTATATCAGCACCAAATGCTATTTCTACAGATTATGATTCTATGATTAATTTAGCAAATGATTGTAAAGCACAAATAAATGCGCACTTTGTTGAAGCTGGTGTACATGTAGTTAATGACACCTTTAATACAATTACTGCTGCAAATATAACAAATCCAGCAGGAATCTTTGATTTAGCAGTCCAATATAAAACAAAACATAATGCTCATGTAGGATCGACTACATATCATAATAGTGCAGATGCTACAAATGCTCTTGTATATGTTGGACCAACAACTATTGCTCAATTAATAACTGCTGCGCAGGAGGTATATACAAAACAACCTGGACATTTTAATTCTGCACCAGGAAGTAATTGTATGACTGTAGTGTAATCTCTATTCTTCTCTCTTATCTTCTCTCTCTGTTTAATATAGATAGAGAAATGAAAAAGAGTAACATACACTCACCATATATCAATTTCCCCTTGTCCACTTTTCGGGAAATACATATACCTACAGTGTAAGATAGAGTAAATAAAAAGGAAGTGAAATAGATGATAAGACTTAGTGAATCGGTAGTGATAGAACGTTCAGATCCTCCCAAGGAGATATTATTGATAAAATTTGGGAGAACAGAGACATTAAAAGGAGAGTATTATTTAGATACTGATTCTGCATTAAAGGTAATGGAGAAGTATCAGAGTAGGGGATTGTATCTATGTTTTGATTATGGTCATGGAGTAGTATCTGGTCAGAATGAGGATCAAAGTAAAGCAGCAGGATGGTTTGATTTAGAATTAAAGGTTGATGGGATATATGCTGTAAATATAAAATGGACACCAAAAGCAGCAGATATGATTGCGAATAGGGAATATTTATATATATCACCAGCAATCGTATTAGATGAATTTAAAAAAGTGATAAGAATAATAAATTGTGCTTTAACAAATCTACCTGCTACTGATAATTTAGAACCAATAGTACAATTAGAAGAAATGCTATCTATAGAAGCAGATGACACTGTAAACTCAAAATTAGGAGAAAAATTAACAATGGAAGAAATGAAACATTTAATGCTAGCTAAGAAGTACTTAAAGGCATATGCAGTTCATTCTTCAAAAGCAATGTTAGAATCTGAAGATGATGACTTACGAAAAATGTATAAATCACATCATTCAGATATGATGAAATTGGCTGATGAAGTTAAAGTACATATGAAAAGAGTAGATCCAGCTTTTCTAGATGATGAAAGTCAAGAACCAGATGGAGATGAAGTTTCATTAAGAGAGACTTTAAAAGAGTTAACTGGTAAAGAAAAGTTAGATGAACAAGTTATGACACTTACTGCATATAAGAATTCAGTAGATATAGTAAAAACTCTTGCAGAAGAAAAACAACTTCTGGAAAAAGAAGTTTTAGATCTGAAAAACTCTATTGAACTTTCAGAAAAAACTAAACTTGTTGATGAATTCATCACTGGAAAAGTAAAAAAACTATTTCCTAGGCAGCGCACTTGGGCATTAAGTTTATCTATGGATAAACTAAAAGCTTATCTAGATGCTACTCCAGATTTTGAACTTAATACAAAGTATGAGCAACCTATAGTAACTGCTACTGAGACAATTACATTAACTGAATTAGATAAGCAGATTATAAAGATGATGGAATCCCAAGGTATTAAAATAAATGAACAAAAATATCTAGAAGATAAAAAGAAAAAGATCTAGGTATTAAGTATTAAAAATACTAACATAAAGAAAAGGATAAAAACAACAAATGGCAACTACAGTTGAAAGACGAACTCTCCGTGAAGGTCTAGAACAACCATCGATTGTTATTACTGATGCTACAAGTCAACCTCCTGTTCTCGCAGGACAGAAGATTCTTGCAGGTACTATTGCAATGCTTAGTACTGTTACTGGTAAGGTAATTGCAGCAGTTAGTGGGACAGCGAATACTAGACTATTAGGTGTAGCAGAAGCTACATATGATGCTACTGGATTAGTAGATAAGAATTTTAATCAAGTATATCTTCGTGGCGCATTTTATTTAGATGGCAAGGCAGGAGATCTTCCTGTTGCAGCAAATATTGGTGGTCTTGTTGCAATTAATGATAATTGCAGTGTTAAGGCAACTATAGCAATGAATGATGTTACAGTTAAACTATTAGGAATTTCTGGCAACCAGTTTAAATGTGAGCTAGTTTAATTTAAAGTTAAGGAATAGAGGTAAAATAAAATGGCACATCCTAATGTTATATCAACACAAGACATCAATAACTTATTTATTGGTGTAAGTACTGCCTTTTCACAGCTTACATTTGATGAGAAGACAGTTGCTGATAAAATTTCATTTTTAAATCAAAATGCATCTGGGGAACAATTTGATTATCCCTTCTCACCAGTTGCAGGTAAAGAAGAAGTATGGTTAGAGGGAGCACAACGTAAAGTTGGTGCTGCTCTTATGTATAAAATTACTGGTTCTCACAAGAGAATTGCACCTCCTGACGAGATGTTATTTGATTCAACATTACGTTATGATGTATATGGTGTTCTAGAGGGTAAATTAAGCGCAATTGCCTCAAGAGCAAAAAGAGTATGGGATCGTCAACTAGCATCAATGATTTTAACAAATCCTGCTGGTTTTGATGGTGTTTCTCTATGGAATACAGCACACCCAGTTAATCCAAATAATGTAGCTCTTGGAACTTATACCAATGATCTAGTTGGTTTTGATATTGATCAACCAGGCTTATCTTCTGCTCTAAATACATTAAAGCAGATTCGTTGGATGGATGGACAAATTCTAGAAGCACAGGATACTGGCTTAGTAATTCTAGTTCCAACATATGCACTTTATGTAAAAGCAAGACAGCTTATCTTTGGTTCACTTATTCCAAATGTATTTGGTGCTAATACTGCTGCTGCTGGAGTAAGTAATCCATTTGCAGGTATGGAGGGTATGGTTCGTGATGTGGTTCTTCTACCAGAACTTGTAGATCCAACTGTAGCAAATTCAGATAAGTTCTGGTATGTATTGAACTGCTCACATCCAGTTCATCGTCCACTAGTTACTTCAGTTGTTAAGATGCCTGAATTCCACTATTCAGGTTTAGATCCAAATGATTGGGTTAGAGTACAGCTAGGTGGTATTACATATGGTTGGGATGCAATTGGTGGAGTTGCTCCTGGTCTTCCTCAGTTCACTGTAAGAGTTCTAGCTCCATAAGTGACTTTAATAAAGAAAGGTAAAATACCATGGCAACTAATGTTCAAAAAACTCATAGTATGGCAGCGGGTGCTGGTTATAGTATCCCACTAGGAAGAGATTGTGCTTTTGTAAATCTTTTAGCAAAAGCTGATTGTTATGTCAGAGTTGTTTCTTCTTATAATGGGGATTCAACAACTGCTCCTGTAGCAAGTCCAGCTCCAGGAGCTGGAACTACTGCTGATTGGACACATCTTGCTGCATCTGGAGATTCTTATGTCTGTGATTACAGCAAGGGATTTCAATCAGAAGCTACAAGTTTTCCAAAAGATCGAATGACTCATGTCCTTGTATGGGCAATCGCTGCTGGTGATTTAGTAATAAACGCTCGATAAATATCTTAAAACTCTCCTTCTAATCCCCTTGTTGTTATCTATTTTTTAGCTTTCTCAATAACAACAAGGGGATTTCTGTATATAGTTATACCTATCCCTTTTCAAAACTTAAATCCAAAAGAGGAGGTACACACTGTTCCATCCATTAATTATTTTTTTAGAATTTTTTTTCTAATTTGTTTCTTACTTATTTTTTCTCTAGAATGTTTTTATGAGACATTTACTAACATGCAAAACATGCAATAGATTTTTGGGAGAATTTGATTTGGAAAGACCAGAGGATATTACTAATTTAGTATTACTAACACATACAACTGGTAATCATAGTGGAGCACATTCATTAGAGATAACACCAATTGCATTAGGAAATGTCAGGTTACAATTGACTTGTAAAAATGCTGGATGTCAGTATTTTGAAAAGGAGGAGATATATGATATTGCTGCTTATTATGTTCCCGCAGTTGTAGTTATGTTTCATGCAAGAAATGAAGGACATAAATTTGTAATGAAGATTGATGGAAAAGAAATTGAACCATTAACAGATGCGGCAAAAGGGGTAAATACTTCAACTGATGCTGTAATTAAATTACCAGATCCTGAACCACCACATGAAGAATATGGTGGGAAGATTAGAAAAATCAATGTAACAGCAATCCATTAATTTCTTGATATAAGAATTATATAGAAAAACAAGACTGGTATCTTCTTGCTTATATCTTAATGACTATAAGCATCTTCATCTGGTTAATTTACACACTCAAAAAAGAAGAACTATGACCAAAAAATAATTACTTATATCAATTCATACCTCTCTAATATCTTTATTACTATCTTCTCTATAGAAGAATATAATTCTTCTCCCTCATTATTTTTTTTATTTATAGAAACGATTGGTTTTGCTATATCCACTTCAATTCTATCAATAATTTCCTCATCGGAGGAACATACTAAAATATCTACTAATCTTTGACCAATATCTTCAGTTAATGTTATCTTTTGCTGTTCTAATTTTAAATACTCTTCAAGACAAGGTTCAATAATAGTCGTATGTACTATATACTCTAGAGATTTTAAAACTCCATCATTCTTTTTAAATGAAAACTTTCTCCATTCTTGTCTTGTGGGAAATCTAAAATAAAACTTAGTTCTTTGTTGCTTTTCCATTCTTTCTCTCTTTCTTACTCCAACATAATACCATATTCAATTCTAGAAATTTCTAATTGTATTTTTTCTTTCCAATTTTCATTAAAGACTTGAATATTTTCAATATCTATTATTCTGCACTCTTTTAGGAGATCAATAGTTTTAATCTTATCATCCTTATAATATATAACTTCAATATCAATCTTTGATTCAAAGGTATTTAATAAAGTACTTCTAAATGCGATTGCTTGGTCTTTAGGCAAGACTAGATTACCAAAACATACTCTTACCCCTAAAAGCTTAACAGTTTCTTTATAATCAATCTGAAGAACATCTAGGGGTATCTTATTAATATATATAGTTATTCCATTCTTTTTTAGAGGTGGAGTAATTATAGGAGTTGGTATAGATTTTTTTGTTTTAGTATTTGGTTTATCCTGCATTTTTGACACCAAAATAGTATTCAGGATCCATTATTTCTAGTTGTTTTAATAAGTTTTTTGTATCCTCATCATCTAAAATGTCATTATCTACTAAAAAGTCAATAATGTGCTCTGGATGTATGGTATGCAGTAAATCTCTTAAAAACTCTGATTGTCTTTGATTAAGACTTATATTAGCTTTCATTATTAAATCTCCTATTTATTACAATTTTTGCTTTAGCATTCTCTTCATCTTGAATTCTTTTCATTTCTTGAAAAATTAAATCAGTCTCATTTTCTATTGCTTGAATAATAAATCGATTTCTAGATATATGAGTTCCTAATGCTGAACAGCATATTAATGCTATATCCATCTTTTGTGCTAAATTAGATGGTATTCTAATTAATACATTTTTTCTTTTAACTCTTACTATCATTCTTTCCTTCTTTCATTAAAATCCTACTCCACTTCATATTGATATGAATATAACTTTCTAGAATAGATTATTTTGGAAGATTTAAGATTTATCTTTTTGTGCTGAGAATTTTGCTAAGGAGAGGAGGTATAAGCAGATTTTGTGATAAAGCTTGTTGTTAAAGATAATGGTGTCCGATTTTTTTAAGGATAGATTACACCAATCACATTTTTTCATTTTGCTCCTTTAAATAATCCTCAATAATGGTTCTAACTAATGCTGCTGGATGTTTTTTTAATTGTTCTGCTAAATTGTTAATCGAATCATATATTGATGGGGTACAAGAAAATGTAATTCTCTTAGTCATAAATTTTTGCTTTATTACAACTTTTTGCTTCCTTGGCTTACCATTTTTATTATATTTAATCTTTTCTTCCATGTTCATCCCCTCTATCTATGCTTTCTCTATTAGCTCTCTTATAACTACAGTTAATCTCTTACCATTTGCCAACTCTTTTAATTTTTTAAATTGCTCATCATCTAATATAACATTAACTTGCCACGTCTTTCTAGGATGTGGATTCTTTATCACATACTTCCTCTTCTTTATCTCTTCATTCATCTATCACCTGACTTCTACTCTAGAATACTTTATTTTAAATGTCAAGATCTAATCTAGAAATGATTAAGAGATTTGATCCTAGAGATGGTATAGGACTAGGTATTTCTTCTTTCTCTTATCTCTCTGTTTAATATAGATAGAGAAATGAAATTAGCTAAGGATTAGACGTATTTAATCAAAATCGTCTTGTCCACTTTCCTTTAATAGAAAATTATTTTATTTTTTATTGACATAAAGTAGTAATTAATTCTAGTATAGAAATAGAAGGAACGTTAGATGAAGAGACTTATTAAACCAACAAACAGAAAGAGAATATCAGAAGCACTGCCAAATCTGGATAATTGTCTTACTTGTGGTTGTAAGAAGGAATATCACTGGAATATGTTTAGATTATTGGCTTTCTCATCGTATAGGGATGAAGAAACAGGAGCAGTAAGAGTTGGTAGAGAATCAATTGCAAGAGCAGAAGGCAAGGAGCATTTGATTGATAATGGTAAGTATGCAGCAAAGCCATTTCTTACACATTTTATAAATTTTGTTCTCCCATCAGGAGTTGCCTCTTTAGTTCTTGATGAAGAAGGAAGAGATTGGTCAGTATCTTCTTGGGAAGAAGTGTTTCCAGGACATTCAGTAAAGATTGCTGATGGTAAGCAGAGAAGAGTAATCGTAAATTGGCCAATTGAAGTTCAACAAGCGATTGATGATGAACTAAATGGAATTTATGCACATGAAGAGTCTGTATATATTGATAATGGCAATAAGAAATCATTAAAAAGAGAAAGAGAGTTATTAAAACTAGATAGAGAAGAAGCTGCAAATCTTGTAGCAATTGCAGATTCTCCAAGAGCTAGATATATGGCTCAATATCTAAATAATCTTCCTACTAATAAATTTACTGCTCTTGCACCTAATTTTGAAGCAGCAGAAACTGAAATAGAAAAAATAACAAATCCTAATGCACAAAGAATTCAGAAATTAATTCTTCAAACAATTAAAGAAAGACCAATTCCTGTTTATGTTCCTACTGCAAATAGTGATCGACTATTTACTATGGGAGCTTCTATGCAAAATTTAAAGAAGAGTGTTCGTAAGGCATTAACTCAAGGGTGGGTTGAGTTTGATCTATCTTCTGCACAGTTGGCTATTATTGCTAGACAATGGGATGTTCCTGAAGTTTTAGAATTTTTAGAATCTGGTAAGAAGTTATGGAGTGATTTAATCACACATCTAGGTTTATCTAATTTAGATTTAACTTCATATGAAAGAGTTAAAGGAACATTAAAAGACCATACTTATGGAATTATTTTTGGAATGGGGGAGACTAGACTAGTAAATGAATTAGATCTCTCTCTATCAGATTTTGGTGTTGTAAATGGTGGTCAATTGTTTTTATCTCATCCAATTATGAAAGCTATCCTAATTGCCAGAAAAAAGAGAGTTAATACCTTATTAAAAGCTGGATATACAACAGAAGTATATGATCAACCATCTCCTTATGATCCTCCTACTCTTAAAACAATCAAGATAACTAAAAAGAATGTTCTTAGCGTGTTAGCTCAACAAGCTCAAGCTATGGAACAGGTACTAATATACCCTGCCTTTCAGCTTACAAATGAAACTACTGATTTTCAAATTACTTTATATCAATTTGATGGGTTCTCTGTCTCATTTAGTAATAAATTAAGACAAGAATACTGGACAAAGAGAATTTGTGATGCTGTAAATGAAACATGTGAACATTATGGTATTAAAAGTTTTTTAGTTTGGGAGGAGAATCCAACAATTGTCTTGAATAATGAACAAGATCTATCAAAAAAGAATGTAATTATAACATCAGCATCAACAATATCTAATGAAATAACTAAAAATGCTGAGGATCAAATAAGATCTATTCAAAGTACCCTTCCAGATGTCTTGGAGTTTAATGAAATAAAAAAAAGAGTTACAAGTAGAACACCTGTAACTCTTCTAGAAGGAACGTTAGATTCAACTTTAAACGAAGAAGGTTCTCTAGTCAAGAGAATTATTAATAAAATATGGTAAGTATTGGGGGAATTTATAGATGTGTAAAAAACAAGAGTTAATATTTATTGGTGAGAGAACTTTTAGAACAAAGGATGAAATAAAAGTAGCCTGCCAAGAAATATTATATAAGACCAAATATAATGACGAAATAAAAGGTCAAGATGATCTCTTTTTAAGAGCACTCATCAAAAGACACCCAGAAGCTGATAAAAAAATTGGATGTGGTATTAAGTATTTTACTGTGCGAGCAAATATGACATCTAGAGTTTTTTATTTATACAGAGAGGATGGTAGCTCAACTGATTGGTCATATTTATCATGTGTTACAAATCCTTCTAGATTGACTATAGTGAAGAAAGCAGCGAGAAATACTATTAGAGATCAAGTAATAGAATTTAAACACTTAAACTTCAAACCAGGCATGATTTGTCCAATATCAGGAAAGACTATAGATACCTCTCCAGTAGCTCATGTTGATCATTCTGGGGAATGGACTTTCGATAAAATCATAACAACCTTTATGAAAAATAATAACATAGATCCAAATAAAATTGAACTTGCAGGCACTGAAGATAACTCAATTCAAAAAACTTGGAAGGATCCTATCCTTGTAGAAAAACTTAAACAATTTCATAAAGAAAAAGCTATTCTACAAATAGTTCATGAGTATGCAAATCTGTCCATTTTAGATTCAAAGAAAAACTATCCTGAAAGATTCATGTAAGAAAAGTGGACAAGCCAATTTTAAAATAAGCTGGAGTATTCCAGCTATTTTTATCTTCTCTATCTATATTAAACAGAGAGAAGAAGACACAAGAGAGACAAGATAGTATATTACTAAGAAAGAGAGAAAGAATGATGGCACAATATTTAATAAATAATAAACCAATAGTTGAGTGTCATTTGATGCTACCCAAAATAGGAGCATGGATGGCAAATGATGTTTTAATTGATTCTGATGAAGAGTTTAATATAGGAGATTCAGTTACAATGAATTTTCTAGATCAAACATTTAAAGGGACAGTTCTAGATACTGGTGTATTTAGAGGATTTCAACAATGTACAATAATTGGAGGATCTGGCAAATTTCCTGATCAGTTAGAATCATCTTCATATAATAGTATTCCATTAGGACAAGTTGTTAATGATATCGCTAGAAAAACTGGGCATACAGTATCAACTAGTTCAGATCAAAACTTGTTAAATCATAATTTAGTTGGTTGGAATATATTAAAAATGAAAGCCAGTTTAGCTCTAGTTAAATTATTAGATTCACAAGGAGCAATCTGGAGAATCTTACCAGATGGTACATTATGGATTGGATTTGAAACATATACTCCATTAAATATTAATGATTTTCTAGTAATTGAAAAATTTCCAGAACAAGCTAGATGGAATATATACAATGAGGAATATTTAATTCAACCTCTATCCTCTCTAGATGGAAATAATATTCAACAAGTTGAATACTTTATTTCAAAGAACGAACTAACACAAATTGTCTTTTTTACTAATACTTTTGGAGACTCAATAGATCAGCTAACATCTCAAGAAGATAATATCTTGTATAATACAACTTATAGATGTTCTGTTGTATCTCAAAAGTCTGATGGTTCTTTAGATTTATTACCAAATCCATCAAATGATTTAATTAAGAATGGATTTTCTAATGTACCTATTGTTTATCCTTTTCCTGGTATGAAGATTGAGGTTCCTTCAGGAACTATTTGTTATGTTAAATTTGCCAACAATGATCCTCAATATCCAAGAGTTTTTGCATGGGAGGATCAAACTTCAACAACTGGGATAAAGGTACATATGATTCATGACATTAAAGAGCAGCCAGCAGCAAGAAAAGGAGATAGTGTAAATGTTGGACAATTAACTTTTATAGGAATGGGACAACTACAATTTACACCTACAGGAGGAATGCCTGGGATGGCTGGCAGTTCTGTAACATTAACAGCATCAGTAGGTGCAGGTTCCAATCAACTATCAATTGGTGGATAATCTTGTCAACTTTTAACATCTTTGGTATAGTCTTTGTTATGACACCAAATGAGATGATGCAAGATATGAAAGATAAGAGGACTGACTCTGCGGGTATTTATATAATTTACTGTGTGCCAGCTAATAAAGCATATATAGGGCAATCAAAGAATATAAAACGCAGATGGAATGCCCATCGAAGTATGCTGAAGAACCAATGTTGTAGAAATCCTTATCTTCAAAATATTTACAATAAGTATGGTCTAGACTCATTTATCTTTGCGGTTCTAGAGAATTGCCAAGAAAGATTGGATGAACGAGAGGCATTCTATCTAAGTATGTTAGATAAAGAATGCACTATAAATCTAGCAGCTATTTCTGAAGTTTTACCGATGCCAGAAGAGACAAAGAAGAAGATCTCTATGGCTCACCTTTCTAATGATAATAAAAGAAAGATCTCAGAAAGGATGAAAGGGAATACACTTACAAAGGGAATGAAATTTCCCGAGCGAGCAGAAAAAGCAAGACAGCAGATGTTAGGTAATACTTATTCTGTTGGTGTGAAACATACAGAGGAGACGAAGAAGCAAATGTCTGAAAGAATGAAAGGTAATCAAATTAATAAAGGTAGAACTCATTCCGAAGAAACTAGAAGGAAAATGTCTGAAGCTCATAAGAGAAGGAGGGAACAATGGCTGTAACTTATGCTGATTTTGGCACTGATTTTGTGATAGGTAAAGTACCAGGAAGAATTAGTGGAATACAAAATTTAGTAAAAAAGATAAAACAAAGATTACAATCACCGACTGGTTGTTTATATTGGGATCCAGCATATGGATTAGACGTTAGACAATATTTGAATACAGCTTTTACAACGGCAAAATTAAAAGAAATTCAAAATGCTATAAAAAGACAATGTGAGCTAGATGAGAGAGTATTGCTGGCTCAAGTTGAAGTAGTAAATAATACTGCTACAGATATGTTAATAACTATTAAAATTACTACAGCAGATGGTCCAACATTTAATTTAATTTTGAAGGTTGGACAACTTACTATTGAACTTCTTAATGATTCTATAAACCAGTAATCTAGACTTAGAAAGAAAGGAAGAAAAGAATGCCTCCAATTCCAACCCCATTAACTTTAACACAATTATTAAATCCTCCATCTAGAGATGGACTACTAACCCAAATAGTTTCAATGCTATCAGGTTTAGGATTCTCTGCAACAGATTGGGAAACAGATTCAGATGGTAGAATAATCTTACAAGTAGAAGCACAAACACTTGCCGATTTATGGCAAGCTGTTTATAAGATTGCACAAGGTGGTTATTTAGATACTGCAACTGGTGATTGGTTAACTCTTTTAGCACAATCACAATATCAATTAACTAGAAATCCACCTACACAAACAATCGGAGAATTTAGACTAACTGCCGCAGGTGGTGTTGGTCCTTATACTTTTAATAAAGGAGATCTTGTAGTCACTTATTTTGATCCCACTCAAAATAATAAAGCTCTTATATATAGAAGCACTAATGCTGCTCCTGTTGTTGTTAATCCTGGAACAACAAGAAGTATTCAAGTAACAGCAGACAGTCCTGGATCTGCATATAATATTGCTCCTGGAAGTGTATTGGTTTTAAATACACCAAGACCAGGGTTAACTGTTGATAATCAAGGAACATTACAACCTGCGGTTGCTACTGGAGCAATCTTAAATGGTCCATTTTTTACTGCTGGGCAAACACTTATAGTAACTTCTGCATTAAATGGAGGAGCAGCAGTTGGACCAACAACTTTTACATTTACTGCTGATTACCCTGATATGACATCAGTTGCAAATGCACTTAATGTATTAATTGCAGCATCTCCACAAGCTGGAAGAATTACAGCAAACGTTCTTAATGGAGCATTATCTTTATCTACAATCTTAATAACTGGAGCAACTGCTGTTGACCAAATAACTATAGCAAATACAGGAACTGCAAATATTAGCGTAGGATTTGATACTGGTAGTGCTACCTCTGTTAGTGGTGCATATTCTTGGATTTCAGAATATGGTCAAGATAATGAATCTGATACATCTTTAATTACAAGATGTATTAATAAATGGGCAACTATTGGAACAGGAACTAAAGCTGCATTTATTAGTTGGGCAACATCAGCAGATCCAGATGTCCAAAAAGTCGCAGTTTATAGCAATTTGTTTAATGGTACACCAAAAGCAGGAGCAGTAACTTTATATATAGCTGGTATTGGTGCATTTGATATTGTTTCTGGACCAGTGCATGCAAATAATGTGTATGCATACATATTTCCAAAATTACCAATTATGACTGAATTATTTGTTGCTCCAGCAGCAAGAAATACAAAAGACGTTGTATTTACAGCAAAAATAAAAACTCAATATAACAATGATACAACTAAAAATGCTGTATTTAATGCAGTACAGAATCTATTTTTTAGATTAACGATTGGAGAGACTTTATATAAGGATCAAGTTATTGCAGCAATTATTACAATTCCTGGTATTGTTGATGCTACTTTAAGTGCTCCTGGAATCGTATCTGATATTGTACCAGCTATAAATGAATTAATAACATTAGGCAGTGTAACTCCTAATTGGTTAGTAGTTGTTTAACTGAGGGGAGACTAAAATGGCTAATGAATACAAGATTTATACAGAACAATTATTGCCGCCATGGTGTTTAGATCCATCAAAATTGCCATATTTCGATATTTCTGGATCTATGAAGGACAGCATTATTTCTGCATCAGCAGATGCCATACAAGATAGTTTTATTGAAACTGCTCCAGTAGATGCATTATCTCATATTGGAAATAATGACTATATAGAAAAACCAGAAACATTTAATGATGAACAATATAGAGCAAAATTAAAAAGAGTATGGAGTATTTGGGAGGCATCTGGAACACCGGCATTAATGATTAGTGAAGTAAAAGAATTAGGATTTCAAAATGTTGCAATTATTCCTCAATATTTAGAGGTATCTCCTGGAGTATTTGAACCATCAATTCCTGGATTATTTGATGTAAAACCATATTTTCAGCCACCAGATAAACCATGGTCAAATTGGTATCTCATAATTGGGCAACCACATCCATTTAAAAGAATATTATGGGGTGGAGAAGTTGAAGGAAGATTATTAATGTGGGGAATGTCTCATTTAAATGGTCGTCCAGTATTATGGGGTGATATTGATGGAGATGCTACTGTATTGGCTAGAATTATAAGAATAATTAGGCAATATAAACCAGCTTGGACATCTTGTAGAGGAATCCTATTTCTTTTAGGAGATAGTTTAGTATGGGATGGATTTAATTGGGGTGCAATGGGTGCTAAATATGGCTTAAATAATATTACAGGTGGTATGGCACTATTTAATATCCAAGAAGATTGGGAAGCGTAATTGAATTTGCAATCCTTTAAAATTAAAATAAATTAAACTTAAAGAAAGGAAGAATGAATGTTTAACTATAATACAATCTACAATGATCCTGTTATTAGCAATGTTGCTAATGTTCTAAACCCTCACGTTTTATCATTACCACAAGATGCTGTGGATCCAGTCGCGGTTAGTACTGCAAACCCATCTTGGGAAACTGTAGGTAATACTTGCCACTTCTTAATGAGAACATTTTCTAGTTATAGACCACATGTTGCTATATCATCTTTTAACTTAACTTCAATTAATATTGAAGAATTTGGTATCTCCTATGCATTTAATGCAGGAGATTCAAAATACATACCAAACTACACAACTGGCACAACAACTTTAACTCCAATGGGATTGATGGCAACTACCTGGTATTATATTTATATGGTATTAAATACAGGAGTTCTAACAAACCCATCATTTGAGGTAAGTACTACAGTTCCTGATCCAAATATGATGTGGCAAAATGGAGATCCAGGTAAGAGATATATAGGATGTTTTTTAACTGATGCGATGTCACAAATTGTTCCATTTACAATGACAGATTTTGACTATACTTTTGCAGTACCACAAGATACGAATTATTCAGCTTTTGATTTTGCTGGTCCTGGTCCTGTTGATCTTTTCCCTATAACAATTACAGGTACAGCAAAAACTCTAAAAACACTAATAAGAGCAGCATTACCAGGTAATGCAACTGGTACCTTATTCTTTACAATTGCTCCAAAAGAAGTTGCAACAGTTACTACTGCAAATTGGCCAGGATTTGCAGTAAATCCAATTGAATGTGGTGGAGATTATAACTCTGTTGTTACAGTGCAGACTTTCGTTGCAGAATACCCATTGTATGCATCTAGAAGATTATCTATGGCAGTACAACCAGTTATTGTAACTGCTAAAAATAGAGTATGGTGGACAGGATTTAAGGAGTAATAAAATGGCAAGTACATACACAGGAACTCCAAATTATACTACAAGTATTGTAATTCCAGATGATGGTGATGCTGCTGCTGCTGCATCAGTAAATCCTGCTACACAATCTGAAGCAGATATGGATTATTTTATTCTTAGAGCAATTGGTCAACAACCAACAAGCACATCTGCAATTACACTATATTCTATTGATGGTTCAAACATTTTAGTTGGTCCAATATCAAATATTATTGTTATGGAAAACGGTATTTATAAAACATTAACCTCTGCTGCTGTTACAAGTATTGGAGTTGCAGACTTGGGAGGTGGATTAATGGCATATCCTGCAAATACTTGGTTATATATTTATGCATATTCTAGTGCTGGAACTCTTAAATTTACGATAGTTACAACTCCTCCTGATAGAGCAAAACTATATCAACAGGGAACTGACACCTATAAATACATAGGTTGCTTTAAAACAGATGGTACTCCTTCTATAATTCCCTTCTATATGACAAGAGGTATTTATAATTACTTAAAAGAAATTGGTGGTGGTGGAGGTAATAATACTATGGAAACTATTTTAACAACTAGTACTTATATACCCCCAACATCTAGAAGTGGTGTTTTTAATTACTATGCAGATAATACCGGAGCAGCAGGAGTATTTAATGTTATTACAATACCTGGAACATCAGGATGGGAGGGATTATCACCAGCGATGCTTGGAGTACAAGGATTGTTAGAATTGGCAACTGATGAGACTAGAAATTTAAGATACAAAGTGTCATTAGGAACAATTACCTTTAGGTTAAGTATTTTAGGATTTTTTGAATAAAAGAGGAAAAGAATGGCAACAACATATAGTGGTGGTCCATTAGTTGTAAATGGAATTACATATACTAGAGAAGATCAACCAGCAGTATTAATAACAAATTCTTCTCCAACATTTAGAACCAATCCATTT
>RXKA01000041.1 GCA_003962985.1 Pseudomonadota bacterium | reverse complement strand
AAACTTGCAGATTACAGTCTTATCGCACGTATCGACGGTAAGGAAAGTATGTTCTATACGGCTCCTACCCAAACGTTACCAAAAGAGCAACAACACTTTGCAATGGACTGTGAACATTGTAATAAGGTCAGAATGCGGAACGATATTTTCGTGTTACAACATGTTGACGGTAGTTATAAGCGTGTAGGCGGTAACTGTTTAGCTGCATACTTAGGAATTAATGCAGCAGACGTACTCCTAACTACTGACTTATTTCATTCTACCGTAACGCTAACTACAGATGAGGAATTTTATAAATCAAATGGCCCTACTGATTATCCGTTAACGTTTATTTTTAGTTTGACCAAATTCGTAATCGGCAAGGTTGGCTATGTCTCAAATAGCAAAGCTAAGGAATTAGGACAAGTTGCCACGTCATCACATGTTATTTCTTTACTTAGTCGTTTACAGGAAGATTACGATAACCAAAGAGATATGTACAGTATTTGGAAAAGCGAATACATTGCCGACAGTACGAACGATGATTTTTCCGATTGCATCGCTTGGTTAAAAACGTTTGAAACGTCAATAAACGATTACGAGCGCAACCTATACCAACTAGCAGTTAACGGTTATTGTACGTTTAAAAGTTTCGGTTTTGCTGTTAGTGCATATCCTAAGTATATCGCCCACGTTGCAAAAGAGACAGAAAAGCGCTTGAAAACACAATCAAGCGTAAGCGATTACGTAGGTAGTGTTGGCGACAAATTTACTGCAAAAAATTCACTTTACGTTGTTTGTACACACGTTTCAAACAAGTATCCAGTTAATTTTGGTTATCGTGAAACATACAACCAAGCATATACCTTTGAGGATACTTGTGGTAATCAATTTGTAACGTACACTGGTGCTGAGAAATGTGCGCAAGGTGATTCGCTTAAACTTACTGGTGAAATTGTACGGCATGAAGTCAATAAGCATACAGGTATCAAACAAACACAGCTTAAAAATTGCCGTATGAAATTAGACTGAAGTAGTATATAAAGCGTAGGGTAAACGTCCAGTTTCCCTACGCAGAACATGATAAGCTGTATACAGCAACAAACAACACACACAAGGAAGTGAAAAATGAGACAACTATATAAATTCTTTAATCATGGTAACAAATACTATCGGGAATTTACTGACAGGTTAGAAAATTCTAGTTGGAAAGCTACAGACTATTATAAAGAAGCCAAGAGAGTACGTAAGTTGTTGCCTACACTGCCAAGTAATGAACGTGCAAGCGCATACGAGTATATGCACCACTGTCAATCAAAACGCATTGAAATTTTCAATAATCAACAGGTGAAAAAATGAAAACTCGCATTAAAATCAAACATTACACTACTGATATTGACGAAACGTTAACCTACCAGACATTTGCCGATATACAATTACTGAAATTAGATAGAATGGCACAACAATACAAGCGGAAATCTACCAAACAATCTGCAATCAAGAAAGCATCAAAATCTTAATTTACTGTTACATCTATAAGCAAAGGAAAGTGCAAAAATGTTAGTCACACGTAAGCGAACGAACATTTCAATCTCTGTAGGTCTGGGTGACTGTAAGTATATGGATGTTTCTTTTATCCATAAGTTGTATGCGATGGCAACGGATAAAGAGAGAGATACGGACTGGTATAATGATGCTTACACATTTGCGAAACAATTAGCTGAAAAATACGCTCATTACGGTGTAACACTCGTGAAAGTAGCACACCTGATTGCTGCAATTTCTCCCCAGACAAAGTGGGAAAAAAACAAACAAAACGCTGAATTAGCCTTACAAGCATATGACGCATATATGCAGGGTTGGCTTAAGCGTGAAGATATGCCGAAGGTACATAAGTTTGGTGCAATCTCTAATACTGGATATGCTGTCGTATTCAATGAACCTTACGTACTAGGGCAAAAAACAAGTTCGTTCGCTGCAAACATCTTAGGCGACAACAATATTGTAACTATTGATAGCCTAGCAATGTCTATCTTGCTAGGATTTTACGAAAAGGGAGGTACATATGAAATTTATAGGTCTGCCTATACATATGCACAAAGCGTATACGTTCACGCTGCAAAGGAGTTAGGTATCTCGCCAGCACACTTACAAGCGGTTACATGGGTAGTTTGTAGGCGATTAAAGAAAGCACATCGTAAGCACAATAAGATTACCATGCTTGACGCTGCTAGTGCTGTAGGTCAAAATCCTGTAGATATTTTGCGCTACATATCGGAGTAAACTTATGCTAAAGATGATTGATAACTCGCAAGCAAATTACGCCTCTCTATTAGTGAATGAGGAAAGTAACGTAATCGTTTTGTTTTCCTATAACACCCCTGTTGCAATGTCTGTAGTTGGAGTACATTTTGTCACAGATAAACGTTATAGCGCAACAACGAATCGCCATATTAAAAAGTTTGTTGGTAACAACGAGTTTACTGTTACAACACAAACTGCAATCGAATCATGGTTGCATAGTAGTTAAAACATATATATTGCGTAGGGTAAACGTCAAGCTTTGTCCTACGCAATATGATAAACTGTATACAGCAACAGACAGTATAAGATAAAAGGGGAAAAAATGAACACTACCACTTCCATCAAAATTCAAAACAACACTTATAACACGGTGTTTCACGGCCCTATGAATAATGCAATCACCCATCTATTTAAACATGTAATTTCACGTCGTAAAGTTATGAATCGTGAGCAAATTATCAATATTTTCCACGATTGCAACCAAGATGAATTCTATTATCAAATCGAAGTTCGCTGTTACGGTAATTACTTTACGCTGATTATGTACCATGTTACAGAACTTGGTGAAGACGAACTTTCACAACACAAAGCACCTATCATGCTCGTAAACTTAAACAACGATGTAGAATTCTTTGGCCGTATTACACAGGAAACGATGACACTTGCAAGCGCAATCTATACAGAGTTTGTTAAGATGAACGTAGGGTAAACGTATGAATCGTGTAGGGTAAACGTCAAGCTTTACCCTACCAAGTATGATAGAATGGATATATAAGATGCAAATTTTAAATGGCGATACGAATTACACGGTAAGAGTTTTAGAGAATCCACAAAGTGACGTTGCATTGATTAACGTAACGCTACCACTACTTGAAATTCCATCGTTCATCGCTTCACAAATGGCAGATGTAACAGTAGAGTTAACAAATGAAGCGAAGGGCCAAACAATCATCATAGAGATTAATAACGCTACAGATAAACAATACAACAAATTCTATGGAATTCGTTATGGTGACTTTAGTGAAGCAACTTGCGGATTTAGACTCTTTAAAGTGAATTTCCACCCCGATTCTAATTTAATGGTACTTGTAACATATCTTGCGGTAGAGTTATACAATAGTTTATAGGTGAAAATAATGCAACACTACAACGTAATTTCTACAAATGACTACGGCAAACAATTTGTAAGTATTGATGATTTACCATTACCAGACAATCCAGTCAATTTGTTTATCTCACAAGAGTTTACAGAGTACCAAAGACCTTATGGCGTGACAATCTCTCAAAATTCTGTATGGTACGTTACTGTAAACGGTTATACCTTCGCAATTCGCAAGTTTGATAATCATTATACAGTAGAATCAGGTTATAACTTCTTTGCATACATAAGCACTTGGCACAAAGCGTTACAATTAGGTGTAAAGTGTGTTTGTGCGGTACAACTTGGTTATATTGTACAGTGGGTAAAGTATCCAAAATAGGACAAAATAATGGGAATCAAGACAGAACTACCATACCACTTTGATTTTTGGTACGATATTAAAACTGTTGGAGAATTAATTGAAAAAATTAATGATTCAATGGAAGTGCTAGACTCAATTGCACAACATAGAGAATTTTTAGAATCAAATGGCGTTACATTTCCCTATGATACGCTTGAAAAGTTACTCACAGAAAGAAAGTCTTTGCGCAAAAAGAACAAAAAACGTAGGGTAAACGTATAACAAACGTCAAGCTACGCAAAACAAGCCATGATATAATAAGTCTATCAAACAGTAACAGTCAAGATAGGAAACTACACATGAAATACTACATCCGATTCGCTACTAGTGAAACTTTTATCCGGCAAACACCCAAACAAATCGCAAATTTGATGCAAAAGCGTTCTACTATGAATGCTACAATTGAAGAATGTATTATGGGTTCTAATACATTCAAGCTAGTTTTCCACATTGCGAATCAAGTCTCTGTTTTCAAAAAAATTCGTGGCAATCCAGTTGAAAGTTTAGTTGCCGTTGTCAATGGTTCTACTGCGACATTTGTTGCAATGTCACCAACCGATTTACAACTGGTTACTGCTCTATTAACGCATTATATCAATACGATGGAAACTGCGTAGGGTAAAAGAAGGATAACACAAAATGTTCTCTACAGTGGGCCAACTAACCATCAGACGCTACACAAACAATAACGCTAACGCTAGATTACAAGAGACTATCACATTGCCGATTATTGATGTTGCTGCTTATTTAATGCAACATTTCACAGATAAAAATATCAAATATGAAATACAACCTAACTATCCATTGCTTACTACCAATAGAATACGGCAATCTAACTATTGAACAATTAACCACAATCGCCACAAATAACAAAGGTTGTAACCTAACTGTATCGCCTACAGATTTGACCCATGTGCGGTATGAATTAGAAGTTTTTCATGACAAAGTAACAGTCAAGCGGCACTCTGGCGCAATGCAAGTCATGTTACTTGCAACGTATGACAAATCAGAATTAAAAACGACAATCGAAAGTGTGTCTCAAATCTCTATTGATGTTGCAGTTGCTTTATTAACTGGATATATTATCGGCGCAAGCTACGCTAAATCGTAGGGTTAGCGTAGGATAATGGTCCAGCTTTATCCTCCGAAAGTTGATATAATAGAGATATAGCAACCAACGAAAGGTAAACAAAAATGCAAACTACACTTACGCCACATGAGATTTTGAACAAAAAAATTGAACTAATGAACGCTATTAAAAGTGTTGTTGACGGTTCAAAAAAAGTCACAATGCGTCATATTAATCGGCTTGACGCATTATACAAGGGCCAACGAATTTACTTTACATTTTCAATAGTGGCACCGTAGCAAAGCCAACAAATCATATTCTGGTATCGTGGGGGTTGTATAGTAACTCTGAATCGTTGCTACACTTGACTTTCTCAGATGTTAGTCGATTTGTCGAATACTTACAAAAACAGGTTGCAAATCTAAGCCACGAAATTGTTTTACTTGATAAACAAGATAAGCGATATTTGCAAACCATCAACACAGAAGCACATGAACTTTTGGTTAAAATGTCAGACATGATTGATACTTTTAACAAAAAGTTTCCTGATGGTGTACAAATTCAACTTACTGACCATACGCCGAAATATACACAGCTACAACAAGTCAAATTCTACCTAAATCGAAAGTAGGGGCTATGTACACGCAGATTTTCTACTTAAGCAAAGGGGTGGAACAAACAAAGTTCTTCCTTACAGCGTTACCATATATGAGCAAGTTCGATTCACAAAAAGTTATATCATTTGATACACTGTTAACCACTGCCGCAAGCTTCACCGACTCGCTTTGTATCCAACAAGCAGATACCGATACAGTAATCGAGTGGTACAGTGATATTTGGGCAAAATCGAATTTATTACGGTTTTTCTTCCTGTATGATGGTGGTCGCTACGCTTTGTATATTGTTCGCATAAACAAGTATTGTAACGTTAAAAATGGAACTGTAAGAAATACAGTTCCAAACTGCAAAGTATTATATCGGTCAGCAATGACGACATTAGAGATGGCCCTTAATCTAGATGAGTTAGATTATTACACAGAAGGAATTCTATTTACTAGTGAGGAAGACGAAAGCGATACAAATAGCTATCCACCTAGTTCTGTCTTGATTACAACCGTCTCTTTGTATGAGGCGTCTAAGCTGGCAATGCATCGGCTTTCACCATCGATTGAAGGTTTAGACAAAAAAGCAGCCAGGGTAGCAATAATCAAATCAGGCTTCATGGTCAAAGGCACAATTTGCGCAGAGAACGCTTACCCACAAAAACAAATGCTACCATCTATCTTCTATGCATTACAGAGAGATGTTAAACCTATATCAATTGAAGACTTACTTGCAAGTGTGAAGCGTGATTTTCCAGAGCATGTAAAATACTGTGACACCGCCATTCGTAAAGCGAAAAAATATGGAAACGATTTAATCGCTGTAAACTTTCGACAAGGGAAGGATTGACATATGCACAAGGCAAATTTACTATCAATTCTTGAATACATTGCGCAGGAAGTAGAGAGGGTTAAACGTATTGATTACGCAGTAAACAACGTTTTGCAGCATCCTATGTTCCCCGCAGATGTTGACGTGACTTACACAAATAAGAAGCTATCCATCTTGCAAGGTGGCACACCGGCGGTAGTGTTCTTGTGTGATGGTAAAGCAAGCATTCTTTCGCAAATCACAGAAGTAAAGGAAACTTTAGGACTAAATAAGAAAGAATTCATGTTACATCGTATGTGGAACGAAAGGTAAGTGTATAGCTTGCGTAGGGTAACGGTCTGACTATCTTGCGCAAGTTATGATATAATAAATCTATACCAAGTTAAAATGAAAGGAAAAAAATGAACACTAACATCTCTACCATCCAAACAATTGAAGCGTACCTGGCACAACGGTTCAATCTTCCAGTTGAAATCATCAATGAAATCGCAGTTGAAATATACATTGCGAATCATACACAAGGTAAAATCCAAATTAGGTATAACAAAAAAGAAGACAGAATCACCACAAATCGTTGGAAATTTACTATGGCCTGGTGGTTGCGTAAGCATTACAAACAATGCGCCTGTTGCGGTCAATGGTACAGAGAAAATTTATCCGGTGACGTGTTTAGTACGTCAATTATGACGGCGTATCTTTCATATCGTGGTTGCAGCAAGGACTTGCACATTTGCTCACCTTGTACTC
>RXKA01000122.1:11516-12090 GCA_003962985.1 Pseudomonadota bacterium | reverse complement strand
TCTTCATCTATAATTACTAACCCCAATTTTGCAAATTTTACATCGTCTTGAATTAGGCGATGAGTACCAACTACAATATCTAATTTGCCATCTGCTAGTAAGGTTAATGTCTGATTAATTTCCTTACGCGTTTTAAAGCGTGAGATCTCCCCAATACTAACGGGAAAACCTGCAAAACGATTAACTAAATTTTGGTATAATTGTTCAGTTAGAAGAGTTGTTGGTGCCAAAATCGCAACTTGATAACCATTCATGGCAGCAATAAATGCCGCACGCATGGCAACCTCAGTTTTACCAAAACCAACATCACCACAGACTAAACGATCCATTGGACGAATCAGCGCCAAATCTTTAATAATTTCATCAAAGCTATTTTGTTGATCTACCGTTGGTTCATAACCAAAACTTGCCGCAAAATCACTGTATTCAGTAGGTAAAGGAATGCTATTACCTTGTTGAATCTCTCGTTTGGCATAAAGCTCTAATAATTCAGCGGCAATATCATTAGCTTTTTGCTCTGCCTTAGCCTTAATTTTATCCCATTGCTTTGAGCCTAGTTTAGTAAGATCAACTT
>RXKA01000122.1:4370-11466 GCA_003962985.1 Pseudomonadota bacterium | reverse complement strand
GTTAGTCCATTATATTGACCAATACCATGATTAATGTGTACAACTAAATCCCCTGCTTTAATTTCAGCTAAGTCACGTACCATTAAATCTGAATTGGCTTGCTCTGTTGTTTGTGATTTCTTCCGCTGTTTACGTTTACGTAACCTACCATGCGGATATAACTCCGCCTCTGTTACAAATAATGTTTTACCAAAAGCAAATCCTTGGTATAAATTAGACTGCCATAGTACTATTGGTTGTTTTTTTAATTCTGCAATATCATTAATGGCAACACCATCAATACCATGATTATGTAATGTTTGGCGGAGAATTTCTATCCGTCCCAAACTATCGGTACACAAAACGATTTGCTGTTTTTTTGCAAGTGTACTTAATTTCAAAAATGGATTTTCACCACGTGGATCAGTTGCAACGTCAGGTAAGGCTGTAAAATTTGGATAATATTCACCATCTAGTGAGAGTTCCCAAACGGTATGATTCTTGCAACTTGCCATAACTTTATCACTAGTCAAGAATAAATCAGATGGTTCCAGACAAGGATATTGATAATTATAAAACTGATAACGTTTGTGAATTTCTTGCCAGTTAAGATTTAATTGTGCCAATAAATCTGCACGGTAAATGATTTGCCATTTTGTGGATAAATAATCAAAAATGGTATTGCACGTCTTAAAAAATAATGGCAAATAAAATTCGACACCTGCGGGTAAAATATTTTTTGTCGCATCTTTGCTAAGTTCACTCTCCGCATATTTAGGAAAATAATGCTTAAAGGCTTCAACAAAATATTTAATTCCAGCCGTATCTGTTGGATACTCACGTGAAGGTAGTAATTCAACCTGTTTTATGCTGGCTGTAACGGTTTGTGATTTACTATCTAACCAATGCAGGCTTTCAATCTCATCATCAAATAAATCAATACGTACCGCTTGCTTACTTCCCATAGGGAGAATATCGATGATTGAACCACGAATGGCAAATTCACCAGCTTCATATACCTGATTTACATATTCATAACCTGCTGCAACTAATTGATTACGCAGACGTTCAATATCTAATTTATTACCTACTTCAAGTAATAATACTCGCTGATGAAAAAATTCAGGTGGTGGTAATAATGACTGTGTCGTAGTTGCCTGAATCAATAAAATATCAACTTGATTATGCTGTATTTGCCACAAAGAACGCAAACGTTCCGCTATTAGCTCAGAGTATGGTGATTGACGTTCATACGGCAAAACCTCATAAGCTGGGAAAATGGCAATTTTTAGCTGTGGCGCAAATAATTGTAACTCAGCTTTTAAGCGCTGCAACTCATAGGCATCATTTGCTATGTATAACAATGGCGCTTTTAACTTAAGCTGCAAATTACTAATAAACAATGCATCGCCACCAAGAGGAAATTTGGCAAGCTTATTTTTTTGCTTATGATAATCGGTAGGTAATTGAACTTTTAACATATTAAAAACTTAAAATACTATCACTTTGACTACCATCTGGATTAATGGTTTTATAATGAATCTCTAATCTATGATGGGTAAAAAATAAACTGCTATAGCAAATAACAGGCAAGATTAAACCAAATAAAATAATTAAGCCAATTTGCCATTCAAGCATTCTGGTTTTATGTAATCTCAATTGCTTATCAATATTAATCAACGAATGATTATCATCCCCGTATTTCTTAATTAGCTCAACTAGATTTAGTGCTAAATTACGATTGTATTTGGTTACTTGGAAAGGCAATAAGAATATATCTACTATCACAAACAACATTGGAATTAACGTCCAACAAAACAACAAGTATGCCCAGCCATTTTTCTTATTCAGATAGAGTTTATGAAAGCCAAACACACCCAAGAAAGCTAACAGTAGATATGCTACCAATAAGCTCTTGCGGTTACGAAAGTAGAAAAATTTAAACTGTGCTTGTTCGTCATCTGTTGATAATTGCTGCATAGCTTCATCTAAAGGTGTTAATTTTTTTGTATCCATAAGTTATTTCATCTATTTTAAAATTGAGGTATAGAATTTTACTATGAGCCTCTGGTTAGTAAAAATTTATTTTAATCACATCTCATGTACATTACATCTAAACCGTACTAAGAAGACAATCAATTAATCTAATTTCATATATCTTCTTTTATGTTAAAATCAACTTCTATATTTGTAATAGGAATATTATATGACATGGTTTTGGTTAGCGCTAAGTGCAGCTGTACTATGGGGACTTGGTTATACCATTAATCAAAATACATTAAAAGTATTCTCACCATTAGAATTATTATTTTTTGAATCTTTAATCATCGCTGTCATTTTGGGTATCTACTTACTAATATCGGGCAAACTACCAACTTTATTAATTAAATTACAAGATTGGCGTAACCTTGGCTTAATAGCTCTCAGTAGTTTTATTTATATGGCAGCTAGCATCTTAATTTTTACTAGTATTAATTCCAGCAATGCTACAATCGCGGCAATTATCGAATCATGTTACCCTATTTTTACGGTAATCTTTGCTTTCCTTATATTTGGTGAAATACAGTTAAATCTAATCTCCGCATTAGGATTTGTCTTAATTATCGCTGGAATTATCCTCGTTAAATTATATAATCATTAACCACTTTCAGCGCAACTTTTTTCGCTGCCGCAATACAGTCATTGATACCCACACCATAATAAGCATTGTTGTTGAGGTACAAACCTGAATGTTCGGATATACTATTTTCAATTTGTTTAACCAACTCACAATGACCAACCCGATATTGTGGAATCGCATACTTATGGCGAAATATTTTAACCATAGCTGGTGAATTGTCTATCATCATTATCTTATGCAATTGTTGGCACGTAATTGATTCTAATTCTTTATCGGTGTAGTTTAAAATATCTGGATACTTAGCCCCACCTAACATACTTCTAAATAATACCATATTATCAGGTGCACGAGATGCAAAAATAGATGAATCCCAGAGAGTTCCCAGTACATGATGGTTTTCACCAGTTGCAAATAAATAACCAAACCCATTGACATCACGACGTACATGCTTAAGATTATAACCAAGACATACAACCGCCAATGGAGAATAATTAATTTGGTTTAACAACTCACTTACACTAGGTAATGATGGTTGGATAATATCTTTTGCTACATAAGCAGGTGTTGCAAGAACGATTTGATCAGCAATAATAGTCTGCCCATTTTGATTTTGTACAGTCCAGACATTATCATTATGTTGTATTGCAATTACTTTATGGTCAAGTAAAATATTCTCTTCTCCGATCACAGATGCTAATTGCTTAGTTAGTGTAGCAATCCCAGTAGCAAACGAGGTTAAGACACCACCAGGTCCTGCAGGTGATGCTGACACTTGTCCATTTTTTTTCTCTTTACGATGCTGCTTCATCAATACCAACATTGCTTTCAATAGTCCGCCATATTGCTGCTCTAATTGATAAATACGTGGAAAGCAGGCGCGCAGCGACATTGTTTCTGGATCGCCTGCAAAAATACCACTTGCCATTGGTGCGATTAATTTATCTAAAGCTTCTTGACCAAGACGCCGACGGGTAAAATCAGCTAATGATTCATCAATCTCACTAATACGTTGACTTTGAAATATCTCCGCTGCAATACGTAATTTGCCACGCCAAGAAATTAAACTATTCATTAAAAATTCTATCTGGTTATGCGGTAATTTATTTAGTTCACCATTTGAAACGACAAAACGCTTTCGCGCATTATCATTACTTGATAATAATTGCTCAGTTAATCCCAAATATTGACATAATTCCAAGGTATCAGGTTTATTCGTCAAAAAACCATTTGGACCCCATTCACATAAGTAGCCATTTTCTTGATAACTTTGTATTTTGCCACCAATAACTGACTCAGATTCAAGCACAGTTATCTTAGCGGTAGAATTAATACGCGCCAGATGTTGCTTAATATAAAAGGCTGTAGCCAATCCTGAAATACCGCCACCAATAATTACTATATGTCGTTCTGCCATAATATACTTCTTAAATTTTAAACACGGATAGAGGTAAATTACTTGATATAATAAAACAAATAATTCCTCACATTAGTATCTAGCTATAAAAAATGCCAAGTTTAAACTTGGGCATTTTTTAATTTTAATTAATCATTCATTGAAGTTGGAATTTTATTGAGATATATCACACCACTTTCAAACTGAATATTAGTTGATAATGCACTATCGCTTTCTTGTGTCATATAACCTTTTTTCAACCAAACTTTTAATTGATTCTCTAAAAGAATATTCACTAACTGTGATAATGCTTGCGAACTTTGTGCATCTAGCTCTGCATTACCAGCACTTAAGAAATATTTCATCTGCATTAAAAGCAAATATGATAATACAGGTTTAGGTACCGACAAATGAACATTTGCATTAATTTTACTCATAAATAAAGTTTGATCTTCCATATCTGCAGATTCAAAATTATTTGTTGTAATCATACCATTAACTGCAATCATACCACTAGGAACTTTCAACGTTAATTTGTTTAGTTCGGCAACTGGAGACTCTATTAATAAAGGTGTCATGAGTTTTTTCAATTCAGCAATCATTCTAGGCTTATCTGCAGTTCTTTCGCTTTCTGTTAAGCTCGCCTCATACGATAATAAATCTGCGATAGCACTAAACTTATCAGCACGAATGTGTTTTAAGGCAAAGTTCAACTCCAATGGACCATAACTACTTTTAACACTATTTAAAGACTCAAAACCTGCCAAAACATCAGCAGAGAAGTAATTATTTACATCTTCACTGTGTGATTTATAATACGCATTTGTTAAGGTCATCTGAGTAGGATTGATCACATCGATATCATTTAGAAAGTCAACTGAATTGATTCCTGTAACCGTACGAATAATTTCGCCAAGTTTAAAATTAACTAAATCGCTTTCAGTTAAATTTACTTTTACAGATGCTAACTGAAAACTAGCATCACCAACTTTGATATCATTCACACTGCGTTCACTGCTCGAATTATACGTAGCACTATTAATTGCAAAATCACCTTTAGTTGGTGCAGACAAATTAAAATAAGGAACGTCTAAATTAGTTTTAAAGCGATTAAATTCATCATTGAATGATACATTTAATTTCAAACCACCCCAAGATACTTTAACGCCAGACAATGCTTCTTCATAATTAAATTTCGGCGAATAAATGCTATATTTACCAGCTTTATTTGGATACAAAATCGTTGATATTTCTAATGGTTTCTCATCTTTGAAAAATGTTGCCAAGACCTTATTAAGACTATCAGGCAAAACTAAATCAATTTTTGAATACGCCAACGTAGGCATAATACTACCATTTAAGTAACCTGCAAAAAGACCATTAGTAATCGTTGAATTATAACTAATTTGGTACTTACCATCAATCGATGCGGCTTGAGACTCGGCACTCTTAACTGGTAAGACCGCCAATAAATTCCGTAATCCCTGATTATTTAATTCGATGGTTACATGCTCATGAGAGACAAACCAACCACGTGTATATTTATACTCAACAACTTTAATAAATTGACTATTAGTCAATTGCTTAAATTGATAATCAAATTGTTTTTCTGCCATTACACCAAAAAAATACGCACTAATTACTTGAATCGCAATTAATCCAACTAATACGATTCCAACTAACTTTAACTTAATTTTAAATATTTTCTTTAACATAAATGTTCCCGATGCTCTAATTTTCATGTAGCGTGATAATTATTAGTTGTTTGTTTAACTAAAACTAGGCTATAATTATAACATTAAAGGCTTAGACGCCACAAAATTTACACTGATAAAATATGGAGTGATTCAAATGAGTAATTGTATTTTCTGCAAAATTATTGCTAAAGAAATCCCGTGCAATTTAATTTATGAAGATCAAGATGTCCTAGCATTCCACGATATAAATCCTCATGCTGAAGTACATTTTTTGATTATCCCTAAGCTACATATTGAAAGCATGTTACAGCTAAATGAACAACATCAAGAATTGATGGGTAAAATTATGGTATTAGCAAATAAACTAGCGTTAGAACATGGGCTAGCAAAAGGTTACAAAACCCAAATTAACACAGGTAAAAACGGTGGACAAGAAGTATTCCATCTCCATGTGCATGTATTGGGTAATAAATAAGGAATTAATTCAATGGGAAGTTTGAGTATATGGCATTGGCTAGTAGTACTTTTAATTGTGGTACTACTTTTTGGCACGAATAAGCTGAAAAACATAGGCAAAGATGCTGGCGAAGCGGTGCGTGGATTTAAAGATGCATTAAATGAAGATAAAAAAACCATAGATAACTCTGACAAAAAATAAAGGCTTAATGGTGTTTGGCATTAGTTTTAGTGAATTAATCCTGATTTTTGTAATCGGATTGGTGATATTTGGACCAGAACAAATGCCAAGTATTGCGCGTAAAATTGGTGGATTTATTGGGCGCATTCGCAAATTACGTGCAGATTTATCGACACACTTATATCAACAAGCTGGGATTGAAGAATTGCAGCAACTCAAAGAAGAGCTTAGCTCTGCCGTTATTCAAATGCGCCATTCACTAACTGAATCAGTTGACCCACAAGATTTGTTAGATAATCATGACTATCATATTCAAGAAATGCATTTTCTTTATCAGCCAGAATTAGACTTTGAGAGACAACCAGAGTTATTTGATGAATAATTATATTTTTACTGAACATTTGATTGAATTACGTAAGCGATTGCTCTACAGTATTATTGGCTTTGCTATATGCGCACTCATATTATTTCCATTTAGTAATTCAATCTATCATTTTGTTGCTGAGCCAATTGCAAAATACTTACCCACTAATACTCAACTTATTGCAACAGACATTATCTCCCCATTTTTTGTCCCGATAAAACTAGTATTCTTAATTGCAGTTTTTATCAGTCTGCCTAATACTTTTTATCAGTTATGGCGGTTTATAGCTCCTGGGTTATATCAACAAGAAAAAAAATTACTCATAGTTATTGTTACGAGTAGCATCCTATTTTTTGCCATTGGGGTTGCTTTTTGCTATTTTCTGGTTTTACCAGCAATCTTTCAT
>RXKA01000122.1:0-4320 GCA_003962985.1 Pseudomonadota bacterium | reverse complement strand
TCATTTTAATTCGGGTTGGCATTCTGTCTGTAACTAAGGCACGACAAATCCGTAAATACGTTTTTGTTGGTTGCTTTGTTATTGCTGCAATCGTTACTCCACCTGATGTATTGTCACAAACCATGCTTGCCATCCCATTATATATCCTCTATGAGTTAGGGATAATTTTTAGCCTAATAACACAAAGTGAACCTGTAAAAGCACAAAACTAGCTTATCCCACCACCGCATTGTGGGTAAAAAATAATTGGTAAAACATCACCAACATATTAATTGCAACAACGGTCATAAAGATAGGACGCACTAATTTAGAACCTTTAAGAATCACCATTTTAGCTCCCAAGTAGCCACCAAAAAACTGTCCACATGCCATTAATAAACCAATCGTATAATGAACCGAACCAAAATAAATAAACACCACTAATGAAAATAAATTACTCTTTAAATTTAACACCTTGGCATAACCAGAAGCATTTAAGAAAGTATAGCCTAAGAAATAAACTATCAGAATAATCCAAAAATTACCTGTTCCTGGTCCAAAAAATGCATCATAACAACCAAGAATAAACCCAAACAAAGAAAAAAACAGAGTTTCTTCCATGCGCTTAGTACCCTCTTTAATGCCCAATGATTTATTAAACAGGTTAAATACAAATACAGATAATAAAAGCACTGGCACCAAATAACGCATAAATTGATTAGAAACATAATGAACAAGAATTGCACCAAAGAATGCACCAATGAAACCCATTACTAATCCACGATATACGGTTCTAAAATTAATCAATCCATCACGATAGTATTTAAAAACAGCAACACCCGTACCAATCGAACTTTGTAATTTATTAGTACCTAAGACCAATGACATTGGCATACCTGTGTAAGTTAATGCAGGGATACTAATTAGACCGCCACCGCCAGCAATTGCATCCACAAATCCAGCTAAAAAGCCCATTAACATTAAAAATGCATACATTACATACTGATGTTGCGTAAAAAATTCTATCATTATACACCTCTTAATAATTGCGACTTAATTATAGCATATGTTATATTTGGGATATTACGATAATAATCCTAGACTATACATTGAGTTTTAAAATAGATTAACAAATAATTTTTAATTTAGCTCTTGAAAATAACAACTATACCCCTAAATTGTAGTCAGAGAAATAATTTTTTGAGGTACGATAAATGTCTAATCAACAAACAATGTCTTTCCAAACTGAGATTAAACAATTACTAAATCTAATGATTCACTCACTGTATTCAGATAAAGAAATCTTTTTACGTGAATTGGTTTCCAATGCATCAGATGCTATTGATAAACTACGTTTTGAACAAATTAATCGTCCAGAACTAAATAAAGGCGAAGAATTAGCGGTAAAAGTAAGCTTTGATAAAGAGGCAAAAATTATCGTAATTGAAGACAACGGCATTGGTATGAGCTATGAAGAAGTGATTGAAAACATTGGTACAATCGCAAAATCAGGTACTAAAGCTTTCTTAGAAAACCTATCTGGAGATGCTAAAAAAGATGCTAACCTGATTGGACAATTCGGGGTTGGTTTTTATTCAGCATTTATTGTTGCGGATAAAGTAGAGCTAATTACCCTTAAAGCAGGCGAAACCACTAGCAAAGGCGTGAAATGGATTTCTGATGGTGCGGGTGAATTCAGTATTGAAAATATTGATAAATTAGATGGTAATGGTACTAAAATCACATTGCACTTAAAAGATGGCAATGATGATTTATTATCTGATTGGGGCTTACGTTCGATTATTCGTAAGTATTCTGATCATATCAACTATCCGATCAAAATGCAAAAAATGCCAGAACGTGATAAAGATGGTAAAGAAATTATTTCAACAGAATTGGAAACAGTTAATAAAGCTAATGCGTTATGGACTCGTAGTAAGAATGATATCAGTGATGAAGAGTACAAAGAGTTTTATAAACACATCTCTCACGATTATAATGAGCCATTAAAATGGGTACATGCTCGTGTGGAAGGCGCGCAAGAATATACACAACTATTGTACATCCCAAGTAAAGCACCGTTTGACTTATACGATGCCAACCGCCGTTATGGTATCAAACTATACGTTAAACGCGTTTTCATCATGGATGATGCCGAAAAATTATTACCTAATTATTTACGTTTTGTTCGTGGTGTTATTGATTCACAGGATCTACCATTAAATGTCTCACGTGAAATTCTACAATCTTCACGTGACATTGATGCAATACGTTCTGGTTCAACTAAAAAAATATTAAGTCTAATGGAAGACTTAGCTAAGAATTCACCTGAGCAATACCAAGCAATGTGGCAAGAATTTGGCCCTGTTATCAAAGAAGGTGTAATTGAAGATCACGCAAATAAAGAACGTGTGGCTAAATTATGTCGCTTTGCGTCAACTAATAATGATTCAACGGTGCAAAATGTAAGTTTTGAAGATTATATCGCACGTATGAAAGATGGACAAGAGCAAATCTATTACATCACAGCTGAGAGCTATAATGCGGCGAAAAATAGTCCACATTTAGAAATCTTTAAACAAAAAGGTATCGAAGTTCTGTTATTAACTGACCGTGTTGATGAATGGTTTGTTAGTCACTTAAACGAATTTGATAAAAAACAATTGGTTTCAGTAGCTAAAGGCAAATTAGATCTTGGTAAATTAGATGATGAAAAGCCAAGTGAAGAAGAGCAAAAGCAACAAGAAGAACAGGCAAAACCAATTTTAGAAAAAATCAAATCAGCATTAACGGGTAAAGTTAAAGATGTGGTAGTAACTACACGCTTAGTTGATTCACCTGCGTGTCTAGTTGTTGATAATAATGCGATGAGCCTACAGTTGGAGCGCTTAATGCGTCAAGCTGGACAAGAAATGCCATCAATGCAACCAACACTAGAAATTAACTTAAAACATAAGTTATTACAAAAATTAGAGAGTTCTATCGATGAAGCTACTACCAACCAATTAAGTCTAGTAATTCTTGAACAAGCTCAACTTGCTGAGGGAATCCAATTAGATGATCCTGTTGGTTTTATTAAACGAGTGAATTCATTTATTAACTAATTCACTTCTCGTTGAATATGGGGTGGCACTAATGCCACCCCATATTGTTAGAAACTAATCGCAACATTCAGATTATAAATGTTAAAATACGGCTATTATAATATTTATGGAATGGCTATGAAACGATTACTATATTTAGTTGTTAGTATCTATGGCTCAACTGGATTAGTTGGATGTGGATTATTTACAGCACCACCCCAACCTACTCCCAAACAAGTAACATTTAAGGTTAATCAAATAACAGCTGGTACACCGATGAATCTTATTGGTCTGATACCTATGGATGTCCCTAATCCACGACAAAAAGTCGTTACCAATAATACCGTATTTCGCGTGACCAATGACGTTGTTGGTAGTCCAGATAGTGTCACCTTAATTCCACAAGACTCTTTATTATCTGGAACATATTATAATGATGGAAATAAATGCTATATTTCTTGGCAAGCATTGTATTCCGATTATCGAGCGATGGAATTAAATCAAGGTTATTTGGGAATCGACAAACGCTTAGCCAATACTAGTTGTAACCCACAAATAGGTATTCAGCCAGGACAAAACATCACTGTAACATTTCAATAAAGGCATATTATGGCAATAAAATCAGATAAATGGATTCGCAAAATGGCTCAAGAACATGGCATGATTGAACCATTTGAAGCAAATCAAATTAAACAAGTAAATGGTGAAAAAGTCATTTCATTTGGGACATCAAGTTATGGTTATGATATCCGCTGTGCTAATGAATTCAAAATTTTCACCAACATCAATAGTACCATAGTTGACCCGAAAAACTTCGACCCGAAAAATTTTGTTGAAGTAACTGGTGATTATTGCATTATACCGCCCAATTCATTTGCACTTGCACGTACAGTAGAATATTTCCGTATCCCACGTAATATTTTAACGGTATGCTTAGGAAAATCTACTTATGCACGCTGTGGAATTATTGTCAACGTAACACCATTTGAACCAGAATGGGAAGGCTACGTAACATTAGAATTTAGTAATACGACTCCATTACCTGCAAAAATTTATGCGAATGAAGGTGTAGCTCAAGTATTATTCTTTGAATCAGATGAAGAATGTGATATTTCATATAAAGATCGTAATGGTAAATATATGGGACAAGTTGGAGTTACTTTACCAAAAGCCTAGATTAGATTGTTGCCAATAATATTAGGATAGATCTACCCATTAAATCAACAGAAAACTGTTCCAATCAGCGGCAATATTTGAA
>RXKA01000059.1:6854-13977 GCA_003962985.1 Pseudomonadota bacterium | reverse complement strand
AATTGAACCCCAAAAATCGGATATTCGCGATGTGCCAATGCCATAATATTACCTTCGGCATCCTCAGCTTCTACCGACAAAACAGTTGGTAAATCGAACTTCTTGACTACCAATGAATGATAACGCGCAGCTGTAAATGGCAAATGTACTTGTTTAAATAATACCCCACGATTATGAAAAATCAAACTAGGTTTGCCATGTAAAACACGATCAGCCAAATCTACAGTACCACCAAATGCGGCACCGATAGCTTGATGACCTAAGCACACACCAAAAATCGGTACATGACTTCCAAAAGTTTTAATTACATCAATACAAATACCTGCTTGATGTGGATGACCAGGACCTGGAGACAATACAATTCCTTCCAAATTGGATAAATTTTGGATTTCACTTAAAGTAATTTTATCATTCCGTACAACCTCTACTTCAGCACCAGCTACTACAAAGGCTTGATATAAATTATAGGTAAAGCTATCGTAATTATCAATTAGTAAAATCATAATCCACCCCCAGTTGCTAATTCAATACTTGCCATACCACCACGTGCTTTAAGATAAGTTTCTTGAACTTCTTTATGAGGATCGGAATCATAAACTATACCCGCACCAACTCGTAATTCAATTTGACGATTTTGCATAAACATTGTCCGAATTGCAATTGCCGCAGTTAGATCACCAACTTCATCAATCATCATAACCGCACCACCGTATAATCCACGCCGAGTCATTTCTAATTCATCGATAATTTCCATTGCTCGAATTTTTGGTGCACCAGATAATGTACCTGCTGGTAAAACTGAACGCACCACATCAAATGGATTATATTTGCTACTCTCCAATTGTCCAACCACGTGGGATACAATATGACTTACATGCGAATATGTTTTTACATTTTTAAATTTAGTCACTGTCACGGTACCAGCTTTAGCCACGGCACCAACATCATTACGAGCTAGATCCACAAGCATAATATGTTCTGCGGTTTCTTTTGGATCATTCAGTAATTCATTAATGTCATCACCTTTTTTGCAGGTACCAGCAATCGGCACAGTTTCGATAACATTATCTTTTACCCCAACTAATAATTCAGGCGATGCACCAGCTACTGCAAATTCAGCTTCTTCAAATAAATAGAGATATGGAGTAGGATTTAATTTACGCAATGCACGATATAAAGCAAATGGCGTCAAATTCGATTCACCACTAAAAGTACGTGATAATACTACTTGAAAAATGTCACCTTGACGAATATACTCTTTTGCACGCAATACTTTATCGGCATATTCTTCATCGCTAACATCAGGCAAAAGAGTAATTTTTTCTTGATTAAATAAATTCATTACATTAACAGGCGTAAATAAACGCGTCACTAACTCATCCAACTCACTATCAGTTCCCTCATGGTTAATGATTAACTTTTGCGCATGATGGTCAAAACAAATTACAGTTTTATACAAGCGAAAGAAAAAATCAGGCACATGCTTAGGCGGATGACGATCTGGTAAAACTTCTTTCACACGAACACCGTCATAAGTCACAAAACCAAAGACCTTACGTCCATTCGTAAACTCAGGTAATAAACTGTATGGGTCACACTCATGAGTTACAACTATATCACCATATGCAATAGTGACCTGATTACCTGTAGCGCGTAACGTTGCTAATGGATTTATCCCAATAAATGAATATTTACCATATCCTTCATCGTATGCTGACTCCATCATTGTTGAGCCAACACCACCAATCGCGCTATACGCCATAATTGGCGTTAAGCTATCATAAGATAACTGACGCACAATTGGCTTAATTAATTTAAATTGTGAATTAATTTCTGCTTGCTTAAATAACATATTTTTTTCCTACTGTATATCTATACCCTGACAATAATTGGGTACAGCACAAAACTCCTGACGTAATGATACATCATTACAAAAGTTTGGTCAAGAGCTAACTCTGCTTATAATTGAATATTTTACTTTAAACTCTCACGATACACAAATTCTGTTTCTACTACCACATTGTCAGGATGATTGCCAGCAAGTGTATCCAACAAATTCGTAACTGCAAGCACACCCAGATCAAATTTACAATGTGACACTGTTGCTAAACGCGGTTTGAGTAATGTTCCAATCGTAAGATTATCAAAGCCAACTACTGACATATGTTCAGGAATATTAACACCAACATCTTGTAAACTGGCGATGAGACCAATTGCCATTTCATCATTGGCACAAACCATCACCTCTGGAAAATTATTTGATTGATAGAGTTTTTCTGCCACTTCACGCCCTGCTTGAATAGTAAAATCACCCTCAAACATATATTCAGTAGCAAGAGATAATCCGTGATGATTTAACGCATCTTTAAAACTTTGTAAGCGTTGCTTATTATCATAATGAAAACCGATTCCTGAAATATAACCAATTTTTGTAAAATTATGTTCTATACAATAATTAATAATCTGGTTAATACCTGTAGCATTATTTAATAAAATCGTATTTATATTATCATGGCTAATTTGGCGATCTAAAACAATCAATGGTATTTTCTTAGCTAAAGTTAGCAGCATATCATCTGGCATACTGGGAGCAAAGATTATTGCACCATCAACCCGTTGCTCATTAAGCATTTTATAGGCACTTGAATCTACACCACCGTAGCTAGATGCAACAATAAAATTATAATTAGCAGAGCGCACCCCTTCTTGAACTCCTTCAATTAGTTCACTAAAAAATGGTCCTTTGAGACTCTCTAAGCATAACGCAATAATACCCGTTGACTTACGGCGTAAATCACGCGCTAACCCATTGATTTCATAAGACTCTCTAGCAACTACTTCATAAACTCGGTCACGCGTTGCTTGGCTAAACTTGCCCTTATTATTCAAAATATTCGAGACTGTCGCTGGCGACACTCCAGATAATTCAGCAATTCTTTTTAATGTCATAATAGTTAACTTACTTATAAATATCCTCTCATTTTAACATATTTTAAGATATTTTCACTGTAGATAATTGCAAGAAAATTGTTTACCATGTTACTATTCTGCATACAGGTAAATCGATTAACCTTTTAGGTAGAAAATTAAATGACTAGCAAAATTAGGCATATCAAATCAGCAAAAGATGCAGCAAAGAAGTTTGCACAACAACCAGAACTAAGCTTTAAACCAGATAATAACTATCAAGAAATGCAACTCTTGATGATTTATAGTGACATTACATATCAAACAATTACTGGTTTTGGTGGTGCTTTTACCGAAGCATCTGCAATCAATTATTATCAGATGTCTAGCGCTATTCAGCAACAAATTAAAGAAGCTTATTTTGGCACGACTGGCTTAAAATATAATCTTGGGCGTACTCATATTGCCAGTTGTGATTTTTCCACTGGTAATTATCAATACCTCGCGCCAAATGATGTCAGTTTAACATCATTTGATTTAAGCCAAGATCATAAATATATCATTCCATTTATTCATGAGTGTCTACGTTATTCTATACAGCCAATCTCTCTGATGGCATCACCATGGAGCCCACCAGAATGGATGAAAGATAATCAGAATCTACTCAAAGGTGGTAAATTACTAACTAAATATTACCAATTGTATGCCGAATATTTAGCCAAGTACCTCAAAGAATACGCCGTACAAAACATTACAATTAATTACTTAACGATTCAAAATGAACCTTATGCAGTACAACGTTGGGAATCATGTATTTACCGAGACCAAGATGAATTAGTTTTTATTCGCGACCACCTTTATCCTACGTTGGTAAACCATGATTTACATACCACTAGTAAAATTGTAATTTGGGATCATAATAAAGAACATTGTTTTATGCGCGCACGTCATATTTTAGCTGATAAGCAAGCTTATACTATGATACATGGAATTGCTTTTCATTGGTACTCGGGTGATCATTTTGAAAATCTACGTCTATGTAAGGAGTTTTTCCCCGATAAAGAATTATTCTTCACCGAAGGTTGTGTTGAGTTATCTGTTGGTTCACCGACAAATAGTGGCGGTAATGAGAACGTTGCCGTTATACAATCACCATGGGAGTTTGGCGAGAAATATGCTCATGATTTAATTGGTAACTTCAATAATGGAATGTCAGCATATATTGACTGGAATTTACTACTTGACACAACTGGTGGACCTAACCACGTTAGTAACTTTTGTAGTGCTCCCATTATTTGTGATGCAGAAAATCAAACTATCCATTACCAACCATCATATTATTTTATCGGACATTTCAGTAAATATGTTCCCCAAGGGTCAAAACGAATTGCTCATAGCTGTTACACTGATAAATTAGAAATTAGTTGCTTTCTTACACCAGAGCAAAAAATTGTGACAGTAGTTTTCAATTCAACCGAAAAAGATATCCCATTAATAATCAAAGATGTGACTAGTAATGGATTAGTATCAGTTATGATTGATAAAAAATCAATTAATACCTTTATTTATAACCATTAATCATATAATACAGGAGCAGAATAATGAAATATAATATTCGTCGGTGGAACCCTATTTTAATTGGAATTCCTGATATTGGAATTGGGATGTATTGGTCTGCATTAGGCAGTGTGGTAGCATTTTTCGCCTATAAATATACCGACTCTAGTGCTGATATTGCTAAAATCTTCTCAATTGCCGCATTAGTGGGTGTACTGACACAAGTAATCGTTGGTATTCTTAGTGATAAAACTAAACATCGTTGGGGTAAACGCTCACCATGGCTAGTATACGGAATGGTGCTAGCTGGGTTAAGCCAAATTTTTTGGGTCTTTGCTCCCAATTTTCTCACTTTATTAATCATATCAGGTTTTACATTCACAATGGTAAATGTAGCGCAATGTGCATACTACACTATGGTAATGGAAGTCGTAGATAAAGATCAAATAGGTTACTCAAATACGGTTGCACGAACTACTGCCTGTTTAGGCGCTCTAGCTATGTCAAGTATGGCAGCATATATTTGGAACAAAGATCATCCGATTATTACATTTTCAATTATGGCAATAATTTTAATTATTCCAACGATTCTAATCGTACCAACTATAGTTAAAGAACGCCCTGAAAACTATTCAGAACGTCAATCATTTGGTTTTGGTTTTAACTTTATCAAACATCCTGAAGTGATTAAACTCTATATTGCAACATTCTTTTGCTTTGCTGCCCATACTGGTATTGGCAACATGGGTGCGCCATTATTTGTTAAAAACTTACATTTCAGTGAACAAGTTTTTGCAAAAGCATTAATGTGGCAAACCGTAGCAAATTTAATTTTTGGTTTCTTTGCATTTAAAGTAGTCGATACATTTAACCGTAAACACATTATGGCAATCGCTATGCTAACATTGACTTTATTCTCGGGTATCGCTTATTTAGCACTCAAGGTAGATGTTCCTAATTGGTATTTATGGATGTTCATGTTTTTCTACGGTTTAGCATGGTTGGCAGGTAACATCTGCATGTATACCCTGCTTTCAATGGTATCACCACAAGAATCGTTAGGTGAATTTATGGGGTGGCTAAATGTATTTATTGCGCTCCCACAATTCATTTTTGCCAATGTCTATGGCTATATTCTCGATGCTGGTCATGTTGGTTGGGTTTTACCAATAGTTGCTAGCTCATTTTTAATTGCATTTATCGTAGTCTTAATTATGAAAGTGCCACACCATAAATCATTATCAACTCAAGGTTAACTAAATTATGAATAATTCAACTCTTGCAACAATCAATCACCCTGAAATATCCAAGTATACGCGTGCAGAATCTATCAAGTACGCAGAGCAGCTACTAATAAAAATGACATTAAATGAAAAAATTGGTCAACTTTTTCAACTAGCCCCAAGCAATGCCAATATTGAAGGCTTGGCATGGCAGGAAAAAGCAGATGTTCAACAACTTATCGCCTCAGGAATGGCGGGTTCAATTCTGAGTGTAGCTGGAGCTGAGAATACCTACCAGCTACAAAAAATTGCGGTTGAACAATCTCGGCTAGGGATACCATTATTCTTTGGTTATGACATTATTCATGGATGCAGTACTGGGTTTCCAATAAATTTAGCTATGGCATGTAGCTTTGACTCTGAACTAGTTGAAAAAGCTTGTCAGGCAATGGCATTTGAATCTGCTCATTTGGGCATCAGCTTAACGTTCTCCCCAATGGTCGATTTAGTTCGCGATCCACGTTGGGGGCGCGTAATGGAAAGTAATGGTGAAGACCCATACCTAAATACCATACTCGCTAAAGCTTATGTTAATGGCTTTCAACAACATGATTTAAGTTCATACAATAGCGTTGCAGCATGCTGTAAGCATTTTGTTGCTTATGGTGCTGTCGAAGGCGGGCGCGAATACAATACCGTAGATATGTCCGAGCGTGAACTCCGTCAGTATCACCTTCCTGGTTATAAAGCTTGCGTTGACGCGGGCGTAAGTTCAATCATGACCTCATTTAATATTTACAATGGGGTGCCTGCCACTGCGAATGAATTTTTACTGCGTGATGTATTACGTAATGAATGGCAATTTTCAGGTTTTACTATTTCTGATTATACCTCAAGCTATGAAATGCTTGATCATAAAACTGCAGCAAATGAAAAAGAAGTCGCACGACAATCAATTTTAGCTGGATTAGATCATGAAATGGTTGCGACAACTTATATCAAATATTTACAGGAATTAATTACTGAAGGTCGCGTTTCAGAATCATTAATTGACGAAGCATGTTTACGTATCCTTGCTTTCAAATATCAAGTTGGCTTATTTGATAATCCATATAAAAATATTTATCACAATTCACACGAATACCAATTACTACCAAGCACACGTAATCTAGCACGTGAAGTAGCGTCCAAATCAGTAGTCTTATTAAAGAATACCAATAACATGCTACCAATAGCAACAAATAAAAAGATCGCAGTTATTGGACCATTTGCCAATTCCAATCAAGTTGTTGGTGCATGGGGTGGATTAGTTAAAAATGAGAGCTGTATTACTCTCGTTGATGGATTGCGTGCTCAGTATGCTACACATGAGATAGTATATGCTACGGGCTGTAATATTAACGGTAATGATCGGAGTGGTTTTGCCGATGCAATTG
>RXKA01000059.1:0-6804 GCA_003962985.1 Pseudomonadota bacterium | reverse complement strand
CATTCTGGCACTCGGTGAAGAACAATACATGTCTGGTGAAGCCAAATCACGTGCTTATCTAAATATCCCTGGGGTACAAAACGAACTTGCCGCACAATTAAAGTTGCTGAATAAACCACTAGTAACGATCGTATTTGCTGGACGTCCACTAGAATTAGAATGGTATCACAATAATAGTGATGCTATCTTAATGGCATGGTTTTTAGGTAGTGAGAGTGGTAATGCACTCGCAGATATTATTAGTGGTAAGGTCAATCCAAGTGCCAAACTCGCAATGTCATTTCCATATACCGTTGGACAAGTTCCCGTATATTATAATCAATACAAAACAGGTCGCCCATCCGTAACTGGTGAATATGCCGAATATCGCTCATGTTATATTGATGTACCAAATTATCCACTGTATTCATTTGGTCATGGATTAAGTTATAGTAATTTTATTTATAGCAATTTGCAGATAAGTAAAACACTCATCACAGGCAATGAAAGATTAGAGGTAATCGTACAAATTGAAAATAGATCGCCTATCGCAGGTGAAGAAGTAGTTCAACTCTACATTGAGTGTAAATCATTTAGTGTAGTTCGTCCTGTTCGTGAATTAAAAGCGATTCGTAAAGTATTTTTAACTGCTGGAGAAACTCAACAGCTAACTTTCATACTTGGCAAGGATGATCTGGCATATTACAATATAAATATGGAATTTACTCCTGAAAATAGTGATTACATTATCTATGTTGGTGGTAGTTCGCTAGCTAAATTGAATACTGAATTTAGTTATCGTTGTTAACTAAAAGAATGCCAGATAATTGTCTGGCATTTTTATTAACTATTTATTTGCATTTAATAAAGATTCGTATTATAATGCTAAACTAAACCGTTTAGTACAGTATGAGTAACCAATGAAACAACAACAAATTTTAGTTGCTGCCACCAAAGTTTTCATGGAACATGGATTTAGTCGCGTTAGTATGGATCAAATTACTAAAGACGCTAAAGTTTCCAAAGCTACTTTATATGCATATTACAAAAGTAAACATGAATTATTTGGTGCAGTCTTAAAACATTATCAAAACACAAATAAAATCCAGTCACCACAATTGCCCACGTTGGTACCAACTGACTTAGCAACATTCAAAGAGTCGATTAAGATCTATATCGAAAGTGCCGTAAAATTTTATAGCAATCCAAGTGTAGTTAAACTCTATCGCCTTTTAGTTAGCGAAATTTGTCAACTACCAGAACTATTTGAACTACTATTTGAATCGCAATCAGGGCGAATGACGGTTGGGCTTGCAAACTACATTAATAAATTTAGTAATAATCACACGGACAGTAATTCTAATTACTTACTTGCGTGTCAGATCCTTGACTTATTACGTGGTGCAACCCTATGGACAAAACTCACACAAAATCCAGTTAAACAACAGTTATTTAAAGATAATTCTGCAATTGTCAATTATGTTTATACTAGTTCTAGTTTATTAATCGATTACCATTTTAAGGAGATGTAAGATGTCACAAGGTAAAAAATTTAGAGATGCCGTTACAGCAAATCATCCGCTACAAATAGTAGGAACTATTAATGCCTATCATGCACTATTAGCTACACATAGTGGCTTTGAAGCACTCTATTTATCTGGTGGTGGAGTTGCAGCTGGTTCACTAGGACTACCTGATCTAGGTATTTCAACATTAGATGATATCTTAACTGACACTCGTCGGATTACCGATGTGTGCTCAACACCATTATTAGTAGATATTGATACCGGTTTTGGTAGTTTCTTTAATATTCAACGCACAATTAAATCATTAATTAAATTTGAGGCTGCCGCCTGCCATATTGAAGATCAGGTACAGGCAAAGCGTTGCGGTCATCGTCCAAATAAGGCAATTGTCAGTCAAGATGAAATGGTTGATCGTCTAAAAGCCTGTGTAGATGCGCGTACCGACGACAAATTTGTCATTATGGCACGGACTGATGCGATTGCCAATGAAGGCATAGAAAAAGCTATTGAACGGATGCAGGCTTATGTAAATGCTGGTGCTGATATGATTTTTGCAGAAGCCGTAACCAACTTAGCCATATATAAACAAATTAAACAATACATTAATGTACCAATTTTAGCCAATATCACTGAATTTGGTATGACGCCACTTTATACAGCTCAAGAATTAGCTTCTGTTGATGTTGATATGATTCTTTATCCACTATCTGCATTTCGAGCGATGAATGCCGCGGCATTAAAAGTCTATACAGCTATTAAAAATGATGGCAGTCAGAAAAATGTCATTAGTGAGATGCAATCGAGGGATGATTTATATAAGCATCTTAATTACTATGCTTTTGAAGATAAATTAGACGTGTTATTGAAAGAATAATCAATATGTCATTTGTAAAAAAGTTGGTCTCTAATGACCAACTTTCTAAATCAAGATTGACAAATTAACTATTGCATTGTTGAAGTATCAATAGTTGGTAATTTATTTAATTTATATTGAAATGGTGGGATCGAAGTATAAACTATGTCCGCACGTTGGTTTTTAGGTTGAAGCCCTTTATCATTACTAGGATACAGCAACTTGGTATTTCCAAACGAAATAACGCTAATCTGATTGGTATTCACTCCAGCTTTCACTAAAGCATCCTTAACACTATTTGCGCGTTGCATACCTAATGACTGATTATAGTTTGAAGTACCAACTTCTGAACTATTGCCTTGAACTTGCACTCGAGAATTTGGATGAGCTATCAAATAACTAGCATTGACAGTAATTAACTTATTGTATTTGTTCGATACATCGGAGCTATTAAAATCAAAGAAAACTGAATTATTTACAACAGTTGACTGATCTGCCATCGTTGGATTATTCGCACTACTTATTGGCGCATTATTACTAGAGCAACCAACAACACCCAATACAGCTACACACACGATAAGTGATTTTCTAAATTTCATAACTTAAACCATACCTAAAACTTAATAACTTCCGCTATTATAGCGTAAAATACTCCTACGACAACTTGAAATCTAAATTGAGATTACCAATTTAAGATCTGGATCATATAATTACAATTAACTAAGAATAAAAATCACGATTACTATTTGAAAGTAATTTATCTTGTTACTAATTTTAATACACTAATGGACATAATCTTAGTTTTTCTGATGATAACTCTTGTATAATATCGGGCAGAATAATTATTTCATAAGGATAGATTAATGTCAGGCATATTAAATATTGCTGTGCAAGCTGCCTATAATGCAGGTGGACTAATTCAGCAAGCAAGCCGTAGTTTAGAACATATACGAGTTGATCGTAAGGGACACAATGACTTTGTAAGTGAAGTTGACCGTCGCGCAGAGCAAACTATTATTCAAACCATTCAAAAAGCTTATCCTAACCATAATATTTTAGGTGAAGAAAGTGGCTTAATTGACAACAACTCAGAATTTACATGGATTATTGATCCATTAGATGGAACAACCAATTTTCTTCATGGTCACCCGCAATACTCAATCTCGATTGGTGTTAAACATGGTGATAAAATTACCTATGCAGCAGTTTTTGATCCTAATCGCAATGATATCTATACCGCAGAGTTAGGCAAAGGTGCTAAATTAAATGATAGCCGTATCCGCGTATCAAAAACCGCTAATTTAGCAGATAGTCTATTAGCAACTGGTTTCCCTACCTATGATATGTCGTTCTTAGAGCGCTACCTCAATATTTTCCGTGAAATGTTAAAATCAACTGCAGGGCAAAGACGTGCAGGTTCTGCGGCTCTAGATTTGGCATATGTAGCGTCTGGCAAAGTGGATGGTTTTTGGGAATTTAACCTAAAACCGTGGGATATCGCAGCTGGATATCTACTAGTAAAAGAAGCTGGTGGTTTAGTTTGTGATTTTGATGGTGAACAAAAAATGTTAGAGTCTGGAAACATCATCGCTGCTAATCCAAAATTAGTGACACAGATACTGAAAACAATTCAAAATAATTAAACTTAGTTTGCTTCAGTAACGCAGGGCTTGTATGGTGTTTCAATAACTACCTACAAGCCTTATTTATTCAAAGATAGATAAATATTAATCGGTAGGTTCCAATGACAGAATTAAGCACACACACTCCAATGATGCAACAGTACTTAAAAATCAAAGCGAATTATCCAGATATGCTACTGTTTTATCGGATGGGTGATTTTTATGAAATGTTTTTTGAAGACGCAGAACTAGGAGCTAAGTATTTAGGAATAACTCTTACCCAACGAGGCAGCTCAGCAGGTCAACCAATTAAAATGGCTGGTATCCCTTACCATGCCGCCGATCAATATTTAACTAAATTGGTAAAACAAGGACAATCTGTTGCCATAGTGGAACAAGTCGGTGATCCAAGCACCAGTAAAGGACCTGTAGAGCGTAAGGTTGCACGGATTATTACCCCAGGCACATTAACGGATGATAATTTACTTGATGAAAAACAAAACAATCTAATTTTAGCAGTATACCAAAATAAAACCACTACTGGAATAGCATGGATATCACTTAGCGCTGGTATCTTTATGCTTAATGAAGTTCCTAATCAAGATATTATGAATCAAATTGAACGTCTCCGTCCAGCTGAAATTATAGCACCAGAAAAGATGGTTACGAAACTGAAAGCTGAGCGTCCAAATATCGCATATAAGATTATTCCTGATTGGAACTTTGATTATGACTTAAGTCTTCGCCGCTTATGTGAACATTTTAATACCAGTGATTTAGATGGATTTGGTGTAACTAATCTGCCACAAGCAATCATTGGCGCAGGTGTTTTATTAGATTATGCCAAACAAACACAGAATAATGAGTTACCCCACATCACAAAGTTAACACTAGATAGCCAAGACAATTATCTAGTCCTCGATGCCATCTCGCGCCGTAATTTAGAAATTAGCCTAACCATGCGCGGAGAAAGCTCGCCAACACTGTTATCAACTGTCGACAAATGTGTTAATCCAATGGGGAGTAGATTATTAGACTTCTGGTTAAATAACCCACTCCGTCAACACGCACAGATAAACCAACGTTATGAATCTGTTGCTAATTTACAACCACTAGCACCACAAGTACAAAGCATTATCAAAAGAATCTGTGATATTGAACGTATCAACGCACGAATTGCACTACGTAGTGCAAGGCCACGAGATCTATCAGGTTTACGAAATAGTTTAGCTGCGTTACCTGAATTAGCTTTTTTACAAGAATTAACCAATGATATATTAATCACTAAATTAATTGGCGATATTAATAGCATCGGTAGCGAAATAGGTCAATTATTACAACAAGCAATTAAAGATGAACCGAGTCTGATTATTCGTGATGGAGGAGTCATCCGTGAAGGTTATAATTCAGAATTAGATCATCTACGCAACATCCAAACCAATGGTAGCCAATATTTATTAGAACTTGAAGCTAAAGAACGCGAACGTAGCGGCATTAACACGCTCAAAATAGAATATAACAAAGTTCATGGTTACTATATTGAAATATCTAAACTCAACTTAGATAAAACACCGCTTGAATATCGTAGAACACAAACACTAAAAAATGCAGAACGTTTTACCACTCCAGAACTCAAAGCTTTTGAAAATGAAGTGCTCTCGGCACAAGATAAATCATTGGCTCTTGAAAAGCAACTTTATGAACACATTATAGATTATTTGAGTAACTATATCCCTCAGTTACATAATTTAGCCCAAGCTATCGCAGAACTGGATGTTTTAACCTGTTTTGCAAAACTAGCCTTAGAAAATAATTACTGCCGCCCAACGCTTACTAATCAAACCGTACTAGATATCACTGATGGACGTCACCCAGTAGTGGAACAACAAATTGATCAATTTATTGCCAACTCTACTCTCTTGTCTGACCAACACAAATTCATGTTGATTACGGGTCCTAATATGGGCGGTAAATCGACTTATATGCGTCAATGTGCAATTATAGTTCTACTTGCGTATTGTGGCTCTTTTGTCCCTGCAAGTAAGGCTACGCTCGGTTCAATTAATCGTATTTTCACGCGAATTGGTGCATCAGATGATTTATCTGCTGGTAAATCGACTTTCATGGTTGAGATGTCGGAAACCGCAAATATTCTAAATAATGCTAATAATGACTCATTGATTATTATGGATGAGGTTGGACGTGGAACATCAACCTATGATGGATTGGCACTTGCGTATGCAATTGCACGGTACATTATTGAAAAAAGCAACTCTTATACTCTTTTTGCTACTCACTATTTTGAACTAACCAAACTAGCTAATGATTATTCACAGGTCGTAAACATGCATTTGAATGCTGTAGAGCATCGCGATCAAATAATTTTCATGCATAAAGTAGAAAACGGACCTGCCGCAAAAAGTTATGGTATTCAAGTAGCCGCATTAGCAGGAGTTCCTAAACCTGTTTTAACTATTGCAAAAAAATATTTACAACAGTTAGAAAATCAACCCTCACAGCATATTGAGCTTGATTTATTTAGTTTTGATAACATTGAGCCAGAAAACAACGAATCTTTAACCGCAACGGATCAATACATCTTGAACAAAGTAAAAGATCTAAATCCAGATGAGATAACGCCACGTGAGGCACTTGATATATTGTATCAATTAACGCAAAAAACACCTATTGATTTACAATAAAAAGATAACCTTTATTGATAAGCATAATACTATTTTATCAAGTTGTGTTAAAATAACCGCGTTTAGTCATATCTCTGTAGCATACAGAGTGTAATTCATCATTAAGGTTTATATAACAGGAG
>RXKA01000204.1:1587-8933 GCA_003962985.1 Pseudomonadota bacterium | reverse complement strand
ATATGGGGTTTTTAGTTATTTATTAATTGGCAGGTGGTTGTGACTGCTGCTGTGGGGCCACATTTTGTGGCGACTGTTGCGTAGCATTTGCACCTTGAGGGGCATTACCTCCTGTATTATTGCCACTAATCGCTTGTTGTACTAGTTGCTGCTGTTGCTGTGGTGTAACTTGATCAGCTTCTAATTCTTCTGGTTTAACTCGGCTACCAACTACTGGTTGATGTTGGGTAATAATTTGTACCATATTATCATCAGAATTCATATAACCAACTTGATAACCAATTGGGACTTGGATTTGACGATAGGCTGTTTGACATTGAGTTGCTGAACCTCGGTGGGCAACATAATCTGGTTGATGACTACGCTCAATAAGATCACCGCCAACTGCACCAACTGCGGCACCAACACCTGCACCTACCCATGAGTGTGACACTAAACCGCCAACTGCTGCACCACCGACACCACCGATAACTGCACCTTCAGTACCATTTTTATGATTACGAGAATAATTAGTTGTCGATACCTGACGGCAATCTTGGTATGGTTGTTGGGCTGTAACAGTTGCTGGTGCAACGTTAATAATCCTAACTTTACCTGAATTGGCGATTAATTCTCCGATACCAATTGCGAGCGCCAATGAGCCAACAGCAATTAAGCCAATAACAATTTTCTTACGGTGGCGTAATGACCATTGCATTTCGCCAACAGGTGTCATATCATCAACAAACTCATGCTGACGTTCCGCACGTGGTGCACGTTGCACGTACTCTTTTGACTCATTGCTAGAGCGACGTCCACGAGCTACTTGCTGTGAATTACCCCTGTAGTTATTAGTTGATTGGTTGCGTCTTTGGGTTTTAGTTTCATTTTGTTCGCGATTATTCACGATGGTTCTCTTTTTCTAAATGTTTATAATAAGAATACATAATTCCTCTACCTAAGATGATAAAGGAATTATATAGACAATTATTACTTACAGCTATTTAAGGCTGCAGTAGGTTGATTCGTTGGGAAATTACAAGTCACAGTTTTCCCCGTTGCATCATTGGTAAATTCTACTTGGTACATACCACTTTTTTCTTTTTGAGATTTCAAAGTACAGTTGGCTTGCACATCTGCTAAAGTTGTTGCACTAGTTAGTTGAACTTTTTTACAATATAGATTGCTCATATCCAATGAGCTTGCCATTGCCATGCAATTTGCACCAACTAATAATGTTAGAAGTAACTTACGCATGATATTCTCCAAAAATATGAAATATTCACAATTTTAACATAAAAATATTAATTCTTCAACGTACTGCTGATAATTAATGATAGTATTTTTAATGTGCTAATCCCCAATTTGCTGCACTTGCAACCGCTACATCTAAATTAACCAATAGTTGGGTTTTTTCACTCATCAAACGTGGTAGATTATTTATTAAAATCTCCACTTCATCATGAGGTACATTGAAAATTAATTCATCGTGCACTTGTAAAATCATCTTGGTACGTAATTGGTTTTGTTCTAACCATTCTTGGATATTTAACATCGCAATTTTAATAATATCTGCGGCACTGCCTTGCATTGGTGCGTTTAGTGCTAAACGTTCTTCGGCTTGGCGTAAAATATTATTACTGGCATTAATATTGGCTAAATGTATCTTGCGTCCATAAATAGTCTCTACATAACCATGATCATGAGCATATTGTTTAATGTTATCCATATATTGACGTACCTTAGGATATTGTGCAAAATAATTGTCAATATATAGCTTAGCCGCAGCACGCTCAATTTTTAATTCTTTGGCTAGACCAAATACCGATTTACCATAAATTAGTCCAAAATTAATGCTTTTTGCATAGCGTCGCTCTTCTTTGCTTACTTCTTCAAGCGGTTTGGCAAAAATCTGACTAGCAGTAGCAAGATGAATATCTTTACCACTGTTAAATGCTGCAATTAAATTAGCATCTTGGCTAATGTGTGCCAGAATTCGCAGCTCAATTTGTGAGTAATCAGCGCATACTAAAACATGCTGTTCATCTGTTGCGATAAAACATTCCCGAATAATTTGCCCATAGGTACTACGGACAGGAATATTCTGTAAGTTGGGATCTTTTGATGATAATCGTCCTGATGTCACAATTGTTTGTTCAAGACTAGTGTGAACTAATCCGTTAATATCAGCATATTCAGGTAATCTATCAATATAGGTGTTTAATAATTTATTTAGGTAACGATATTTGAGTAATAAATCTGCAATAGGGTAACCTTGTTCGGCAAGGATGGATAAATTTTCTTCATCCGTTGAATAACCACTTGCTAGCTTTTTAATTCCAACCGTTGGTAGTTTCAGATGATTAAACAGAATGTCCTGCAGCTGTTTAGGTGAATTTAGGTTAAATGGAATGTTTGCCATCTGATGAACTTGTTGCTCAATTTCTTGCATTTCATGATGAATTACGGTTGATAATTCTTTTAATCGAGTAATATCAATTTTAATCCCTGCCAACTCCATCTCATAAAGTAATTTAGCTAATGGTAATTCTACATCCAAATAAAGAGTTTTTTCCATTGCGGTTAATTTGGCAACAATTTGTGTATGCGTGGTTAGGATTTGGCTAATCGTCTGCAAATACTCTTGTTCTTCTTCTGGATTCAGTTCAATAAACATTCGCCTCTTGACACCTTTACCAAAAAGTTCTTCAGGACTTTTAAGATTGCATTGATTAGTATTTGCGATAATACGTGTTAATTCGTGGTTACGATTGGAACTAAAAATATAATCAGCAATGGTCAGGTCACCGCTAATATTTCGTGGATAAATGCCTAACTGCGTTAATTGATAATACATTAAACGGCTATTGGCAACAATTTTAGGATTATCGCTATTAAAATATTTACTCAGTAGAGTGATTAATTGAGTACTAGTTTGAGCTTGATTGATGTCAAAATTAAGTTCCAACTCATTATTGCCAATATGTGCATCAAACTTGATTGCATAACGTTTAGCATCAGTTTCAATTATAGCCATTATAATTGTTGAATTACGGTCGAGATAATCATTATTAATTAATTGCACAGCACTTAGTTGTTTATCGTTAATTATTGTGTTAATTAATTGGTTAATGCTGGTAAAGTCTGAGAGATATTGCAAATCACCAACTAATATATTCTTGCTAATCTCTATTGTATCTTGATAATCTGAGAATAAATCTGTAATAATTGTAGAATCTTTTGCCATTAGTCGTTGCTGCTCTTGAATAACTAATGACTCTTTTAACCAAGTACGAAAATTAAGTTCACGGAATATTTCAACTAATTCATCATGCTTTGGTGTTTGTAGCATTAAATTATTAAGATTAGTAATATCTAGCCTAGTAACATTAACATTACAGTCAATAGTGATAAGGCGCTTGGCAGTCGGTAACCATTCTAGTGCATTACGTAGATTATCACCAACTGCTCCTGTGAATTTATGATTATTCTCGATTATGTTTGTCAAAGTATCATATTCTTGCAGCCATTTTTGTGCGGTTTTCGGACCACATTTATGAACCCCTGGTACATTATCTACAGTATCGCCAATTAGTGATAAGTAGTCGATAATTTGGTCTGGCCGCACGCCAAATTTAGCTTTAACACCTTCAATATCGAGGCTTTCATTGTTCATTGTATTTACTAAGGTTATATTCTCATTGACAACTTGGGCAAAGTCTTTATCCCCAGTTGCAATGATAATGTGGTTATCTTGTGCTGCATAACGTTTTGCAATGGTTGCAATCACATCGTCAGCTTCAACACCATCTTCAACAATAACCGGTATGCCTAGATCAGCAATTATTTGATGAATATAGGGGATTTGCTGTTTTAACTCTTCAGGGGTTTCACGGCGATTAGCTTTGTAATCAGGATAGATATCATCACGAAATGTTTTACCTTTAGCATCAAAAACACATACCCAATATGGGGTAGTGTATTTCTTTTGCATTTGTTTTAACATATTGATTACACCATAAATAGCATTTGTTGGCATGCCATTTGGTGAAGTTAGGTTTTTCACGGCATAAAATGCACGGAAAATAAAGGATGAACCATCAATTAATAAGATTGTGTTTTTCATGTTCTTCTATCTGATTATTATAAAAATAAAAACGCAGCCAAATGACTGCGCCTTAATTAAAGACTAGCTTGTAATGCCTTTAGGTATTCACGAAATTCATTACCAACTTCGGGATGTTTAAGCCCAAAACCGATAGTTGCTTCTAAATAACCTAATTTAGAACCGCAGTCATAACGCTTACCTTCAATTACATGGGCAAAAATTGCCTCGTAATTAAGCACTTCTGAGATTGCATCGGTTAATTGAATTTCACCACCTACACCACGTTGGGTATTACGTAGTTCATTGAATATTCTTGGTGTTAGGATATAACGTCCAACTGCTGCCAAATTGGATGGAGCATTTTCTTTTTTTGGCTTTTCAACAATCTTCTCAATTTTTTTGTATTTGAGTGATTTATCGGCAAGCTTGATAATACCATATGACGAAACCTCATCAGGTGGTACTTCATTTACACCTAACACTGAAGATCCTGTTTGATTATAAACATCAATCATCTGTGCTAATGCACCAGGATTAGCATCAATTAATTCATCAGCTAAAATTACCGCAAAAGGTTCATTACCAACCACTGAGCTAGCAGTTAAAACGGCATGTCCCAAACCTAGAGCTTCTGCTTGACGAATATAAATACAATTTACATTACTAGGTAAAATATTTTGTACTATATCAAGGAGCTTCGTTTTGTTTTTTAACTCTAATTCTGTTTCTAGCTCATAGGCTTTATCAAAATGATCTTCAATTGAACGCTTATTGCGTCCAGTAATAAAAATCAATTCAGTAATACCAGCGCTAATAGCTTCGTCAACGGCATATTGAATCAGTGGCTTGTCAACGATAGGTAGCATTTCTTTTGGCGATGCCTTAGTTGCAGGTAAGAATCGTGTCCCCATTCCAGCAACAGGAAATACCGCTTTAGTAATTTTGGGTGCCATAATTACTTACCAGCGAAAAAATAGTATTCAAGCTGTTGACGTAAGTATTTACGTGCAGATTCTTCTGATAAATTTAGACGATTTTCATTAATAATCATCGTTTGTTGTTTGATCCAACCTTGCCATGCTTCTTTTGAAACATTATCAAATATTTTTTGTCCAAGCTCTCCAGGTAGTGGAGCGAATGCTAGACCTTCAGCTTCAACTCCTAACTTGATACAATTCACCATGCGTGTCATAAGAGTCTCCTAAAACTAGATTTTTTTGAAAATAACTGTTGAATTAGTTCCACCAAAACCAAATGAATTTGACATTGCGTAATTCAAAGTTTTTTCTTTGGCTTTGTTCGGTGTGTAATCTAAATCACATTCATCATCTTGATCATGCAAATTAATCGTTGGTGGCACAAGACTGTGATTCATTGCCATGATGGTATATGCTGCCTCAACTGCACTTGCTGCACCCAATAAATGACCTGTCATTGACTTCGTTGAGCTGATTGATAGGTTATAAGCATGCGCCCCAAATACTGATTTCACAGCATTTGTTTCATTAACATCCCCAATGCTAGTTGAAGTACCATGAGCATTAATGTAATCAATTTGATCAGGATTCAACTTAGCACCACGGAGTGCCATTTGCATACTTCTTAATGGACCATCTACGGTAGGTGCTGTAATGTGATTAGCATCGCTAGTTGCACCATAACCGATTACTTCTGCATATATTTTTGCACCACGTTTTTTAGCGTGTTCATACTCTTCAAGAACAAATACTGCAGAACCTTCGCCCATAATAAATCCATCGCGTCCCTTATCCCATGGGCGAGATGCTGCTTGTGGGTCATCATTACGTGTTGATAGTGCTTTCATCGCATTGAATCCAACTACACCAATTGCACAGATAGTACTTTCTGCACCACCTGCCAAAACCACGTCGCAATCACCGTATTCAATATAGCGCATTGCATCACCAATACAATGGTTGCTTGTTGCACATGCGGAAACGACACCGTAATTTACGCCTCTATAACCGTAGAGAATAGATAACTGACCAGAAATCATGTTACCAAGTGCTCCTGGGATAAAGAATGGTGAAATACGACGCGGACCTTTTTCTTTTAGTACGAGTGTATTTTCCTCAATAGTTGGTAAACCACCGATTCCTGAACCGATTATTAGACCAACTCTTTCTTTATCTAAAGATTCACATGATTCAAGTCCTGAATCACGCACTGCTTGTACACCAGCAACAATTCCCAATTGAATAAAACGATCTACACGGCGAGCTTCTTTAGTATCAATAAAGCCTTCGGTAGTGAAGTTTTTAACTTCACCTGCAATTTGTGTTGCCAATCCAGATGCATCGAAGTGAGTGATTTTATCAATACCACTTACGCCGTTTGCGATATTTTGCCAATTAGTAGCTAAATCATTACCAACTGGAGAAACAATTCCTATTCCCGTTACTACTACTCTACGCTTTGTCATATTTTTGCGCTCCTTTATTTTTTTAATTAAGCATTCTGTGTTAAATGTTCATGCAAATACAGCCAAGTGTCAATTACTGTATCTGGATTTAATGAAATAGTTTCAATTCCCTCGTCAATTAACCATTTAGCAAAATCAGCATGGTCTGATGGTCCTTGTCCACAAATACCGATATATTTGCCTTGGCGACGACAAGCTTGAATTGCTAAATGTAACATAGCTTTTACTGCATCATTACGTTCATCAAATGAAGCAGCAATTGCACCACTTGAATCACGATCTATCCCTAATGTTAATTGGGTCATATCATTAGAACCAATTGAGAAGCCATCAAAATAATTGAGGAATTGATCGGCTAAAATAGCATTAGATGGAATTTCACACATCATGTAAATATTCAATCCATCAACACCACGTTGTAAACCGTTTTCAGCTAATAGATTAATCACTTCTTTTGCTTCCATTGTTGTTCTAACAAATGGAATCATAATTGTGACATTATCAAAGCCCATGATTTTACGTACTTTGTTGATTGCCATACATTCTAGATCAAAACAGTCTCTAAAACTTGGTGCGATATAACGTGATGCACCTCTAAATCCCATCATTGGATTTTCTTCGGTTGGCTCATACAATTTACCACCAATTAAATTAGAATACTCGTTTGATTTAAAGTCAGATAACCGAACAATAACTTTTTGTGGATAAAATGCTGCTGCAATAGTTGCGATTCCTTCGGCTAATTTATCTACGTAAAAATCAACAGGAGTAGGGTAACCACCAATACGATCGGCAACTGTGGTTTTAAGTGGTTCT
>RXKA01000204.1:0-1537 GCA_003962985.1 Pseudomonadota bacterium | reverse complement strand
TAAGCGTGCTAATCCAACCCCACTATTAGGTAACATTGAGAAATTAAATGCTAATTCTGGATTACCAACATTCATCATGATTTTCACTGGTAATTCTGGCATATTACTAACGTCAAGTTGTAAGACTTCAATGTTGAGGTGTCCATCATAAATATGTCCAGTATCACCTTCGCAACATGAAACAGTTACTTCTTGTCCTTCTTGAAGAACTTCAGTAGCATTCTCACAACCAACAATTGCTGGTATCCCTAACTCACGGGCAATGATTGCCGCATGGCAAGTACGTCCACCACGATTAGTAACAATTGCCGCCGCTCGTTTCATTACAGGTTCCCAATCTGGGTCTGTCATATCTGTAACCAAGATATCACCAGCTTTAACTGAACTCATTTCAGAGATATCTTTAACTAATCTAACGATACCTGTAGCGGCTTTTTGTCCAACCGCACGACCATGAACTAATACATCACTACGTTCACGTAAATGATAGCGTGTTTGCTTGCCTTGGTTATTTTCTTGTGATTTAACTGTTTCTGGACGGGCTTGTAAAATATAAATTAGACCATCATTGCCATCTTTACCCCATTCAATATCCATTGGGCGACCATAATGTTCTTCAATAATTACCGCAAATTTACCTAATTCAATCACGTCATGATCAAGGATAGAAAAATTATAACGCTCTTCTGGTGGTACAACTACCGTTTGTACTGACTTACCTGGAACGTTAGCATCCGTAAACTCCATTTTCATTGCTTTACTACCAACGGTTTTACGAATAATCGGATGTTTGTTTTTTGCTAAATTCGGCTTGTAAACATAAAACTCATCAGGGTTTACCATTCCTTGAACTACGCACTCACCAAGTCCATAGCTTGAAGTAATGAATACGGCTTGGTCAAAGCCAGTCTCTGTATCAACGGTAAACATCACACCAGAGCTACCAATATCTGAACGTACCATTTTTTGGATACCTGCAGATAAATAAATTAGAGAATGATCAAATCCTTTGTGTACACGATATGCAATTGCACGATCATTATACAAAGAAGCAAAAACTTGTTTGATGGCACTTTTTAGATTGTCGACCCCACGAATATTTAGAAAAGTATCTTGTTGACCCGCAAATGATGCGTCGGGCAAATCTTCAGCAGTTGCAGATGAACGCACTGCAACAGATATATCTGTACCATAACGAGCAACCATTTGTTCATAGGCGCTTTCAACATCTCTTTCGAAATCTTGTGGAAAATCAGCTTGCATAATCCAGTTTTGGATTTCTTTACCTGCTTTAGCTAATTCAATTACGTTATCAACATCAAGATCTACTAATAGGGCATCTATTTTTTGTTTAAGCTGATTTTCTTCGAGAAATCTTTTATAGGCATCAGCTGTGGTTGCAAAACCACCAGGAACACGAATTCCTTTGTCTGTTAGTTGAGAAATCATTTCGCCTAGCGAAGCATTTTTTCCACCGACTTCTCCGACATCAGACATGCGAAGATTTTCAAACCAAATAACGTTGCTCATATGAGGG
>RXKA01000029.1 GCA_003962985.1 Pseudomonadota bacterium | reverse complement strand
CTTTATATTCTAGAGGGCTTACAAATGAATTCGCCGTAACACCACTAACCTGCGTTACATTATCTACACTAACCTTAACTCCGGTTGTTGCAAATGTAGCAATCAATGATGACAAATCAGTACCATATGGCATCATTACCGCTATATTATTACCTGTAATTACTCCTGGTATACCATTTAATGAGTACGTTAATATATTATTGGCATTACTCGGCGCAACTATAACTGTAACTGTGCTAACAGCAGTTGAACCATCAGATGCCTTAACTACATACTTAAGTGGAGATGTGAAATCATTAGCTGTAATTGCATCAACCTGAACAACACCATTCACACTGACACTAACACCTGTTATCACGTATTCCGCTACCAAATTTGTTATATTAGTTCCATATGGAACAGTCACCGTAATATTTTGACCATTGATTATACCAGTTGAAACTGTACCATTAGAAGACTTCAATGCAAAAGACTTAATTGCTTTAGAACTTGAAATTGAAGAGCCATTAACAAGCACAGTGATCGGGCTTAAACTTTGTTGAGCACCAGCCTGATTGGTTGCTATTGGAGTAATTAGATACTTACCTGCTGGGGTATTATCTGATATAGTAATTTTTACTTTACAAGAACTAGGATATGATTTACTACCTACTGCCACAACACATGGATCAGGTTCTGTATTTATTATAATACCATAATCAGTTTTTGAATTTAACGATAGCTGACTGTTAACTGAATTAGTTAAACTTACAACAGATGGTTCAAATGAGATGGTATAAGGAATATTTGGCTCACCTCCACTTATAGATATGACAGCATCTGTACTTTGACCTATCTCCACGGGCATTGTATTATTAGTTATATACACAGTTGAACCAGTAGGCAACTCTCCTCTCCGATAGAAACAGGTGGTGTATTATTAACAGAACTACAATTCCCACCACTACAATTAGCTAAGATTAACCACGTGACTAGTAATAAAAATACTCGCCAAAAGAAACATAAATGTCTCATTTCAATACCTCCTAAAAAATAATTTAAAATATAAACGATAGAACATATAGCGTAACTCACATGTGATTACTTGAAATCAATGTATTTACTAGTCATAACGAGGTCACCTTCATCAAACATAATTTGCCAATCCTGTAAATACAAGTTAGCTAATTCTGACTGATTGTAATAAATTTGATAATTTTCTGCATTTGCCGTACTTGCAGAAGCAGTATAATTACAGCTACCAATTTGAGATGTAACATCATCTACAATCATGCATAAATTGAACTTTCAACTTTGTTGATTGAATTAACAATTAAATTAGTGATAGCACTGTGGCAGTTAAAATATTCTTCATGATCCCAAACACATTGTAATGTACTATTGTGGCTAACACTGATAATAGGCTCAATAATTTTATTATAAACATCGTGAGCGCGGACATTTATCAGCGCTAAAATCATCACCTTGCTCATTATACGGTGCAAATGCAACATCTACATCACCAAACTGCCCATTAAAACGCATAGCAAAACCAGTTGCTGCTGTCAAAAGTTGTCGTTTCATTTAATGTCTGTTGTTGCACACCTGCTGATTGATTAGCTGACGAATTACCATAATTACATGCCGCCAATGATGCCGATAACAATACCATATAAACCCATGATTTTTCGATCTTATATCCAAAATCTACGTATTTATTCCTATATAATAACATTTACCATAATGATAATTGTGAATTATATCATTAATTATTGTAAATACAATTCTATCATGATATAAATAAACACACTCTTACTACTCGCTACTGAAGATATTAAATCAGTAATAATTTGATTTGAATTGTGTTTATCATATGCAGTACGTACAAATATAATTAAAGATAATACTAACCACATGTAGCATTAACACAACAGCTACAATATTTTTACTATCATGATTAATTATGTTAAATGTGTATCTTATGAGATTCATGATATAACTGAAGATGTTTTTGATTTGTGGATTTGCTAACAAATTTTTGCACTATAGAACAATCTAGGCATTATAATCGCTAATGTCTAGCAAATTTTTCTATAAGATTATTCCATATGCGTAAAAATTATTTCCTCACTGCACTATTTATACTATCCTTACTCAGTATCTTGTGGCTTTTTAATAGCTTTGTAAAAAGTGCTGCAATTGCATGGTTATTAGTTATGGTTACCCAAAATTTTGCCAAAAATATAGAAGAGCGGTTTGCTAATTCATCAATTAAGCTACTAGCAACTCAAAATAGAATCTTAGCCGCTGCTGTGCTCACCATAATATTGACATTAACTTTGTTTATTCCACTAGTTTACCTTGCTAGTTACGCCGTAGCTAAATTTGATTATCAACAATTGCTGCAATTAAAAGCAAGTATACTTACCTATATTTCATCACTAACGTGGATTTCTGATAGTATTAAAAATAAAATGATTGCATTACTAACTAGTTATGGTAGCGAAATTACGGGCGAACACTTAAAACAAATTTGGCAGCTGGTACAAGGATCACTGAGTGGGCTAAGTAAAGGAATATTAAATCTTGGCTTTGTAATTGTAATGTTTTTTTTATTCCATTGGAATCGTAAGAATATTATTAATTTCTTTGCGCGGATCATCCCATTACCATTTAGACAACAATACTATCTCTATAGCAATGTTAGTGGAACTCTCAGTATAGTCTTCTTAACTATCTTCTCGGTTGCCATCACTCAGGGGATTGCATTTGCTATTTTAATGCTCTTTTTTAATTATAATCCACTTTTATTGGGATTCTTTGCAGCGATTACTTCAATGATTCCAGTTTTTGGTACTGCACTCGTATGGGTACCTGTTGTAATCAGTGAGTTGGTTAATGGTAATATTATTGGCGCGATAATCATTACATCATATAGTAGCTTTGTTTTGGCATTTTTAATTGATAATTTTGTACGACTATTTTTCTTAAGTAAGATATCCAAAATTACTAAAGTAGATTACCACATTAATGAATTTCTACTCTTTTTCGCAATTGCGGCGGGAATTACGACTTTTGGCTTTTGGGGGGTATTAATCGGACCTGCATTAATTGCCTTATTTATAGCTATCGCACATCTAGTAAGAAAGCAAACTTAATTATAAATAAAAAAGAGCAGATCATAAATAATCTGCTCTTCAAAATTAGCGTAATACTATTTAGTATACACAGGGAATTTAGCACATAATGCTAGTGCTTGATTCTTAACTTGTTGCAATACCACTTCATTGGTTGGGTTTTCCAATACGTCAGCAATCATATTGCCTAGCTCTTCACATTCAGCCTCACCAAAACCACGGCTAGTAACAGCAGGCGTTCCTAAACGGATACCGCTAGTTACAAATGGTTTCTCTGGGTCATTCGGGATTGCATTTTTATTAATCGTAATATTTGCATGACCTAACGCTTCTTCAGCTACTTTACCTGTAATACCCTTAGCGCGTAAATCAACTAACATCACATGTGACTCAGTACGACCTGATACAATCCGTAAGCCGCGCTTAATCAAGGTGTTTGCCAATGCTACTGCATTTTTCTTAACTTGTTCTTGATAAGTTTTAAATTCAGGTTGTAATGCTTCACCAAATGCTACTGCTTTCGCAGCGATTACGTGCTCCAAAGGACCACCTTGTAAACCAGGGAAAATTGATGAATTTAACATTTTACCATGTGCTTCTTTAGCCAAGATAATTCCACCACGTGGACCACGCAATGTTTTATGAGTTGTAGAAGTTACAAAATCAGCAAATGGTACAGGATTAGGATAAACACCAGCAGCAACTAAACCTGCATAATGAGCCATATCCACCATCAATAACGCACCACATTTATCCGCGATTTCACGGAAACATTTGAAATCAATTTCTAATGAATATGCCGATGCGCCAGCTACGATAAGTTTTGGTTTGTGCTCCATCGCCAAACGCTCAACTGCAACATAATCAATCACTTCATTTTCATCTAATTCATAACTTACAAAGTTAAATAATTTACCAGATAAATTCACTGGTGAACCATGCGTTAAATGACCACCATGGGCTAATGACATACCTAGCACAGTGTCACCAGGTTGCAATACGGCAAAATAAACCGCCTGATTTGCTTGTGAACCAGAGTGAGGTTGTACATTGGCATATTCAGCACCGAATAGCTGTTTTAAGCGATCAATTGCAATTTGCTCAATTTGGTCAACCACATAACAGCCACCATAGTAACGTTTTTGCGGATAACCTTCAGCATATTTATTAGTTAATACCGAGCCTTGGGCTTCTAAAACCGCTTTTGATACATAATTTTCTGAGGCAATTAATTCAATATGCTCTTCTTGACGTACCGCCTCTTGACCAATTAAATCAAATACCGCGCTATCACTTGTACTCAATACATTATTCAACTTATTCATAATATTCCTTGTTAATAGTAGTTAAATCTTTTTATCAATAACCGCAGACTCGCGTCCATATAAATCATCGTAACGAACAATATCATCTTCACCAAGATAATTGCCACATTGTACTTCAATAATCACCAAGCTTTCATCCGCATTTGCATTCATCAAACGATGTTTATTACCCGCAGGAATATAAGTTGATTGATTTTCAGTTAGGCGAATAACTTTGTCATTATGAATTACAGTAGCTTCACCCTCAACCACAACCCAATGCTCACTGCGTTTTTCATGCGATTGGTTAGATAACGCTTGCCCTGCTTTTACGACAATTCGATTAATCTTATAAAACGGACCTTCTTCCAAAATAGTACAAGTTCCCCATGGTCGATGAACTGTTTTATGTAATTCAGAAGTCTTGTGCGCGGTTTTTTTCAAGCGTTCAAAAATATGTTTTACATCTTGAGTTTGGTTTTTATTTGCAACCAATACCGCATCAGGCGTGTCAACAATAACCAAATCTTTAATATCTACACCAGCAACAATACGACTAGTTGAATAGACTAAGCAATCAGATACATTGTGTAAAATATTTTCACCAATAGTTGCATTACCTTTATCATCTTGTGGCAAAGTCTGCGCGATTGATAACCATGACCCGATGTCTGACCAACCAATTGAACACGGAAAGACTGCTGCCTTATCAGTTTTTTCAAATAAAGCATAGTCAACCGAAATATTCTCAGCATTAATAAATGTATTAGAATCCAGATGCACAATTTTACTGGTGGTCAATTTGCTCAATGGAGAAACATTTAAGCAATGTTCAACTTGACGTACCACATTTGGCGACAATTTATTAAATTCTGCTAAGAAGGTTTTAACCGTTCCACAAAACATCCCTGAATTCCATTGATAATCACCCGACTCAACATATTGAGTAGCGATTTGTAAATTAGGCTTTTCAACAAAGCGCTTGACTGCATAACCATTGCCAATAGGCGCTTCTTTGTTTGCCTCAATATAACCGTATCCCGTTTCTGGGTACTCAGGATTGATACCAAATGTAACTAAATAGCCTTCATTTGCCATAGTCACAGCATTTGCCACTGCACTACTAAAGGCTTGCATATCACTAATCAAATGATCAGCAGGTAAAATTAATAAGATTTCATCTTCATGATAATGCTGTTTGGCAAATAACGCTGCCGAAATTACTGCGGGTGCAGTATTTCTACCAAAAGGTTCTAATATAAAGTCACAAGCAATTTCTGATGAATTAACTTGTTGGTATTCATCCTGCATCCGAAAATGTAATTTTTCATTCGTTACCGTTAATACACTAGTAATCGGTTGCCCTAAATTAATTGCTCTTAAAAAGGTATTCTGTAATAGACTACGACCATCTGACAGTTTTAAGAATGGCTTAGGGTCAGATTGGCGTGAAACTGGCCATAATCGCGATCCCGCACCGCCAGAAATAATCACTGGTATCATAGATACTCCTAAAATTATTGCGCAATAACAGCGTATATTATACGTGAATTTGCCAATTACTGTTACACTTTATACAGTTATATGACATTGACACATTAGGCGATATTATAACTAAATATAAGCTAGCGATTTTATAAACACAAAGATATTATAAAATTCAAATCAGCGCTTTTACATAAACTATAAGTTTTATTCGTGGTACACTATGTAGGGAATAATAACATCACCGTATCAATAATAAACCAGAAAGAATATTGTTAACTGATTCTCTAACTTTATACTTATATCAATATTAATTATCAGGCTAGAAGTTAATTAAGCTTTAATCACTAAATAATCGTTACCAATAAATATTATTTCCTGCTAACATTATATTTTCTACCACCATGATAATCATTACGTAATAAAATTGCGTACTGAAAATATTACCTATCACATTCAAATACAATAAAAAATTAAAATAACTCAGAAAGAATTCATGAAAAAAGTATTTATAGCTATTGGTAGTTTGATAGCGTGCAACGGGTACGCAGATCAAAACTACATTGATTACCAACCACAAAAAAATCAATCAGAATCGCAAACTGAAGCAGAATACAGTGGAATTGTCGGTACAGGTGTGAAATCAAATACAGTTTCCGCAGCAGGTGGCGCAGTTGAATTTTCTCCTTCTGGTGCAAACTTTTATGGTTTCTTTACCCAAACCTTAGCCAATGGGATTTATTATGAGGGTCGTCTCTACACTCGAAATAACTACGATGCACAAAATCCACTATTCCCAAGCGTGCCTGCATCCAATGAAAATAATCCATGGGGCTATGGTGCGGTAGTTAAATTAGGCTATGATTTCCAACCCAACCAAACCATTGATATTATTCCGTACCTCAGATTAAACGCATATAATAACATGAGTACTGTTTATGAAGATACCAATGGAGATTATATCCACTCAACTAGTTTTGCAATTATACCAGGGGTAAAACTTGCCTATAAAATCACACCACAATTCAATCCCTATGTAGATTTATCGGCAGGTTGGCAACACGTTAACCTATCAGGAGAATTTCCACAAGCAGATTCACCATATGCCGCCACGGGAACAGTTTCCCAAACAGTTATGACCTATGAAATTGGATTTAGTAGTAAATTATCAACTAATTTAGCCCTAATTCCCTATATGCAATATATCACTACTACCAATAACCCAGATAGCACTGCAGCAGCTCCGTATAGTCAAAATGGCTTTAACATTAGTTCACTTACAGGCACTCAACAAGTTTTTGGCTTAAAATTATCTGCAGGATGGTAGCTTAATAATAACAATAAATAACCTACAACATAACAGCAAGATAATAGTTATGGTAATTTATGCTATAACTATTTTTAACGAAATAAGCTGAAATGAAAAAGGTCAAAAATCAGGCAAATTAACATCTTTATGATAAAATCGCCCTATTGATTATTTAATTGGTGAGGGAATAACAACTATTTTTATCATTAACGATATTATTATCGGGTTATATGGGAGAACACTATGTCAACCAATCTATGGCTTATTTTATTAAGCTCAATTTTAATTATTTCATTCATTTTTAATCATATCCAACGTAAATACCAAATCTCAGCGGTTATATTATTGCTCTTAACAGGCGTAGTCTTGCAACTAGGAGTAAAATACTTTGCACTTAGCATCGCACTACCAGATGAAGCACTGAAAGTATTTGGTACTCTTGGACTTCTGGTTATTGTACTAGAGGCGGTTATGGATATGGAAGTAACACAGAATAACTCCAAGTTATTTATCCGCGCAATGATTTTTGCCTCATTAATTGTTTTTGCCAGTATTGGGCTAATCTCATTTGCATTTATGCGTAGCTATAATATAACAATGATTCAAGCTCTCATTTATGCAACACCACTCGCAATTGTTAGTAGTGCAATTGTAATTCCAACTGTGAGTAATCTTAATGGTCAGTTAAAAGACTTTTTAGTTCTAGAATCGGTATTTTCTGATATTATTGGGGTTTTAGCATTTAATTTTATTGCCACTGTTGAATTTACTAAATTATCCAGTATTAGTATGTTCATTGTTGATTTTTTGTTAATGATTGTGATTTCTGTCGTAACCACCATGATTCTTGGCATCATGATGAGTAAAGAAAAAAGTAAAAATATTCACGTCATGATATTGGCAGTGCTAATTTTAATTTATGCAGCAACCAAAGTATTCCATCTGTCAGCATTATTGTTAATTCTGATTTTTGGTATTTCACTTCGTAACTTATCGCGGATTACTGCTCACAATTATGGTAAACACCTGCTTAATTATTTTGATCATAATAAAATCAAACAGAATATTCATAGCATGCAGGAATTTATTGAGGAACTAGGGTTTATTATTCGTAGTATCTTCTTTATTCTCTTGGGCTATTCAATCAATCTACAATCGTTACTAAGTATGAATGTATTACTCAATGGGGTCATGATTGCCATTGCTATTTATGCCGTGCGCTTTGTATTCCTACAATGGATTATTCCTACTAGAGAACTACTAGTTGCAACAACCATGGCACCGCGTGGATTGATAACGGTTTTATTATTTTTCCAGATTCCAGAACCATTACAGTATGCGAATTTTAACGGTGCAATCACATTTATTGTGGTCATAATTTCTGGTATTATAATGAGTGGTGGATTGATCATCGCCCATAAAAAAGAATAATCCTTATTATTTAATAGATAGTGAATTACTGGTTGATTCTGGTAATTTACTATCTAAATATTAGCCAAAATTACTTAAGAATTCAAATACTCACCTTCTCCAATCAATGTTAGTCAGATAGCAATCCACGTAACCATCATCAATAAATCTTAAGCAATAAGTAATTAAAAATCATCTCACCATATTGATAACTTCATATTATAGTGATAAACATCCCATTTGATATAACTACGTAGTACAGAAATAACATCAAACTGATTTATGCAAAAATAAGAATTTATTTATGCATAAATAGCTATTCCCAAAAAAACTATTCTCTTTTATAATCCTGACTTTATTTTATTTAAATACTAGTAGGGACTATAAAATGCAACATTGGTGGCAGAAATTTATTCTGGGTTTTACATTATTAATCACAAGCAATATTCATGCGGATGTAATTTTACATGCATTTAATTGGAAATACAGCGATATTACGGCAAATGTAACCTCAATCAAAAATGCTGGTTATAAAGCAGTATTGATATCACCACCTGCAAAATCAAGTGGTAATGAATGGTGGGGTCGCTATCAACCACAAGACATGCGGGTAATTGATAATCCGCTAGGTAACAAAGAAGATTTACAAAAATTAATTACCACACTGAGCAAAAATGGTATTGCTGTTTATGCTGATGTTGTTCTAAACCATATGGCAAATGAAGCCTACATTCGTAACGACTTGAACTACCCAGGTAATAATATCTTAGCTACCTATGCCAATAACAAAACATATTTTGAACGTCAAAAACTATTTGGGGATTTAAACAATAATGTCATAGCCAATAATGATTTTCATCCTGCATTTTGTATCAATAACTGGAATGATGTTTATCAAGTGCAAAATGGGCGCTTATGTGGTGGATCTGATGCTGGACTACCAGATTTAGCTGCCACCAATAATGTAATTGCATTACAGAAACAATATTTGCAAGCACTCAAGAATATGGGTATCAAAGGATTTCGACTGGATGCAGTAAAACATATGGATAATTACTATCTGTCCTCAATTTTAACTCCTGATTTATTAAATGGTACTTTTGTTTTTGGTGAGGTTATCACTGGTGGTGGCACAGGTAATTCAGATTATGAGCAGTTTCTAAAATCATATTTGGCATCAACATCGCATAGTGCTTATGATTTCCCTTTATTTGCTACAATTCGTAATGCATTTTCTATTAATGGAAGTATGTCTCAATTAGCAAATCCATCGGCTAATGGACAAGCGTTAGCAAACAACCGCGCCGTGACGTTTAGCATTACCCATGACATCCCAACCAATGATGGATTTCGTTATCAAATAATGGAGCCAACAGATGAATTACTAGCCAATGCTTATTTATTAGGTCGAGACGGTGGTGTCCCAATGATATATTCAGATCATGGTGAAACTAAAAACAAAGATGGTACACGATGGGTAAATTATTATAATCGTTCCGACATACAAGCGATGGTTAAATTTCATAATGCCACTCATGGTACAACAATGGAAGTTATTGCTAGCAACAATTGTTATTTAGTCTTTAAGCGTAATTATACAAATGGCGATGCGGCAGGAATCGTGGCAATTAATAAATGTGGCTTTGCTCAAAATGTGGCAATTGATACTAACCGTTATAAAATGTTATGGCATCGTAACTATGTTGATGTATTAAATAAAAGTGATATTTTAAATATCGGTAGTAATAGTATCACTATTACCATTCCTGCACGAAGTGCCAAAATGTGGTTAGCAAGCTAACATAACTATTCAATCATAATCTACGTTAAATACAATGATCGTCAATTCTAATTTAGTTGACGATCTAATTTTATGTGGGTTAATAACTGAAATAATTTAATCAAAATAAATTGTAAAATACTCTTCGGGCAAATTTCTTACTACTTTTAGTTCTCCATCCATAATTAAGTTATAATCGAATATAACATTTTATAAAATGTTACCAGAACTATTTTTTTAGTTTATAATTGATTCTTTCTCTATATTAACATTTTATTATAGGCTACTCTATGAATATAATTAAAAGATCTTTGTTTCTGTTATGCACGTTAGGAGTCTTGAATCAAATTTTTGCAGATAATTTAATATCGGATAAGAAAATTGTTAAATGTAATTATAGTGAATCAAATGTGAATACCGTGATTAAATTTGAGAATGCGGTGCTGAGTTATCTAACTGGAAATGGTAATTTGGGTGAGATAAAAAAATATATCTCAACTAGCTATAAACAACATTATCCTTTAGCTGAGGATGGCGTTACAGGATTAATGACGTACTTAACTGATTTAAGAACTAGCCAGGCTTTTAATAACACTAAAATTGAAACATATCGTGTTTTTGGCTGTGGAGATTATGTAACGCTTGAGAATATATTTTATACACCCAAAAATAAACTAGGTACCGCTGCTATAAATACATTTATGGTAAAAGATAATAAAATAGTTGAACACTGGGAAGTCGTACAGCCAATACCAGAACACCCTAAAAATAAAAATGGTGTATTTTGATAATATTAAATAATACTTATTATCTAAATAGCTCATATAGTTAACACAATTTGAAATCACCTATTTTCAATGTAGTAATATATTGAAATATAATTGCATTTACGCTATTAAATATGTAACTTGCTTAAATGTTAACTATATATAATTTGTAGCGGTTAATTTTCCCATAAAGAAATGATGCTCACTTTGAAGCATCATTTCTATAACCATTTAAAATCTAATTCTTATTGCTTAGATTTATTAAAAAATAATCCATCGATAATCAACAATGTAACACCGACGGTAATACAGCTATCCGCGACATTAAATGCAGGCCAGTGGTTAACCCCAACATACCAATCAATAAAATCAGTAACTTTACCATGGAGTATCCGATCAACTAAATTACCCACCGCACCCGAAAGAATTAAGCTAAATGCAACCCCAACTACTAATTTATAGGTCTTGGCTAAAAGATAGTAAATTATTCCGATTGATACAGCCATGGCAATTGCACCAAAGAACAATTTTTGCCAACCACCTTGATTTGCTAGAAAGCTAAATGCCGCCCCTTGATTATATACCAATGTCCAATTCCAAAAAGGCAAGAATGGCTTTACCGCAAATTCAGCGAGATTACCTCGCACAAATGCTTTAGTCCACTGATCTGCACCCAGCATAACTAAGCTTAAAACCAATAGATATAAGCGACATGATAAATTTATTTTTTTCTGCATTTTTATTCCATATAAAACGACTATTTAGGACAACTTAGATTGACATTAATTGCATTCAACACAATATTGCTCTCATTCTCAACATAAAACCATAATTCACCATTACCAAACATCAAACTATTATTGCGTACGAAAATTTCACTTTCCGTTTGCCTAGCAATTACAGCTTTAACTGAGTTACTGAATAAATAGTTGTAATGTTTTTGGACAAACTTTGGAGTTAATGCAAGGTGTTCTAATTTGCCATTTTTGCTATTTTCACAATTCAGGTTACCATACACAGGTTTACCATGAGCCTGATACAACGGCTTAACATAACTCATTAAACCATTGCTCTTATTCACATCACGTTGCACGTTTGACAAAAATCGCTCAACTTCAGCACGAGTTAATCCAACATCGGCATATTTATCGGCAGGCATTTCACTACTAATATCTGGTTGTGACGAATTGAGTTCACACATCGTAGCCTTGGCTGAATCTGAACATGCAGCGTGTGCCATAATCGCACACGCACTGCTGATTAAAAATAAAATTATCTTACGCATAACTACGCTGTTCACCAACACCAGTTACATTTTCTACACAGCGCCCGCAAATAGTTGGGTGCTCTTCATTACCACCAATATCATCTTGATAATGCCAGCAACGCTCACATTTCACAGCACCACTTACTTTTACTTCCACAGAACTACTCTCTGCTTGGTGTAAAGTAATCTTTGATACCATATAGGCAAATTTTAAATCAGCACCAATACTAGCTAATAATGGATATAACTCACTATCTGCATGGATAACCAATTCAGCTTGCAATGATGCACCAATCAAACCACCAGTTCGTTTTTCTTCCAATTCTTTCAAAACTAGACTTCTAAACTCTTGTAGGCGGGACCATTTTACCAATAAACTATCTGCATCATTAATAGCAGGTACTACATGATGGGTATGGAATAATGTTGAATCATCAGAATTGCGTTCTAATACTTCCCATGCTTCATCAGCAGTAAATGCCAAGATTGGCGATAACATACCTAATAATGCTTTAGTAATATGGTACAACGCGGTTTGTGCAGAACGGCGTGCATGACCATCTGCTTTTGAAGTATATAAACGATCTTTCAACACATCTAGGTAGAAGCCACCCAATTCTTCCGAGCAATACCCGACCAATTCCTGCACGATCAAGTGGAATTGATAAATCGGATATAATTCATCATTAACTCGTGTTTGTAATTGCGCCACATAAGCTAATGCATAACGATCTAATTCGACCATCTCATCAATCGCCACCGCATCTTTGGTAATATCAAAATCATTGATATTAGATAATAAGAAACGAATAGTATTACGGATACGACGATATGATTCACTCACACGTTTTAAAATCTCATCTGAAATTGACAACTCACCAGAATAATCTGTTGCTGCTACCCATAGGCGCAACATATCTGCACCATATTTGCTAATTACTTGCTGTGGCGCAACGATATTTCCTAATGATTTTGACATTTTACGTCCATTACCATCAACCACAAAACCATGAGTTAATAGTTGTTTATACGGTGCATTACCATTAACCGCGCAACCTGTTAACATTGATGATTGGAACCAACCACGGTGTTGATCCGAACCTTCCAGATATAAATCAACTGCTGGTTCACCCGCTGCCAAATTAGATTTTTGTAATTCTGGACGCGTACCAACCACCGTAAAATGCGTAGTACCAGAATCAAACCACACATCAAGCGTATCTTTTAATTTCACATAATCAGCTAAATTAAATTCAGGTAATTGATCTGCACTTAATTCAAACCATGCATCAATTCCTTCAACTTCAATCTTCTGTGCCACAACCTCTAAGATTTCAGCACTTTGCGGATGCAGTTCACCAGTCTCTTTATGAACAAAGAATGTCATTGGTACACCCCACTGACGTTGACGTGATACACACCAATCAGGACGATTACCAATCATAGACTCTAAACGTGCACGTCCCCATGCTGGGAAAAACGCAGTATCATCAACAGCTTTATTAGCCTGTTCGCGCAATGTCTTACCACCATTACCTTGTTTATCCATCCCGATAAACCATTGTCCAGTGGTACGGAAAATAATCTTAGTTTTATGACGCCAGCAGCATGGGTAACTATGCGTAATATCAGTCTTATTCATTAAGCGTTGGCGTTCGGTCAATAATTTAATCACTTCCGCATTGGCATCAAAAACATTCATACCAGCAAAGTATTCAGTAGTTGAAATATAACAACCATCATTACCAACTGGATTATGTAAATCTAAACCATATTTTACACCAACTAAATAATCATCCATACCGTGTGCTGGTGCAGTATGTACCAAACCAGTACCTGCATCATCTGTCGCATGTTCACCTAAAATCATTGGTACTTGACGGTTATAGAATGGATGTTCAAATCTAAGATGTTCTAATTCGGCACCCTTGATTGTCGCAATAGCTTGACCATCTTTGATAAAAGAATAGCGCTGTAACGCATCTTCAACTAGGTTTTTAGCCACTACAATATAATCACATTCCGTTGCAACTAGCGCATATTCTATTTCACTACCCGCACAAATGGCTTGGTTAGCTGGTAATGTCCATGGAGTAGTTGTCCAGATAACTGCATAAATGGATTTATCCGCAGGTAGTGTCACGCCAAATTTAGCTGCCACCGCTTGACTATCTACGGCTTTAAATGCGACATCAATTGCAGGAGACTGTTTATCATAATATTCAACTTCTGCTTCTGCTAATGCTGAACCACAATCAATACACCAATAAACTGGTTTTACACCGCTAAATAGATAACCATTTTTATAAATTTCACCCAGTGCACGCACAATACCAGCTTCAGTAGCAAAATTCATCGTTTTATACGGATTATCCCAATCACCCAAAACACCTAGGCGAATGAAATCAGATTTTTGCTGTTCAATCTGTCCATTAGCATATTCACGGCATTTATTACGGAAATCACGTGGTTCAAGATTTTTACCAAATTGTTTTTCAATATTTAATTCAATTGGTAGCCCATGACAGTCCCAACCAGGGACATATGGCGCATCAAATCCAGCTAATGTTTTACTACGGATAATAATATCTTTAAGTACTTTATTCGTTGCATGACCGATATGTAATTGACCGTTAGCATATGGAGGTCCATCATGCAAAATGAATTTGTCGCGCCCTGCACATATTTGACGAATTTTTTGATAACGTTGTTGTTTCGTCCATTTATCTAACATTTGTGGTTCACGTTTTGCTAGATCACCACGCATTGGAAAACTAGTATCTTGTAAATTAACCGTATTTTTATAATCCATTTTTATTCCTGTATTGTGCAAAAAAATCACGTGCAGTCTGCATATCTGTATGTATTTGTGTAAATAGCGCATCCAAATCGGTAAACTTCAGTTCTGGACGCAAATAATGTAAAATTTCGACAGTCGCAATTTTACCATATAAGTCTAAATCAATATCTAGCAAATGGGCTTCAACCTTATAGACCTTACCCTCACTCACCGTTGGATTTTTGCCGATACTAATTACCCCATTATAGCGCGTACCTTCAATATAAACAAACCCCGTATAAATTCCCCATAATACGGGACGAATTTTACGTAAGTTTAGATTAATGGTGGGTACACCATACTGTCGTCCAAGTTGATTACCATAGACTACTCGCGAAGTAAAACTAATATTATGCCCAAGATAATTGCTAATTGAAGCTAAATTTTGCTCTGATGCAAGCTCACGAATTAGTGAACTAGAAATGCGTACACCATTATATTTCACTTTAGAAAATTCATTGCATGAAATTCCTGCCCGTAAAATATCTTTAATATCTCCAGATGCTTTATAACCAAAATTAAAATCATGTCCAACGATCATATTGGTAATGCCGAGTTTAGTTTGTAAAAATTGTTGTACAAACTCTTGAGGCGATAAATTGGCAATGTAACTATTAAAATGTAAAACAACTACCTCATCAACCAAACCACTTTTGGCAATAACCGCAATCTTATCGCGTAATAAACCAATTCGAGGTAAGCGTGGCGTACCTGATTTATCTGAAAAATACTCACGAGGTAAAACATCAAAAGTAATTAGCATTCGCCATGCGCTAAGTTCTTGTGCCTTATGATTCAATTGTGCTAATAATTGCTTATGCCCATTATGTACACCATCAAAATTACCAATTGTTGCAATAATTGGCATTCCTGCTTGCATAACTTTATCGGTTAATTTAACTCTAAACATTTTTACCTTTAAATAAACAAAATCCCACACCGACAGGTATGGGATTAATCAACATGATTTCTAACTATTAGCTTTAGTGTCCAGCCTCAAGTTCTTCACGAGTACCTTCGACATAAATCTCAACACGACGATCAGGAGCCATACAACGCACCAATTCTGCGTGACGTTTTTCATATCTTGCTAATTCTGCATTCATCTGCGCTCGTTGTGCTGGAGTAGCTTTCTTCTCCAATGCAGTTAGGCGATCAATTTCACCCATATCATCTTTACCATATTTAGCAAAACAACCAGGTGAAGCTTCAGCATCTTCAAACCCAGCGCCTTCGGCATCAATTATATCACCATCAATACCTTTGCTAATAAGGAATTGTTTAACAGCCTCGGCACGCTCAGTTGATAAACGTTTATTATAATCAGCATGACCAACCATATCAGTATGTCCAACAACACCAATACCAACCAATGAATAACTTTCTTTTTCGCTAATTGCAGCATACTTAGCAATCAAATTAGTTAACTCTTGTTCACCTTGTGGTGTTAACACCGCATTGTTGAATCCAAACAATTGCGTTGATGATTCAGAGAATTCAACTTTAGCAACAACAGATTTCGGAGCTTGATTTTCAGCTTCCCCACACGTTTCTTGACCATAAGCAGACTGATAATACTGATTATGAACACACTCACCATACTGAGTTTTTAAAATAGTTTTTGAACCACTACCGCTTGGTGATGCAACATAACCTGGAAAATTACCGATGTCATCAGCTACTGCAGCAACCGCTGAAAATCCCAAACACAACGCCAACATTAGCGAATTAATTTTTGTCATAATGTCTAATCCCCCGACAACTGTTTTAATCTACATTATTATAAACTAATCTGTGTTATTTTGATAATCATTTTGCGAAAATCTGTTTCATCCACGCACCAATTGCAACAATTTCGTCATAACAAACGCTGTGCTCCATAGGGTATTCTAACCATTGATATGATAGGTTAAATGACTGTAAATATTGTATTGCTTGGCGTGCGTACTCGATTCTAACTACAGGGTCTTGAGTACCATGACAAACCAAAATCGGCAACTCTTTTTTATGTTGCATTTCTTCTACAGACAAAAGGGATAAATCAGGTAAATAACTAGATAACACTAATAATCCACCCAAATTATATTTACTCTTTAGTGCGGTATAATAACTAATCACACCACCTTGCGAAAAACCCGCCATAATAATCTTGCCCGCAGGAATACCTGAATTAATTAAATCGTCAATCAGAGTATTAATATGTTCCACATTGATAATAATTCCATTACTATCAACTTCGCGATGAAGATCATTGAAATTTAGAATATCATACCATGCACGCATATGGTAACCATTATTCACGGTTACAGGAATAACTGGGGCATTAGGGAACACAAACTTTACTGATTCAGACAAGCGTAATTCAGGCACGATTGGCACAAAATCATTATAATCCGCACCAAGACCATGTAACCAAATAACTGCTCCAACTGGTTCTTGTTTAGGGTGGTTATATACAACTTTAGTTTCTAATTTACTCATCGTTTAATTTCCGTAAAATATTTAATACTGTTTGTGAATTATCATAAATTGCAACACGTTTATTCCTCGATTTATCCCCGCTGACGATTTCAATTAACCGCTTAGGAAGATTTAGAGTTTGCGCAAAAAATTCAATAACTTCTTGATTAGCTTTTCCACCCACTGGTGGTGATGAGATTTTTAATTTTAAACGCTCACCATGTTTGCCACACACCTGACTAACTTTAGCTCCAGGTTGAACATAAACATCAATCAAAATCAGCTCTGCTTGTTGAGTAATAGTCACGAATTATTCGCCAACTTCATAAAGGCAACCTCTGCTTTAGCCAAAGTTTGTTCAATGATCGCCGTAGAATGTTTGGCACACACAAACCCAGCTTCAAACATACTTGGAGCTAAAAATACACCTTGTTCAAGCATAAGATGAAAGAAACGATTAAATAACTCATGATTGGCTTGTTTTACTTCATTAAAACTAGTTGGAATTGCGGCACAAAAATAAAAACCAAACATTCCACCAATACTATCCGCACAAAAAGGAATAGCGTACTTACTTGCTAATGCGCTAAGCCCTGTCGTTAACTGCTGGGTAATTTGTGCTAAATGTTCGTAGAAACCATCTTGTTGAATCAATTGTAAATTAGCAAGTCCAGCAGTTACCGCAATAGGATTACCAGATAATGTACCTGCCTGATAGACACTACCAATTGGCGCTAAACAATCCATAATTTCTCGCTTACCACCAAACCCAGCTAATGGCATTCCACCACCAATAACTTTACCCAAAGTAGTTAAATCTGGCGTAATTCCTAATAGTTTTTGTGCACAACCTAAATCAACTCGAAAACCCGTCATTACTTCATCAAAGATAAGTACCGAATTATGTGCCGTACATAGATTACGCAATTCCTGAATAAATTCTTGACTAGGTCGAACTAAATTCATATTACCTGCAAAAGGTTCTAAAACTACACAGGCAATATCATTAGAATAGAGTTTAAATGCTTCTTGCAATTCCGTAACATCGTTATATTCTAAAACTAATGTATGACGAACTGCTTCTTCTGGAATACCTGCACTACTTGGATTGCCAAATGTTTGTAAACCAGAACCTGCTTTAATCAACAAACAATCACTATGCCCATGATAACAACCGTTAAATTTAATAATATATTTTTTATTGGTATAACCACGCGACAGACGAATCGCTGACATCACTGCCTCAGTGCCTGAACTTACCAAACGAAATTTTTCAATACTTGGTAATAATTGACACACTTGTTTTGCAAATTCAACTTCCAGGCCTGTTGGCGTACCAAATGAAAAACCATCTTTAAGTGCCACTCCGACTCTTTCTACAACTTCAGCATGAGCATGACCGACGATATTAGCACCCCACGAACACACGTAATCAATATATTCCTTGCCTTCACTATCATAGAGATAACAATCTTGTGCACGTGCAGTAAAAAATGGTGTTCCACCCACTGAATTGAATGATCTTACGGGAGAATTTACCCCGCCTGGTATATAATTCTTTGCTTCATTAAATAATTCTTGATTTGTCATCGTCATTTTTTTATACTTTCTCTATTTGGGCAATATTTAAGTCGAGAACTTTTTTACCTACTCCGATAAAAAATATCTCCGCAGTCATTTTCTTGCCATCTTCATTCAAACGTAAAATTTTGCCGCTACCAAATTTGGCATGGCGAATCATATCACCAATTTTTAGTGTCACATTTTTATCTTTTAATGCAACTCGCGATGTTTTACTTTCTGGGTTATCAACTTGCGTAAAATAGTCATTCTGATTATTCGCTCCTTGTTCATAATCACCTAATTGGCTATAACCAATTTTACTCACTCCAGAAATATTCATAATTAACTCTGCAGGTATTTCATTTACAAACCTTGAAATCGGGGCAGAAATTCGTTTCCCCCATAATAAACGACTACATGCACGAAGTAGAAATAATCGTTCGCGGGCACGAGTAACCGCAACATACATTAAACGCCGCTCCTCTTCCAGATTCTGCTGACTATCTAATGAATTATCATGCGGAAATAAACCATCTTCTAAACCAACAACAAACACCACCTTAAACTCTAAACCTTTAGCGGCGTGAACTGTCATTAATTGAACGGCTGACTCTTGCAAATTAGCTTGATTATCGACTGATTCTAAAACAGCATAAGCAAGAAATTCTAGCAATGGATTCGTTGGGTCTTCAGGAACAAAACCACTAACCGCGGTCACTAACTCATTTAAGTTTTCTAAGCGTTCCTCACCCTCTTTTTTGTCTGCTTCAAAATGTGCACGAATTCCACTCGTTTCAATAATATAACTCATGGTTTCAGGCAGATTAAGTAACTTGCTCTCTTCTTGCATATTCAAAATCAGACTAGTAAATTTACCCACCGTAACTTTGGTCTTACCTGAAAGTAAATCTACCGCATCAAATAATGATACTTGATTAGTTGCTGATAACTCCTGTAACGCTTCAACAGTTTTAGCACCAATACCACGCGCAGGAAAATTAACCACACGTAGAAAAGCTTCATTATCGTGAGGATTAACAATCAACCGTAAATATGCCAAGACACGTTTTACCTCAAGACGATCGAAGAACCTTAAACCACCGTATACTTTATACAGGATTCCTCGATTATAAAGATGCTGTTCAAAAACCCTTGATTGTGCATTTGAACGATATAAAATGGCAATATCAGATAATGAGATACCTTCATTATTATGTAAGTTCTTAATCTCATCTACGACAAAAAAAGCCTCATCTTCCTCGGTATAACCCTCATACAAACGGATTTTCTCTTGCTGTTGACTATCGGTCCATAAATTCTTACCAATCCGATCGCTATTGTTATCAATAATAGCATTGGCAGCCTCTAGGATTGTTGGAGTTGAACGATAATTTTGCTCTAAACGTAGGGGTTCTGGTGCATTAAAATCGCGGATAAATGCGCGCATATTCCCGACTTTAGCACCACGGAATGAGTAAATCGATTGGTCATCATCACCAACCGCAAAAATTGTATTTTTAGTTCCGACCAATAATTGTAGCCATTTATATTGTAGTTGATTAGTATCTTGAAACTCATCAACTAGTAAATGGCGAAATTGATTACGGTAACGATTGAGAATTAGATCATTAAAAGAGAGGAGTTCATAACAGCGTAGTAATAATTCAGTAAAATCAACTAAACCATCACGGTTACAGACTTCTTCGTAAAGAGCATATAATTCAACCCAATATTGGGTACGGAGATTTTCTGGATTTAATTGACTGGCACGTAGACCATGTTCTTTTTGATAATTGATAAAATTTTGTAAATCACGCGGCGTATATTTGTTCTCATCAAGATTTTTTTGTTTAATTAGGCGCTTGATAAGTGATAATTGTTCACCAGAGTCGATAATCTGAAAACTTTGCGGCAAACCCGCATCTTGATAATGAGATCGCAAAATACGGAGTGCAATCGAATGAAATGTCCCAACCCACATAAAGCGAGTATCTACACGTAAAATCTTACCCACACGATATAACATCTCACGGGCAGCTTTATTAGTAAAGGTTACGGCAAGGATTTCACTTACACCCAATTGAGCATTCTCAATTAACCATGCCATACGAGTAGTTAATACTTTTGTTTTACCACTCCCTGCACCTGCCAACACCAATAATGAACCATTACTATAGGTAACTGCCTTGAGCTGTTCGGGATTTAACCCACTTAAAATTGAAGATTGCATAGCTAGATTCTATATAAAAATCGGTATATTTAAAAGATAATAATTATTCGTTATTGTATCATGTCGTACAACTTTAGAGTAACATTGTTTGGCAACGCATAAGTACAATAACTGTAATCAAATTTAGACCGTTAATCTAGGCAAACATCTATCTAATTTCAAGGTATCAACGACTAATATACATAACCCCATTTGCCAAACCAACTACCTTACCACTATTGGGTTCAATATAAGTACCAATCAAATAAGAATCATCTTTTTTTATATTAGCTGCTTGCGTATGATGGTATATTAATGGGGTTTCATCATTATCCGTTTCTTTAATCATGCTTGGCAAAAATAGTCCCGTCAGACTATAACAACTCAGTGTAATGCTATCACAACGTATTGCTCCACCATCACGAGAGGATAAATAAAAACTATTTCCTTGATACTGAAGAGTTGTGTCATCAGTACTGCCAATAGTTGTACTTGATAATATTTGAGTTGGATTTATTCGTGAATAAATATCGCGCTTTAATATGATACCAGTTTCTTTATCTGCCGTTATTGTATTACTATATTTGTCTACATGATCACCAGTTAAAACAAACCCACTTCCATCAAAAGAGAACGCAACCGCCCTTGGTGTTTTCTGAAAAGTATCAAGAGTTACACAACTATCGTAATTATCGGCTGGTGAACATTTTTTTAATTCTCGACCAAGGGTACCGACATATACATAACCATTTTCAGCAACATAGCTAATTGCAACAGGATGATCGGCAAAAGTATGAACTGTGTCAATAAATCGATCGTTTTCATATAAATCAAGACTACCATTCTTAGTAATTAAAAAACCTTTCCCATTATTGGCAAATGAAATGCCCGAAATATTTGACGCAAATGAATCATCAATTACCCGACACGATCCTGACCAATCACACTTATATAATGTCTTGGTGCTAAATGCGTAAATAGAATCTTTAGTTACACTAAGACCACGAATATCCAGATTACTAATGGTAATTGCCTCACGAATACAGCTTAACTGCCCATTTCTACTAAGGATATCATATTTACTATCACATGATTTAAGATTTAATTCAGTTGGATCCATTGCATCATCACAATAACCTTTGAGTATTCCATCATCAGAAAGAGATAATGATGTACAACTTCCTAAATATGAACCGATAGGATAACCATTAACCATTCCAACTTTTATCGTTCCATCAGACTCGATAGAGACACCAGTAGTTACCATATCTTTATGAGTATCAAAAGACCCAAAAGTATAATTACCGATATCAAATATTACCCAAGCAATATATTCAGGAACAAATGCTTTACCAAATGTTTTAGCCGCAGTAGACAACCCAATAGACATATAAGATGCAGCAGTCGCACCAGAAGAAGCAGTGGCAAATACTCCATCGACAATCCCAAACTTACCTAATAAGAATTTCCAATCTTTGAACATTGCTAAACGCTCATCACGATATTTCAAAAATCCATGATTAAATTCTGCATAACCTCTACTACCATTGCTATCATTCGTAATATATGCTACTTCTCCATTACGCTCTTGATGTAAAGTAATTTGTACTTTCTTCTGTGGATTAGCTCGTGGATAAATTAAAAAAGATTGTATACCATAGAATGATTTTGCTTCCGTATAAAATAAACTCATAGTATCAGATTCAATTATCTTAAGACTATTTAAATCTTTAGCATCCCAGTTATGCCCACCTTGTGCGCCTATGCTAGTAACTACATAGCTTTCAGTTGATGCATTATTTACAAACACATGCCAACCGAGAGGTTTCATCGATGATATAAATTCCCCAACGCCGGTAGTAGCTTTCCCATTAATTGGTATATTACTATGAGAATCAGCTGAACTTTGGTTAACACCCCCGCCAGAATTACAACCTACCACCAATAATCCACACACCATTAATAATACAATATTTACTATGTCCCTTAATTTAAGTGCTAATCTATTTGCTACTTTAGTCATTTGTCTATACCCTAATTTGTTATCGTTATTTTTACTAAAGGCGCTATTCTAATTTAATAACATACAGGCTGTATATAGCTATTTATGCATATATAATTTCTTATTTTTGCATAAATCCAGATAGTTACATCTTATATAAAAAACCCCATGGCTATGCCATAGGGTTTTCATCAACACACAATAACTTAGTTTAAATCAATCTGCGACAATCTGCCGATATAAACAGCTCCACCAAAGATAGCTCCAACAAACTTTCTGGTCGGACCAACACTAAATCCGTCTGGAGAACTAGCAGGATAGCCATCTATGCGTTTGCAGCCATTTAAGTTATCATCACAAACTATTATCTGACCATTATTGTTATTCGTAAATAAAAATACTTTATCACCAACATAACTCAAGGAACCAATAGGGTCTTCGAAATGATGCTGTTTACCGGTATAATGGTCATTCTCATACATATCCAAATCATTATTATCCGTAATCACGAAGCCTTTACCTGAACCGTTAAATGCTACGCCGATTGGCTTATTCCTAAAACTATCTAAAGTACTACAATTATCATAATCAAAGAATGAACACTTTTTCAGCTCTTTACCTGACGTGGTAACATAGACTGCTTTGTTTGAAGAAACATATGATACACCGCTTGGTTCATCCGCGAAAGTGTGGGCACGTCCCACAAACTTATCGCCAGCATAGCGATTCAAATATTTCTCTTTAGTGATTACAAAGCCATTGCCATTATCATCAAAGGATGCGCCAAGTGGCTGACTGTGATAATCATCAATTACATTACAGTTACGATTAAAGTCACACTTTAATAATCCATAAGCAGAGCTAGATAGTGCATAGAAACCATTACTATTTGTACTCAATGAGCTTATACCTGTAGCAAACACCATCCCAGGCATTGAATTTAGGTTATTGGTAATATTTAATAATTCTGGCTTCAAATTATTGTATGATGGGCAAGTTAGTGCTCCATTTTCATATCGCACTTCACTACCAGCATCACAATCACTACCATAATTCAATGTTACTAATTTAGTCGGTGAGCTTTCTATATTAGTATCTATCTTACAGCTAGCGGTTAATACTCCATTTATAAAGAAACTACTTGTACAATCTTTATGATAACTATCTCCACCTACTAACATTCCATCTACATTTACTATATCTTCATTAGGGCGTAATGAGTTTAATGATAAGAACGATACCTGTACATCCGAATCTTTATAGCGACATGCGCCCGTGATTATGTTTGATTCACTTGATAGAACGTCACAATCTTTTATATAGCTGCCGACTGGTGCATCATTTAATACACCTCCTTTGATGCTACCATCTGCTGATATTTGGATACCTGTTAGCACTTTATTGTTTTCGAACATCTTAATTAAACCCGCAGCATCTACACCTATAGCCGCCGCACCAAGACCAAAACCTGATACACCAATTATAATATTATTTGTTCTTATCCTTTTTTCTAATACTGGTATTGCTAATTCTGCCTGACTAAGTTTTCTAGTAAGGGCATCGCTCTGCTCTCTCAAGACAGTCAACTGACGAAAAGTCTCGTCTGCAGAAATTTGATGATATTCTGACTGATTAATTTTAATAGCTAGCTCTTTAATACGAGGTTTCGCTAACAGGGCTTCATTAGCTTTTTCATATTGTGCGCTTCCCTGACGATTGCTACTCATCAAGCTACGGAGATAATTGTCATCCTTTAAAAGCAGTTCAATATCCAAAAGTTGTGCAAACTCTTTTTTAAGGTTATAAAGGTTCTCCATTTCAACTATCTTAACTTGGATTCCTTTAAGATCAGTATTTTTTACAAATACCTGATAATCGGATAACTCTTTTTTTAGTGGTTTCGTAAATTTGAAATGAGCAATGAATACCCCACCTAATGTGGCAAAAAACACACCAGTCCCAATATAAGCTGCTGTATTTTTAGATAATAACGCTCGTTTAGCCCTATCATTGAATACCGCCCGAGCTCGTTCATTGGTACTATTATCTATTATTGAATATGCTCCAAATAAATCTGATTTATCTTGTCGTAAAGTAAAATGTTTTTGATTATTACTGTGTTCAGCCTTCACTATCAGACCACGTGAGCCTCTATCATCTGACGCTTCTGTATAAATCATCTTATCTGAATGTGGTGGAATCATGATTTCCTCATCAAGATCTTTATTATGCCAATTTGAGCTATCTCCTGATTTAGTCACTAGATAAGGCATGTCACTATCGTTATTAATCAAGATATACCAGCCAAGATTATTAGCAAAAAGAGACTGTGAACTTTTGCCTATCGTATTTGACTGTGATGTATTAGTCCCATTACTACCTGAATTACAACCAATTAATGATACACCTAATAGTGCACACAACAACCGATTCAATTGCTTTCTCATTTTTATTATCCTTATTTTTGATATGTTTTTAATTAAGGACGGAATTCTAATTCAATAGCAAGCTGTCTGTATATAGCTATTTATGCATATATAATTTCTTATTTTTGCATAAATCCAATTCATCATATGGCAACATAACATAATAAGTAAAGAATACAAAATTTCTAATATACCCTCAATAAGCGTAACTAATCCATAGTACTGGACTATACAAGTCACCACCCAAAGATGCTGGCTGCTGTAAATATGAAAACTCACCAGTAAAGACTAAGGCATTATGGAAATTTGGCATCACGTACTGTACGGTAAAGTCAATCTCCGCAGTATTTGGATAACTACTGACATCCTGAGTTAGATACTGAGCATAAGCACCAGTAAAGAGCAAACTGTTGTCTAAGAATCCTACATTGGCAGAATACTTATATGCTTGACCAGCAGAGCCTTTTTCAACCATACCAGCTAACAATGATGAAGTATAAAATGGATCAGTTACATTATAAACTGTGTACGGTGATACAAAACCACCATTACCATAACCACTCCCCCAAAACTGATTATGGGCAACGGTTAGCCCCCAATTATCCAAAGTAACCCCAAGTTTGGCACCTAAAACATTACTTTGTGGGGAACCTGCGGTATAAACAGGCGCGGTAACAGTTTGTTGATTAATAATATTCGCCCCATTTGCCTGTTCGATAGCACCTTGAATAGCTAGATTTATTCCAACCAATTTACTTGCTTGCCAATTATAACTAGTATCAGCATAGCCCAAATTAACATAATCATAAAATTGATAAAACCAAATATCGGTTTGCGAGCTTGAATTAGGATTTAATTGTGCTCCAAGGGCTAATGCACCAGAAGTAGTTTGGTCAACATCTGTAAAAATAGATGCGGCAGAATTGTATTGGAAACTACGCTCATAATTGGTGGTTTGGCTAAACCAATTCGCATCAATTGGCTTAAAATAGAACGTACGCAATGCAGTAAATGTCATCTCGCGAGTTGGCTGCCATTGAGCTTGTAGTCCAGTATATGAATTGGGTGCTACCGATACTGAGGTTGGATATGCTACATCGGTTTGCATAAATGGATTTGAGACAATCATATTACCACCGATAAATTCCCATGTATCATGAATTTGATAATCAAGATATGCCTGAGGCATGGTAAATAAACGATTGATAGGAATGATTATTTGATTATACGAGGCACTAGGATTTAATTCATCTGTACCCAAATTGGCAACCAAAAGACTACCACCTAAAGCAAAGCCATTGGTACGCCCAGTTTGCCCCCACAAAAGTCCAGAGTAACCACCACTCGCAGCCCAACCGCTACTCGGTAGTGCAGAATACATCCAACCTGCATTGGCATATAAATTCCATGCACCATCCGCAAAAGTATGTTCCCAAAAATCCTCATGTTGACTAACTGAGCTTTCTTCACGATAAGTATTCATATAAAACATACTAGCAAATGCTTGTTGAGTATAATTATTATTGGCAATATAATAACTTGGCGAATCGACTGGAGCAGTATAATAGTTTTTCACTATTGGCTGTGACTCAGGAAGGATTTTATTTTTACCATCCACTTTCGTTTTATCAAGTTGTGATTCTGCCTGATCTTCAAACTCAGTATTTAAATCAACTGCATGACTACTCACCATCGCACCGAATAAAATACTCGCCATTACCCTACGCATTTTAGTCTCCGTGTATATTACATTATAAATAATAATGTTATTATACCACTGGATCAACTACCGATTAATAAATCGGATAGTTTTTGGCTAAAATAAATCATCCGATTGATTATTTGTATTGCTTTTTGGCAAAAACCTAATCTGTACTTCAGGTGAACACGTTTATCACAGCAGAATTTAATCTTATGGTTATCATAATATTACACTGGACTACTGATTCACAAATACACTAAATGCACATGGTCAATATACAACTCCCTAGCTCTTGCTAAACTCTTGTAACGCTAAGCGAAACCTCGTAAACCCTAATTCAATATCTTCATCCTTTATGACTAGTGGTGGTGTAAATCTACTTACATTTGGCGACGCAATCAAAGAGGCAACTCCATATTTGAAACCATTCACCATTAATTGTTTTGCTTTATTTTGATGTGCTTGGTTTAATTCGGCACCAATTAATAATCCACGTCCGCGAATTTCTTGATACAGTTTGAACTCATCATTAAGCTGTTGTAAATACTCAGTAAATTTCTGAGCTTTAACATTTACATCATTCAGAAATTTTGGCTGATTAATTATCTGCACAGTCGCTAACCCAACACTGCATGCCAAAGGATTACCGCCAAAAGTTGTGCCATGCGAACCAATATCAAAACCATGAGCAAATTTATCTTTAACCAAAATAGCTCCAATCGGAAAACCTCCACCTAGTGCCTTGGCAAGAGTTATGATATCGGGTTCTACTTGGTAATGTTGATAAGCAAATAATTTGCCAGTTCTACCAATACCAGTTTGCACTTCATCAAAGATTAATATCGCATTATATTTATCACATAACTTACGCAGATGCTGTAAAAATTCGACGGTAGCAGGTATAACGCCACCCTCTGCTTGAATTGGTTCAACAATCACTGCCGCGGTATTCTCATTAATTAATTCATCGGCACTTGATAAATCGTTAAAAATACCATGCTCAATCCCAGCAGGTAACGGAGCAAAATCCTCACTATACTTATGTTGTCCACCAACTGAAACGGCAAAGAGTGTCCGCCCATGAAAACTATTGTTAAATGAAACTATCGTTTTTTTGTTGCTACCTGCGCTTTTTAAACCATAACGTCTCGCTAGTTTGAGGGCAGCTTCATTCGCTTCAGTTCCACTATTACAAAAGAAAGCTTTATGACAACAACTATTAGTAACCAATAATTTAGCGAGTTCCACTGCTGGTTGATTGACCATTATATTACTGCAGTGCCAAATTTTATTAGCTTGCTTAGTAAGAGCTTCAATCAGTACTGGATGCGAATACCCTAAAGCATTGACGGCGATTCCCGCCATGAAATCAATTACCATGCGATTATTATCATCATACAGTCGCGCACCAACACCATGAGTTGGGGTAAATTCGACTTGTCCATAAATATCTAATAAATAATCGGTAAACTCTTTGTTATAGTTAGTTATCATGAGATGTCCCTTGTTAAAATTTGATGTGCATATAAAACACACATCAAATCATACTAATAGCAATAAATTATGGCTGTTGTTTTTTCAGACGTAATGCAGTTAATTTAATAAATCCTTTTGCATCAGTTTGATCGTAATCACCAAGCTTGTCCATGCTGGCGATATCACTGTCATACAAAGAATTAGGCGATGTTCTACCCAAAATTATTACATTTCCCTTATAAAGCCCGAGGTGCACAGTACCATTGAAGCGTGCCAATGTAGTATTATTTGCAGCTAGCAACATCTTCATCTCAGGGCTAAACCACATACCATTGTAAATTAGTTGCCCAAGTTTTGGTGCGGCAATTGATTTCATAAGAATTACCTCACGATCAAGAACTAAAGTTTCTAAGTCTTGGTAGGCTTTATGTAATAATGCTCCTGCCGGGGTTTCATAAACACCTCTAGATTTCATCCCAACAAATCTGCTCTCAACTATATCAATTCGACCAATAGCATTAGCCCCTGCAACCTGATTCAAATAAGTAAAAATAGTCAGATTATTACCAGTAATTACGTTTTGACTCTCTTTTTCAATAACTTTGATCGGAATACCATGCTTAAATTCAATACTTAGCTCAAACACTTTATCTGGTGCTAATTGTGGCGAAACAGTTTTTTTGAACATATCTTCTGGTGGTGTCAACAGAGGATCTTCCAAAATACCTGCCTCATAGCTAGTATGCATTAAATTTTCATCAATACTATATGGTTTTTGTAACGTTGATGTTACTGGAATATTCTGCTCTGCTGCAAAGTTAAGTAAATCTGTCCGCCCCTGAAATTGTTGTAAAAACTCTGGTTCTTTCCATGGTGCGATTACCGTAACATTTGGCATAAACTGCATAAATACTAATTCAAAACGAATTTGGTCATTACCCTTACCAGTTGCGCCATGAGCAATATGTGTGATGTTTTTACTTAATGCATATTCAACTAATTTCTTAGCAATTAGCGGTCTTGCCAGTGACGTTCCCAATAAGTAACGATTCTCATACAGTGCACCAGTTTGTAATGATGGATAAATATAATCCGTTACAAACTCTTCTTTACAATCAACAATAACAACTTCTTTAGCTCCAATTCCCAGAGCTTTTTCTTTGGCAGCGGCAAAATCTTCCTCTTGCCCCACATCCGCCATAAATGCGCTAACCTCATAGCCTTTATTGATGAGCCATTTTAGAATTACCGAGGTATCCAATCCACCACTATACGCTAAGACAACTTGTTTTTTCATATCATTCTCCAAGATAAATTGGTTTGGTTTTAGCTAAATTAATTTGTTCCAAAGCTATTGCTAGCCCTAAATTACCAGTTGCACCTAAATGCGTTTTATTAAGAATATTCGCAACTGGGTCAGATAAAGTCACATTTGCCAAATCTTCTGCAACCTGTTGGTAAGCATCACGAAATGGAATACCTTTTAATGCTAAATATAATGCTTGGTCAGTTGCAAAAACATCATTTGTAAATCCTGCTAAACATTTTGTTTCATTCACCGTGATTTTTGCTAAAATAATACTCGCTACTTGCAACGATTGCTTAACAATATCAAAGCTATAAAATAGTGGGCGCTTACTTTCTTGAAAGTCCCGATTATAACCAGATGGTAATCCTCTCCCCAATTCAAGCACTTGTACTAGATAACCCGTTGTTACGGCACTTTTCGCACGAATTAATTCAAATGGATCTGGGTTCTTTTTGTTTGGCATTAAACTACTACCAGGACAAAATTCAATCGGTAAATTTAAGTACCCCATCTCTGGCGCGCTAAACAAAATAATATCCGTTGCTAATTTGGCTAAATCTTGCATAATTTGATTAAGCGCAGCAATGACAATACCCTCAAATTTACCACGACTGTTATTAGCATATAATACATTATTTTGTACTTTAGCAAAACCCAAAAGCTCACTTGTCAATTTACGATCAATTGGCAATGACACACCATAACTAGCCGCAGACCCCAATGGTGACTGATTGATAATCGTATAACTATTTTCTAATAGCAATAAATCATCCAGCAATGATTCAAGTATTGCACCACTCCATAATCCAATTGAGGATGGCATAGCTTTTTGATAATGGGTACGTCCTACATAAGGAATATTTTGATATTTGGTTGCAAAATCAGCTAATACTCCACACATTTCAATCACTAATTGATATGTTTGATGAAGTTCATTCTTGGTATACAATCTTAAAGCGGTTAATACCTGATCATTCCTAGATCTGGCAGTATGAATTTTCTTACCAATATCGCCACATTTATTTACGAGGTAATTTTCAATTGCCGTATGAATATCCTCTTGTTCAAAATTAATTACAAATTGATCATTATTAATAAGAGCGATTATTTCATTTAAACCTATTTCTAATTGCGTTAGTTCTTCCGTGCTAATTATATTAATACTCGCCAGCATTTTGGCATGTGCAATACTTGCGATACAATCATAATAAGCAATTCTTAAATCAAGTATTGGATCATCGCCAGTCATAAATTCTTCCACCACTTGATTAAGTTGGTAACCTTTTGCCCATAATTTAGTCATTCTCATTACTCCTATGGATAGAATGGAATATTTTGTAATCCAGTATACTCATGCAATCCAGATATGATATTCATATTCTGAATCGCTTGTCCTGATGCTCCTTTGATTAAATTATCAATACAGCTAATTACCGTCAGATAGTTGGTGCGTAAATCTAATGATAAATAAATATCACAGAAATTACTACCAATTACTGATTTGACACTGGCACGATTCTGATGTGACATAATCCGTACAAATGGTTTACCAAAATAATATTCTTGATAAATTTTTTCAATTTGCCCAATCGAAAAATTGTTATTCAAATGGCAATAACTAGTTACCATCATCCCACGTGGCATCGGAATAAGATGTGGCGTAAATTGAATTTGAACTTTACGTTTAGCTAATTTACTTAATTCTTGCTCAATTTCTGGAATATGTCTATGAATTCCACCAATCTGATAGGCAGTAAAATTATTCATAGCTTCACAAAAATGGGTTGCTAAACTTAAACTTCTACCTGCACCAGATACCCCTGATTTGGCATCAATAATTAGCGGTCTATTTTCGGTATCAATCAAGTTATTTTGCAATAATGGCGCTAAGCTAAGAATGGTTGCCGTTGGATAACAACCTGGATTGGCAATAATTGCTGAACGACTAATCGTTTCATGGAGATATATTTCGGGTAATCCATACACGGCAGCATCCAATAATTCCTGATTATGGTGTTCAACATGATACCATTCACTATATGTTTTACCATCATTTATCCGCATATCGGCACTAAGGTCAATTATCTTGCAATGTTTATCCAAAAACTTTGGAATAAGTTGCAGCGCTTCCCCATGCGGTAATGCCATAAAAATAATATCACTATCATCCGCAATTTTATCGATATCTAAGCTATCAAATTTGTCATAAATAATTTCAGTTAGATGTGGGTAAACATCGGCAATATTACTACCACTATTACTTGGCGAAACCAAATGTGCCAATTTAGCTTTTGGATGTTGTTGCAATAATCTGATTAGCTCAATCCCAGTGTAACCTGATGCACCAATAATACTAGTTCTGATTTGCATGATTTATGCTCCTTTTATTACACATGTACCACCCGCTGATGGTTCATTGAGTAAGTCAACAAGATTATATTTGGCAGTACCGTTAATGATATATGCTTTTTGTGCATCATGATTGATAGCCAATAAACATGATTTTAGTTTGGGTATCATGCCACTTGTTACTTGTTTATTATCTAATAATTGTTGAACTGCCGTAGTCGTCAATAACGGTACAATGCTATTCTTATCTGGATAATTGGCATAATAACCATCAATATCACTTAAGAGAATTAATGCTTGCGCTGCTAATTTACTCGCAAGTGCACCTGCCACCATATCGGCATTCACATTTAGGGTTTTACCAGCCGTATCAATCGCTAGTGGTGCAATCACTGGTATTAATTGATGGGTTAATAACAAATTAATTAATTCATGGTTAATAGCGCTAATTTCACCAACATAACCTAGTTTGTCAAAGTCTAAATAGTTGGCTCTTAACAATTGATTATCATGCCCAGATAAGCCAATTGCAGATAAACCAAATTGATTTAGTTGATTCACTAAATTGGTATTATTCGTACCAATTAGAGCCATTTGCGTTAATTCAATCATCGCAGCGTTGGTTACTCTCATACCATCAATGAATTGGCTCTCCAATTGATAAATTTGGGCTAATTTACTTATTTCGGGCCCACCACCATGAATAAGAACAACCTTATACCCACCATCTTGCAAAGCTTTTATATTTTGACATAACGCGCTAGATTCACTAATTGAATTAATTACTGAACCACCACATTTAATTACAATAATTGGTTGTTTCATGGATTAAGTCCTATAAGCTGCATTAATTTTTACGTAATCGTAAGTAAGGTCACAACCCCATGCAGTTGCAGTCTTATCACCCATTCCCAAATTAACATTAATTACTACTTCTGGCTTATCAAGTAAACTATATGCCAGTGTTTCATCAAATGCGATTGGTAACCCATTGGCAAAGAGTGTTAAATCCTCAAGGGCAATTACTAATTTCTGTAATTTGATTTGTGTTTCAGCATAACCAATAGCACAAGCAATTCTGCCCCAATTTGCATCATTACCAAATACTGCTGACTTAAATAACGATGATGAAATAACGCTTTTAGCAATACATTTTGCGGCTTTGGTTGTTTTTGCACCATGTACATTAACGGTAATTAATTTACTCGCACCCTCACCATCTTTGGCGATTTGCCGCGCTAACGAGGTACAAACATAACTTAGACCATGATAAAAGATTTCCCAATCAGGGTCTTTTACTGATGTAATCTGCGAATTTTTTGCCATTCCATTTGCCATAACCAATGCCATGTCATTAGTCGATGAATCACCATCAACACTAATCATATTGAAACTATTATTTACTACCATGGTTAATGTCGTTTGCAAAAGTTCTGCGCTAATATTAATATCACTGGTTAGGTAAGCAAGCATCGTTGCCATATTTGGGTGGATCATTCCAGAGCCTTTTGAGATACCACCAATTCTAACCTTATTACCATTACTTAGCTTTAATTCAATTGCTTCTTCCTTGATAAATGTATCCGTAGTTAAAATCGCTCTTGCTGCTGCCTCACCACCATCATGAGCTAGTTGTTCTGTTAGCTTTGGTATCCCCGTCAAAATTTTCTCAATCGGTAAGCTAACACCAATCACTCCCGTACTGGATACCGCAACTAAGTGAGGTTTGATTTTTAGTTGTGTCGCTAATTCTTCCATCGTTTGCTGTGCATGTTGTTTACCCTCTTTGCCAGTACATGAATTAGCATTACCGCTATTGGTAATAATTGCTTTGAGCTGTCCTTTTTTAACGTTTTTCTTGGTTAGGAGTAGCGGTGCAGCTTTGATTTTATTTTTGGTATAAACACCCGCGGCATTAGCAGGAACCTCACTATAGATTAATGATAAATCTGGTTTTTGCGATTTTTTTAGTCCAACTGCAATTCCTGATGCCTTAAAACCTAATGGTGCACACACATTGCCACTAATTTGTTTAAATGTTGTCATCCTTATTCTCCCAACGTTGCAACGAGGATTGCTTTAATTGTATGTAGTCTATTATGCGCTTGTTGAAACACGATTGAGTGTTTACTTCTAAAAACCTCATCATCAACTTCGCGTACATCAGCACCAAATTTATCCAACGCGTCTTGAACAAATTTAGTTTCGAAATCATGAAAGGCTGGCAAACAATGCATGAAAACCACATTTGGATTATTCGTCGCATTTATTAACTGCGTAGTTATTTTGTACGGCTGTAATAATTTTGCTCTATGCTCAATCTGAGATTCCTCACCCATAGAGATCCAGACATCGGTATACAGCACATCGGCATCTTGTAATGAACTGATATCAGATGATAATTGAATAGTCGCACCACTTGTTTTTGCAATAGCTTCTGCCTTAGCAAGCACGGCTTTATCTGGAAATAACTCTTGTGGACCATAGGCTACAAAATGCATTCCCATGATTGCACAACCATAGATCCATGCATTGGACATATTATTTCTAGCATCACCGACATAGACTACTTTAATTTTATTCAGCGGTTTATCGGGAAATGCCTCTTGGATAGTCATCAGATCTGCCAAAATTTGCGTTGGGTGCTCATCATCAGTTAAACCATTATAAATGGGAACACCTGAATATTTAGCTAAGTCTTCAACAGTTTGATGCGAAAATCCTCTAAATTCTATACCATGAAAAAATCCTGCTAGAACCTTTGCCGAATCTTCTACCGATTCTTTTTTACCAAATTGTGAACTGGATACGTCGATAAAACTAGGATAACCACCCTCTTCGATTACGCCGATTTCAAAAGAACTTCTCGTTCTGGTTGAGGTTTTTTCAAATAAGAGGGCAATATTTTTACCTGCCAATGAATTTCTTTTGATGCCTTGCTGTCTTTGTGCTTTTAGAAAATGTGATAAATCTAGCAAATAATCTATCTCTGCTTGGCTAAAATCTAATAAACTAATAAAACTTCTATTCTTTAACATGATATCAATTCCTATTGCGGAAATTATTACTGATGTTAGCGCTAAATAATACGCTAATTTATATCAAATCAATTGCAGAATCTAAAAATCATCTAATGGAACAAGTATCACTGAACGAATAAAAATCAGTAAACCCAACCACAACAATTAATGAGATAAAAACCTAAAAAGATAACCAAATGATGTTAATAAAATTTGTGTAATAAAGAGAAGATTATTTTCGTCGTCGTAGATTTGCGACTAGGGATAAATTATGAATAGACATGATAATATCATCATTGCCAGTGGCAAATTGCAAACTCTTGAAATCATGTAGCATGACTGAATTTTGCATGATATAGTCCTTAAAATTAAGATGTGAACGGAAAAATTTCCGCTATCCAGCATTATCAAATAAAAAATAATAACTTGTCAAATTATTTTTCGATTTAATAATAAAAAAATGCCAATTCTGTATGTATCAACAGAACTAACCATATGTTATGAACCAAGATTATTAAGTAGATTTGCCGTTTGCTTTTAGATAAAATAATCGGCTGAAAATGTGGTGAATCATAAATTTAACCGACATATAGCCACAGATTAGGCACTTGATGGATATTACAATGATGAATAACATGATTACAAATCAAATTAATTAATACCATTACCACATAAAATACAGTGTACAAAAATATCTACTTATGGATGATATGATTGATCATTGATGAACAACGATATTGCACTAACCTAGGACTAACAAATCAGGAGTTTTAGGCAAGAATAAATCATTGGATAAACTATTAATATCGCTTTGCACTGTAGCGATAATAAAGTAATACTAACCGATTCCTTAGCGTCACTAAAAGATTAAAATCTTAAAAGAATGACGAATGTACTAACTAAAATACAATTTAAGCAACGGATCAGTCACGACATATTTAGACTTATCCGCCTTGCTAATAAAACCACTAATTTCTAGATTTTTGAGTACATTATAAACAACTTGCTTACTCAATCCCAAAGAATACGGATCAATCCCCAAGGCTATATTGGTAAAAACATCTAATGCATTATTTCGTGCTTTGATCTTCTCAGTTTGTAATTCTAAATAGGCATTTTCTTCTAGGATTAATACTTGGTTAATATACTCTTCTAAGTATTCCACCGATGTACCATAAATTGGCTGCAACATAATATCTTTGATAATTCGTGAGGTATAATAAGGATGACAGCCAAATAAACTTATAATTTTATCAATAGTTGCAAAATCTAGCTTCATATCTTCAAGTAACTCTATTACTTCGCTACGTTCAAACTCTTTAAGCCAAACAAGATTACCAAAACGATAAAATGCTCCAGATTGTTCCACGAATATTTTTGTCATCAAAGTTTCTTGACTACCAGCAAATAAGCAACTTACATGTTTATGCAATTGCAAAACTGATCTAAAAGTTTTAATAATCCGTTCATCAGCAGAATGCAATTCACCAAATTCATCAAAAAATACAACTACGTGTTTACTACTTTTTAGTGCAGCGGTTTCCAAAAATTCAAGCGCATGTTCAAGTAATGCCCATTCATCATTGTTATTTCTAATCATCTGAATCATGGGTTCAAGCTCTAAATCTGCATACTTTATTTTAAGTTTTAACGAGAATTCTACTTGCTGCAACCATAATTTAATTTTACCAGCAATCCCTAATGCATTAAGAGTATTCTCGATTATAGCTTCAGCAATACT
>RXKA01000043.1 GCA_003962985.1 Pseudomonadota bacterium | reverse complement strand
CAAAATCTATTTCTCCATATTCGCATAAAAAATGATTACAATATGTTAAAAAATTACTATGATCCTGAATATCCAGAATCGAATAGGGATAAGAAAAGACGGCCAAAATATGGGTTTAGCTATTGCGTTTGTGATAGAACTTTAATTTCTGATTGGGCAAAATGTCCAATATGCGGTGCTAGAAATAGTAGAAAAAAATATAAAAAATGACAACAATTCACAACAAATACAAAGAAAAACAAATAAATACATCTAAACTCAAATACAGATTATTACGTATATTTATTAACATATGTATTTTAGGAAATCTGATAAATTTAATACATGGGATATTAGATAACAATTTATTTTTTACATTGTTTGGAGGACTTGGATTGCTTTGTGGTTTTTCTTGGTTGGAAGATGTTGATAAACAATATAAATAATATGTCTTTAAATATTGCATACAAAACTGAAAAGCGCGTAAGTTGGGAAAAATACGCCCTTGAATTAGCTAAAGCGGCTAAAATTCGTTCAGAAGACCCCTACAGAAAAACGGGCGCGTGTGCACTAAGGCATGACAAAAGCGTTGCGGCCGTTGGTTATAACGGCGCTCCTTCAGGTGTTGAGATTGATTGGTCTAATAGGGATGAGCGGCGTAAAAGAGTAATACATGCAGAGATTAATTGTCTCAAGTATTGTAGGCCGGGGGAAATATGGTTATTGGCTTGTGATTTATTGCCTTGCCGTCATTGTATGCAAACCATAGGGGCATATGGAGTAAAAAAAGTGGTCTTTGAAGAGGTTTATGATAAGGATGACTTTTCTTTAACGTTGGCCAATGAATTCAATATCGAATTAATAAAATTATGAAACTCATAGATCCAGACCGGAATTTATATTTAACCTCAGAGTCCGAATTAACTAAACTTAAATATTCTCGTATAAATACTACAAACCCAAAAGACTCCCCTAAACCCGGAGATTACTTATTTATAGAAGAAAAAGATAAAGATCAAATTTGGGCTCTTGTTGGCGACGGAAAATATATACGCAAATATTTTTTCAACAATAATACCACAAATACAATAATTTATCGTAAACTATGACAACCACTGAGCCGCAAAAATTAGATAAAGAAGGATATATCCTTTTACCCAAAACTTGGACTGAATCAGGTTGGTCATTTAAATTTATTAAAAAATTGGATGAAAATTGGTCTATTTATCTACGAGAAAAAGCAAATGGAGAAGGGCGACGACATTACGAATTGGTTAAAATTACTAAACAAGAAGAATTTAATTTTAAAGGTAATATAATTCCTAAAAAATGGAAATACCCCGGAACCACAGCGTTTGGTAAAATGGGATATGATTGTATTAGTGAGCAGCGGGCGCTAGAGATATACGAGTCAATTAAACACAAAGAAGAAGAGAAAGAGGAAGAAAAATCAATCAAAATAATCTTTCCAAGTCGTAAAGAATTTACTATCAAAGAAATAGAACAACTTAATTCTGACAAAACATACGCCCAAATCTATAATAAGATAAAAGACCTTCTCACAGAAAAGAAAATCAAAGTTACTGGTGAGAAAGAAAATACAAATGGTAAACCAAGTAAAATATATAAAGTGATATGAAATATAATTTATTGTTAGATGATTATAGGACGATAGAGCAAATCAAAGCGTGAGTTAATTTGCCGAATAATTTTTGTGTTTTAGTTACGAACTACTATGACTTCGTAGCACATATTGAAAAACATGGGCTAACTGATATCGAAGCAATAAGTTGGGATCATGATTTAGATGACAAAGCAATGGAAGAAGCAATTAGAAATAAGTTTAATGCATTTAACTATGATAATTTAGATGGAGAAAAAACGGGTTACGATTGTGTTAAATGGTTGGTTAATTATTGTATTGAAAATGGATTAAAAATTACATTCCAAAATTTTTATCACACGGCAAATCCAGTCGGCGCGGCTAATATGAAATCATATATTGAGTCTTTTATTAAAGCAAATGAATAAAAATATTACTCCTGTTGAGTGTTCTTATTTTGCCGCATTAGTCGATGGTGAAGGAAGTATCACTATCTCTAAATCAAGAAGCAAAACGGGCAGACTCCAATATAGCCCACGTTTAACTATAGCGATAAATGATATTCAGGCAATTAAGTTTATGCAGCAGTTCTTTGGTGGTAAAATTAGAATTGGGAAAAAGAAAATACATTTAGAGACCGGAGAGGAATATGCACCGGCTAGAATAATTGAATATGGTGCCGCTGAAGATTTAAGATATATATTGAGTAATATCCGCCCGTATAGTAGAGTAAAATCCAAGCAAATAGATGTGTTACTTGAGTTTCTTGATTTTAAAGAGAAAAATCATGATTCTACTTTTCGTAGAAACGGAATTTACAATAACTACTATACTAAACTTAAAGCTTTGAAACATCGTTTTTGGGTAAAATAGTGTACTACACAATTAATGATAAATAGTATAAAATAATTTCTAGTACAGAATTTTTCTTTAAAAGCTGACTTTTTACCTGTAATATATAGTGTATATGGCAAAACAAGATAAAAGCCCAAAAATCCACCAAAGAGATAAATTCAAAGGCGAACTCAAATTGAGGCCGCTTAATTGGACGGAAAACCAGCAAAAAATAGTAGATACAATATTAGATAAACAAAGTAAAATTGTGTTCATTAATGGTCCTGCTGGTTCTGGTAAAAGTTCTTTAGCTACATATTGTGGACTAAAACTATTATCAGACAAAACATTAAGTGATTATCTCTATATTAGAAATGTACTTGAAGTAAGTGATTCAGCGGCGATGGGATACATTAAAGGAGATATTGATGCAAAATTTGATCCATATTGCCAAATCTTCAAAGAAAAAAGTGAAGAATTAATGTCTAATGCTGATTTAGATAAATTAATGCATGATAATAGAGTACACTTCGTACCTATTAACTATGTTCGTGGTTCAAACTGGGCGGTCAAATTTATTCATGTAGAAGAAGCGGCGAACTTTACTCAGGGCGAATATAAACTATTACTAACAAGATATGCTAGTTTTTCTAAACTAATATTCTGCGGTGATACTCAACAAACAGATTTACCAGAAAAGAAACGCGGGGCGTTTGCAAGAATGCTTGAGTTATTCAATAATGATGAATCAAGAGAAAAAGGTATTTATACTTTTAATCTTGATAAGTGTGATATTAAACGTTCTGACATTACATCATTCTTAATAGATAAACTAAATGAACCCGATATAAATCACAAAGACTATCGGCCAAGTCAACCTAAATAAATCAAAATAATCAATACTTAAAAAAGAATACGCTTCGGCGTATTTTTTGTTTTATAGCATAATTTATTAGTGTAATTAATGTTATATGAGCGAAGATAAAAAAGCTAGTATTATAGAATCTGTACTCCATTATTGGCCGATTATCTTACTTATTATTACATTAATAGGCGGGGCATTCACTTCAGTAACGGCTGGAGGTATATTGCTTTATAAATTTAATAGATCGGAGACAGAAAACGTTAAACAATTTACTGAAATATTGGGTAAATTAGATAAAATTAATGATACTTTAAACCAAGATAAATTAAATATTAATAATGTTACTAGAGACCTAAGCCATACAGATTCTAAAGTCGCAGAAATGGAAAAAAGATTAAGTCAAGTAGAACAAAAATTAGCAAAAAATTAAGAAATGTGTAAATAGTGTGTATGAAAAAACTTATATTATCATTCTTAATCGCGGCAATTGCTCTATCTGGATTTGGCTGCGTAACTAATTCTGACGGAAGTAAACAAATAAATTCTAAAGTAGTATTAGTAGCGGAATTAGCTGCTTATGATGGAACTTTCTTATATTTAGCTCAAAACCCCGCTTCTCGTCCGAAATTCGAAAAAGCGGTTGAAAATTTAGATATTTTAATTGAAAATGGTGTAACTGTAGATGCATTTATTTTAATTATTAAGTCATTACCAATTAAAGAGTTACAATCTACGCAAGGAAAACTTATTGTTGATAATGCAATCATAATTTTTGGTCAGTTTAGAGACGATATCATCAAGCTAGATACGCTAGAACAAGCAAAACTTCTTCTTCCTGTAGTTACTGCTGTTAGAGACGGTTTAGTTAAAGGGCTTAACCAGTAAAATAACTAAAAATATACAAATGGAACCGCCGCATGGCGGTTTTTCTGTTTATAGAAGACAAAACATTGACTATAATAGGATTAGAAGAAGAAATTTATGTTTAAAAGTTATTGTAGTGTATGTGGTTATTGTAATTTGTATTCTATGACCGCGCCAAAATTTTGTGGAGCGTGTGGCAAATCAATTACTTTAAATTTAGCGTCGGCTCCAGCCCCTAAATATAAAAAACGAATAGAAGCCGAATTTAAAGATGATGAAGAAATGGAAGAAGATGGAGTGATTAGAGACTATAAAGCGTCAATAAGCTTTGATGTCACCCCAATAGCGCCCGCTCAGAGTGTGGATTCTGTTCTAAAACAAAAACCAACCAATCTTGGGTCAAGAGATCCAGATCCAACCTGCGGAAATAAAACTGGTGATGAATTACTCCAGATAATTAGTAAACAAGGATCAAATAAAACCAACATTTCAATCGAATAATGGATAAACCTAATTTTGAAGAGGTGTATGATATTATACGCGAAACCGTATATAAAAGGAAACATAAATGGGTTTATCAATTGAGTTGGCTTGATTATGATGATGTTGCATCAATTATTATGATGCATTTACATAAAAAATGGCATCTCTATAACCCCAAACAACCATTGTTAAATTGGGTAAATAGAATTTCTACGAACCAAATCATTAATTTAGCACGTAATCATTATAATACATATTTACCACCGTGCGCCTCATGTGTTTGTAATACTGGCGATGATTCTTGTTCACTTTTTGGAACACAAGGAGAGGCTTGCGGAGTCTATAAAAAATGGGTGGACGCAAAGAAAAAAGAAAGTTACAATATTAACATTCCACTTAGCACAGAAAACCATCAAGCAGAATTATCAAACATGTCTGCGGATACATTAGATTATGATACAATTATTCCAAAATTAGAGGTACAAGCTAAGAAAATTTTAACAAATAGAGAACAAATTGTATTTAAAAGTTTCTTTATCAATAAAGAAACCGAACAAGAAGTTTTACTCAAACTGGGTTTTAAAAATAATAATAAAAATCACAAACTTCTCGATTCAGTTAAAGAATCAATTTATAAAAAACTAAAAAAATTCATTTACTCAGACGAGTGTGATATATCGTTTTAATTATGTCGGAAGAAGCTAAAACAGCACTAGATGTGTTAGAGGAATTCAAGGTAAACTATGATAAAGATGGAAACGTTGAATTATCCGATAAACAAAAATTAAAAATTGTCCAATTTTGGAATACATCGGGCGAAGATAATTTATCAATAGATGAATTATGTATGACTACCTTTAATCAAAAATTTGATGCGCGGTCAAAGCCAGTTTTAGCAATTAAAAAGTATCTAGCAAGTAAAAATCTAAAAACAACATTAAAAGCGCCGAAAAAAGAAATAGAGCTTACTGACGAACAAAAAGAATATATCATTAATAACTATAATGGTAAAAATGCCCTAGAAATAGCTAAAATACTATTTAATAATAATCTTTTAACTCCATTACATTCAGAAGTAAAAGCTGTTATAAGTTTCAAAAACGTTACAAATCCAAAACTATTTCCATTACTTAATAACTCGGCAGACATTGATGGGAATGAAGACAAAGAGTATTTTCCACCTAAAAATTTAGCTCAAGCTGCGGCTCGCGTCAATAAATACGTTCATGGGACGAATTTAGAAAACGAAGAGTGGAAAAAGAATTCAAGAATTAAAAGTTATTTAGAATCAATGATTAGTTTTTGTCATAACCAACGGTTTATGTTAAATGCTAATAGATATACTAAGACTGCTGAGCGGGCGCTATTCGAAGGTTCTTTTATATCATTCGTGTGGGATAAAGTGGATTTAACGGTAGAAGAGATTAATTTGTATATTGATATTTGTGAAGATATTATTTCAGAACTAAGGATTGATGAAGAAATCGACTTCTACAAAGGAAACTTAGAAAATGTTACTAATGATAGCGATGGCAAAAAAACCTCAATGGCTATCAGCGAACATCTAATTGGTTTAAGAAAAGAGAAAAATGATAATAAAAAGCGCCGCAAAGATTTAATTGAAACATTACAAGGTAAAAGAAGTCAACGCATAGAAAATAAACGCAAAGAAAATGCTTCGATTCTTAACTTGGTTGAGGCATGGAAAAGTGAAGAAAAACGTTTACAATTATTAGCAATTGCTGAAAAACGAAAAGCGGCGCTTAAAGAAGAGGTTGATAATTTATCACAAATGAGTGATGTTATGGCTCTTATTGCGGGTGTTTCTCAAGATAAAATGTTATCTTAATATATGATTATTCCTCCGAAACATGATTACGTAACAAATCCTTTTGTTAATACTAATCAAGAATTAAAAGAACTCAAGGGAGAACTGGATGAAGAAAAAGCTAAAATTAGTTTGGCTAAATTTTTGAGAGCTAATCTAGGATTTACATGTGAAATGATTTCTGGTATTACTCTTGCTAAGTATCAGGAATTGGTGATTAATTGTTTATTTTTATGCAATTATTCAATGTTGATATTTTCACGCGGAGCGGCCAAGACATTTTTAGCTGCAATTTTTTGTTATCTTTATTGTATATTTAATCCAAATACAAAAATAATCGTTGCTGGTCCTACATTTAGAACAGCCCGTTTCATCTTCAATAAAATTGATGAAATAGTAAATAGTAAATCTGCGGAATTACTTGAGCAATGTATGCCGGTTAAAGGCAGAAGTCGAAGAAATGACGTATATGAATGGGAAATAAATGGTGGAAAAATTATGGCAATTCCATTGGCGGGCGAAAAAGTCCGTGGTTTCCGCGCTAATATTTTGATTATTGATGAAGCAAACTGGGTTGATAAAGATATGATTGAGAAGGTATTAATGCCATTCTTAGTCTCGCCGCAAAATCTAGGAGATATTCTTAAACAAAAAGAAATCGAAGATGAACTAATTAAAGATGGAAAATTGAAAGAAGAAGATCGTACTAGTAATTCAAGTAATATTAAAATGATATTACTGAGTTCTGCGGGCTATACATTTGAGTATTTATACACTCTTTATTCTTCATGGTTAAATAAAATCAATGGCGCGGAAGAAACGCCAGAGAATATTAAATATTTCGTAGCCCAATTAGCTTGGAATGCTTTGCCGCCAGAAATGATGGACAAAACAGTTATTGAAGAGGCGGCAAAAGGTGGAAATATATCTTCATCGTTTAAAATGGAATATGGAGCACAGTTTTGCGACGGATCAGATTCCTATTATAATGCTAAAAAAATGGAGGAATGCACGCTTCATGTTGGTGAATATCCTCATACACTATTAAGGGGAAATCCTAATAAGAAATATGTTCTTTCAATTGATCCAAA
>RXKA01000040.1 GCA_003962985.1 Pseudomonadota bacterium | reverse complement strand
TGAATAGCCAATTTCCTGTAATTTATGTGCGATGTAATTAGCATTAAGGATTGCATTCATTGTTGCTTGTTCAAGACCAGCTTCACCCATCATAGTGATGTACATCCATGAAATTGCCAAAATAGATGCACTACCAAATTGTGCTGCCGAAACTGCGCTTCGTTGGGTATCATAATTGCCAGCATCAAAAATTGGATGTTTCGGTAAAAATTCAATTAGATGTTGTGCTACACCAATTGGACCCATTCCAGGACCACCGCCACCGTGTGGAATTGCAAAAGTCTTATGTAAATTGATATGTGAGACATCAGCACCCAATTCTGCAGGTTTTACCAATCCTACTAGCGCATTCAGATTTGCACCATCCATATAAACTTGTCCGCCATTCTCATGTACTATTTGGCAGATTTGTTTGATACTCGCCTCAAATACTCCATGGGTTGATGGATAGGTTATCATGATACAACATAAATTAGCTTGATGTTGTTCGGCTTTTAGTTTTAAGTCTTCAACATCTACATTACCATTCTCATCACAATTTACAACTACAACTTCTAATCCCATCATGTGTGCGGTAGCTGGATTAGTGCCATGAGCTGATTTGGGAATTAGACATATATTACGTTGGGCTTGACCAATGTTTTCTTGGTAGCGACGAATGGCTAAAATACCAGTATATTCGCCTTGAGCGCCAGAATTTGGTTGCATACAGATATCGGCAAAACCAGTAATTGCGCATAATTGTTTTTTTAAGCCATTAATTAGACTTAAATATCCTGAGACATGCTCTTGTGGGGTAAATGGATGAATATTTGCCATTTTTGCCCATGATAGTGGTTCTAATTCCGCTGCGGCATTTAATTTCATTGTACATGAACCTAATGGAATCATGCTGTGAACTAGCGAAATATCTTTGTTTTCTAGATATTTTAAATAACGCATCATTTTGGTTTCAGTTTGGTAGCTATTAAAGGTTTTATGAGTTAAGATTTTATCTTGACGATAATAATTGCTCTGCGATTGTAATAGCTCATCTACGCTGATGATTGCAAACTGTTCTTGTTTACTAATTAAGTGTACTAAATCCTCAATTTCATTTAAGGTTGCACTTTCACCAACGTTAATATAAATTTGATTATCAATTTGCCCAATCAAATATCCGTTATCGCTAAGTTCCTCAACTAATACTTGAGCATTATCATGGTAAATGAAACTCACTGTATCAAAGATAGTGGCATTCGTATCGTTAAGTAAACTAATACCGTTGTTACGTAGATTATATGCAAGTAAATTTGCTAAATAGGTAATATGAGTTGCTATATCTTTTAGACCTGCAGCGCCATGATAAATCGCATAAAATCCAGCCATATTAGCTAATAGAACTTGTGAGGTACAAATGTTTGAGGTGGCTTTTTCACGGCGAATGTGTTGTTCACGTGTTTGTAATGCCATGCGTAATGCATTTTTACCTTTGCTATCTTTGGAAACACCAATTATACGTCCTGGCATAATTCGTTTATATGCATCTTTGGTTGCCATATATGCAGCAGCAGGACCGCCAAAACCAAGAGGAATACCAAATCTTTGACTAGAACCAATTGCGACATCTGCACCTTGTGTGGCAGGAGATTTGAATAGTACCAAACTCATTATATCGGCAGCGATAGTAACAATCAATTTTGGATTGTGTTCTTTCCACGTGGTAATGTGGGTGGTATAATCATATTGATTACCATTGATGTCTGGATTTTGTAGTAAAACACCAAAATACTCCTGTGCCGCGAATTGATGAATGTCACCAACTACTAGATCGATGTTCAGATATCTGGCACGAGTTTGCATTACACTTAGAATTTGCGGAAAGACTGCTTGATGAACAAAAAACTTATTACCTTGTGTAGAATTAATTCGTTGTGCCATCGCCATAGCTTCTGCAGCGGCAGTTGCTTCATCTAATAATGATGCATTAGCTAGATCAAAACCAGTTAAATCGGTAATCATTTGTTGGTAATTTAATAATCCCTCTAAGCGTCCTTGTGAGATTTCTGCTTGATATGGTGTATAAGCGGTATACCAACCTGGATTTTCAAAGACGTTTCGGCGAATTACTGCTGGTGTAATCGTATCATAATAGCCAAGACCAACATAGTTTTTAAATAATGCATTTGGTTCAAGCATTGCATTTAACTTATCCAATGCTTGCTGCTCACTTAATGCGATTTCGCGGGTAGTTTTGGTTTGACTTAGTAGTTCATGGGGAATTACGTCATGAATAAATGTTGTTAGATTATTATAACCAAGTGTTGTTAAAAGTTCTTGTTGTTCAGGTAGATTACTACCAATATGGCGAGAAGAAAAACTATGCATATTAACCATGCTCCATAAGATAAAGAAAAACCCCGTTTAGAGATAAACAGGGTATAGATTTAGCCAATCATTGATTTATATTTATCCGCAGATAAAAGACCAGTTAATTCTTCTGGATTACTTAATTTTAATTTGAATAACCAACCAGCACCGTGAGGATCGCTATTAGCTAACGTTGGATCATTCACAACATCTTCATTGATGGCTGCAATTTCACCACTTAGCGGAGAATATAAGTCTGACGCAGCTTTTACCGACTCAACTACGCCAACAGTAGCACCAGCAGCTAGCGAATCACCAACTGTAGGTAACTCAATATACACTAAATCACCTAATAATTCTTGAGCATGATTTGTAATGCCAATTATAACTATATCATCAGATTCTTGTTTTACCCATTCGTGAGTTTCAACAAATTTCATATCATTAGTGTACATTATAACTCCTTGTAAATTAGTTTGCTTGTTGCAAACGACAAATAACCACGCCAACCAACTGCGCTAATTTGTAAAAACTAGTTAAGTAAGTTATTATGGTTTTAAATAATGTTTAAGTGGTTTAGTGATCTACTATTTTTGTTTTACAGTTATCTTACTGAATTCAAACAACTATTACCCTAGTATAATAACATAAATTATAACTTTTTTGTTAATTTTAGTAATTAGGTTTATTTTGAGGGCTTGAAGTTACTACAACTATTCAAGCGATAGTCACTGAGAATAAAATTCCAATTTATTTTAAAATTTTTCAAGATAGGCGGCGTGGTAAAATATAGCGCTTAATTTACACACAACTCAGGAACTGTATGACAACTGAAATCAATCTTGCAAACCTAAAAACCCCGCCACACTCCATTGAAGCTGAACAGTTTTTAATTGGTGGTGTTTTATTAGATGAAAATGCTTATGATTATATTGCTGGAGCTTTATTTGCTAAGCACTTCTATCGTAAAGAGCATCAAATAATTTATGAACACATAGTTAAGTTACGTAGTGAGAATAAAAATGCCGATGCTGTTACTGTTGCAGAGTCATTGAAGTTAAATAATCAATTGGACTATGTTGGTGGTATTGAGTATCTGTATAATTTAGTAGATTCAACCGTTAGTGCCGCAAATGTTACTAGTTATGCTGAAATCATCCGTGAACGCTTTATTTTACGTGAGCTTATTTCTGCTAGTAATATTATTGCCGATGCTGCATACTCACCGCAGGGGAGGAATGTTGATCAGCTATTAGATGAAGCTGAACAAAAAATCTTTAATATCAAGGATTTGAATTCAAGTAATAAGCAGTTTGCTGAATTCAGGGAGCTCTTGGAAGAAGTTGTAACCAAAATGATGGAAGCAGCCCAAAATCCTAATAGCGATGGAATTACAGGGGTAGCAACGCATTATACAGAATTAGATAATTATACTTCAGGATTGCAACGTGGTGAATTAATTATTATTGCAGGGCGTCCTGGGATGGGTAAAACCTCATTTGCATTGAATGTAGCTGAAAATATTGCGATTCAAAATAAAATGCCCGTTGCCGTGTTCTCGTTAGAGATGCCCGGTATTCAATTAGTACAGCGGATGTTAAGCTCGCGTGCAAGGGTTGATAGTGGTGCGATGAAGCGTGGTGATTTGTCGCATGATGAGATTGATAAAATTTGTGTTGCGATGAATGAATTGCGTAGTGCTCCTATTCATATTGCCGAGACTTCGGGTATTAATGTAATTGATCTTCGTGCTCGTGCTAGAAGACTAAGTGATCGTGTTGGTAAATTAGGATTAATCGTAATTGATTATGTTCAAATTATGAGCGGAATTAATAGTGGACCGAGTTCTAATCGTGCGCAAGAAATTGCTGAGATTTCACGGTCACTGAAAACATTAGCTCTTGAACTGGATGTCCCGATTATTTTATTATCTCAGTTAAATCGTGATGTAGAAAGTCGTACTGATAAGCGTCCAAATATTTCAGATTTACGAGAGTCTGGAGCCTTAGAGCAAGATGCCGATATTATTTTGCTATTATATCGTGATGATTACTATAATCGTGATGATAGTAAAGAAAAAGGTGTAGCCGAGGTTAATGTGGCAAAAAACCGTAGTGGTTCAACTGGTACAATTAAATTAGCCTTTTTAAGTCAGTATACCCGTTTTGAGAATTTAATGTATCAATATGAGGATAGTGGATATTGAAATTAAGTCAACGTAAAGAGCAAGCACGTGAGATATTTACTATCTTGCGTGAATTAAATCCCACTCCGACTACTGAGCTTAATTATAACTCAGGATTTGAATTATTAGTTGCAGTTGTGTTATCGGCACAAGCAACAGATGTGGGTGTCAATAAGGCAACCGCTAAATTATATCCAATAGCCAATACACCAGAGCAAATTGTTAAACTAGGTGAGGATGGTTTGATTGAGTTTATCAAAACAATTGGGTTATATAAAAATAAGGCTAAAAATGTAATAGCATTATCACAAATGTTAATCGATAAGCATGGTAGCAATGTACCTGCTACACGTGAAGAACTGGAAGAGCTTCCTGGAGTAGGGCGTAAAACAGCTAATGTGGTATTAAATACTTTATATCATCAATCCACAATGGCGGTAGATACACATATCTTTCGTTTAGCCAATCGTTTAGGTATTGGTAAAGGTAAAGATGTTCTTGCCGTTGAAAAACAACTTCTTAAAACTATTCCTGACGAGTTTTTATTGGATGCCCATCATTGGTTAATTTTGCATGGTCGTTATGTTTGCAAGGCACGTAAGCCTGAATGTGAGCATTGTGCAATCACTATGTATTGTGATTATTTTCATAGTGCCAAACCGCATCAGGACTCAGCACTAATAAAGTAGTTTAGCGAATAAGATTGATACTTTGGCTTGGCGATGGTGCTTCCAAGGTATTATCATTAAATAGCTTAGCCAATTCCATGTAGATATAATTTGCCGCAGAGCTAATATTATCAGATGAATCTACCCAGAAATAACCTTTAATTTCAACGCCATCATCGACTAAGCGATTAATAATTGCCTTTCCTTTCTCTGGGAGAGTATTTGGTGCTCGGTTAAGTACGTCGGTAATAATCCGCAACGCGGCATTGATATCGCTACTACTTTTCACACTACAAATAATTTCATTGCGTAAATTGGTGCTACTATAGGATTGGTTCTGAATACTATTTGTAATAAATGTTTCATTGGGAATCAGAACATCAGTTCCATCAAAACGTGCCATTACCACGTAACGCATAGTGATTTTAGATACAATTCCAGCATGATTATCAATCACTAGCCTATCGCCAACCTTGATTGAACGATCAGCTAAAATAATAAATCCGCTTAAAAAATTACTTGCAATTTTTTGTAAACCAAAACCAATTCCGACACCCATCGCTCCGCCAAATACCGATAGTGCAGTCACGTCAATACCTATGATGGGTAGGGTAATTAGCACTATCATGACATAGGTTAAAATCTTACTTAGGCGTACTAAAATTTGTTGGATATTGGAATCAGTGCTATTAAGCGCTAAAATCTTTTTCTCAAGAAAACGATTGATTGAGGTCGCAACTGCAGTAGCAGTAAAGACAATTACAACACTGCGTAAGATATCCCAAATAGAAATGCTATATTTACTATTGCTATAAATAACTAAGCTATCCATGATACCAATTACGTCATTTTTTTCCCCTGAAATAATAACTAGAGCGCCAAACCATAGACATAACTGCAACCAAAACATCAGTTTTTTTAAATAAGTTTTATGATTGAAGATTGAACGACAGGTGCTAGTTAGTGCAATAATTATAATCGCTGCCATACAGATATCTTGAAGAGTGCCTACAATGACTGCCAAATCATTTAGACCAAACATAAGCGCAATCCAGCGATAAATGGTAATTCCAATTATACATAAAACTGGGCTAACTATAGAGGCAATTGGTAAACGAAATATTTTGATTTTAAGATGTTGTTTGATGAATTGGCTAATAATGAGAGTAATCCCCATTATCGCAATTATGATAATGAGGCTACTAATTCCGCCAGTAGCGCGGAGACTATCGAGTGTATCCGTAATTAATTTAGCTAAATTATTATCCAAGTTGATTAAGTGATTTAACATGTTACATATACCTTATAAAAATATATTGATGTATCACAAGTATGATTATAAATTCTCCATCATCGGCTCAATTTTATCTTGTAATGGTAGCATCATGTGTTGACGATAGTATTTTAATTCCTCAATTGATTCATAAATATCTGCAAGAGCCTCGTGTTTATTGTGCTTTTTAAAGCCTTCTGCTATATTGGGATACCAGCGTTTTGCCAATTCCTTAATGGTGCTCACATCAATATTTCTGTAATGGAGATATTCTTCCAATTGCGGCATATAACGCACAATAAACTTACGATCTTGATGAATAGTGTTACCGCATAATGGTGATACACCTTTTGCTATGTATTTTTTAAGTAGTTTTAATAACTCTTTTTCAGCAAAATCTAGTTCAACGCCTTCATTAGCTATTCTCGCCAATAATCCAGATTTGGTATGGGTATTAACATTCCATTTATCCATTTTATCTAATTCTGCTTGTGGTTGAACGATAGCGTAGCTTGGCGACTCAGCTAGAACATTTAATTGGCTATCTGTGATAACTACCGCAACTTCAAGAATGACATTATTTTCTGGACTAAGTCCAGTCATTTCCATGTCCAGCCAAATAAGATTTTCGTGATTTTTTTTAGTCATGAAGAAATAACTCAAGGAATAAGCAAAGAACTACTGCCAAATTTAGGATAACCTATCACAGTCGCGCTTTTTAAAGTTAGTTAAATATTACAATTTTTGAATTTGATGGTTTATTACCACTTCAATATAACCAGCAAGATTAAATGGTTACAGTTCTATCGAACATTTTCAAATTACGCGAATCAGAATCGTATATAGCGTAATTACGTCAAATAGGGGGATATATTATCACATCATGCTTAATTAGCCGTAAGATTTTACTCCTTAGTGTGGTATAAAATGGATAGTTTTTGAGCTGGTATCATGCTCCGTAGTTTTATCCTCTCCAACTAATTATGATGATATTTGAAAATTAGCCTGTTGTTCTATAATTAAAATATTAGCAAAGTATTTACTAATGGTGCATAAAAGTTTTATAACTTAATTCATCTTTGT
>RXKA01000160.1:7741-8010 GCA_003962985.1 Pseudomonadota bacterium | reverse complement strand
AATCTTTTTGTCATTTTTTACATAAACAATCAGCAAGTTAATAATTTCTAGACTAGTCTTTATTACCGTCAATGTAACCCCAGCTCGCGTAGAGGCTAAATATCATCATATTGCCAGTTTGAGCAATAATCCGACTGCTGATTCAGTGATATTGTCAGGTAGAGCAAAAACAGTGGTGGTCAATAATGGCTCAACCAAATTAACAGTAAGCTAATTTGCTTTATTTTGGTGCATTTTTGGAGTGATTGTTATTTTTTGGTGCAATATGT
>RXKA01000160.1:6546-7596 GCA_003962985.1 Pseudomonadota bacterium | reverse complement strand
ATGTAAATCGCATCTTGTGACTTGAGCCTAGCTAAGATTCTGTTAAACTGCCCGAGCTTTTTAGGAATTATTTTCGAGCCAGTTTTTGAGTATTGTTCACAGTACTATAAAACCTCGTTTTGTCATCGTTGACTGTCGATAACATTAGTTAAATAACTAATTACTTATTGCTAAAACGTTGGACGTTTAGTCCTCTATTTTAGGACTTACGCGGTTATCGCTTATTTGCTTACTAAAAATCGGTTTTAACGATTTTTAGTAAGCAAAACGCGCTAATTTCGAAAAAATGCGCAAGTCCTCTATAATTTGCTATTTTGGGAGCTGCTATAAATGGCCAATAAAGCCTTAGAACTCATTAAAGAAAATCAAGCTAAATGGGTTGACTTACGCTTTACCGATATTCGTGGTAAAGAGCAACACGTTTCTTTCCCAGCTTACACAGTTGATGAAGAAACTTTTGAAAAAGGAAAAATGTTTGACGGTTCTTCGATTGCTGGTTGGAAAGGCATCGAAGCTTCTGACATGATTTTGATGCCAGATGCAGAAACTGCATTCATGGATCCATTCTTTGATGAGCCAACTGTTGTTATTTCTTGTGACAACATTGCGCCAAGCACTATGCAAGGTTATGAGCGTGACCCACGTTCTATCGCTCGTCGTGCTGAAGCTTACTTAAAAGCAACAGGTATTGCTGATACTGCTTATTTTGGTCCAGAGCCAGAATTCTTTGTATTTGACGAAGTAAAATGGGACATCGACATGAGCGGTGCTCGCCATACCATTTATGCTGAAGAAGCTGCTTGGTCAACCAACAAAGACTATGAAGGTGGTAACACAGGTCACCGTCCACGCGTAAAAGGCGGTTACTTCCCAGTTCCTCCAATTGACTCTGCTCAAGATTTACGTGTTGCTATGTGTAACGCGATTGAGTCTATGTTAGGCGAAGGCAAAATCGAAGTACAACACCACGAAGTGGCTTCTTGCCAAAGCGAAATCGGTGTTGCATTTAACACCTTAGTACGTAAAGCTGACGAAGTACAAGTATTAAAA
>RXKA01000160.1:0-6374 GCA_003962985.1 Pseudomonadota bacterium | reverse complement strand
GCTGGTGATAAATATGCTAATCTATCTGAAACTGCATTACATTATATCGGTGGTATTATCAAACATGCTAAAGCGCTAAATGCAATTACGAATCCAACGACTAACTCATACAAACGTTTAGTTCCAGGTTTTGAAGCGCCAGTGATTGTTACATATTCATCACGTAATCGTTCTGCTTCAATTCGGATTCCATTTACTAGTTCTGAGAAAGCGCGTCGTATTGAAGTACGTTTCCCAGATCCAATGGCTAATCCATACTTAGCATTCTCAGCAATGTTGATGGCGGGTATTGATGGTATTATTAATAAAATTGATCCAGGTCAAGCTATGGATGTAAATCTATATGAATTGCCTGAAGATGAATTAAGTCAAATTACCCAAGTTGCAAATAGCCTAGAGTCTGCATTGGAGCATTTGAGTGCTGATCGTGAGTTCCTAACTCGTGGTGGAGTATTTACTGATGATTGGATTGACAGCTATATCCAACTAAAAATGCATGAAGTTACTAAATACCGTATGACTACTCATCCAGTAGAATTACAAATGTATTATAGTATCTAATCTGTTAGTTATTTGATATTTTAAAGTGCACCTTTCAGGGTGCATTTTTTATTTGTGTTGTAATATTGCACTTAAAACATAGCTAAAAACAATGTTAGCGCTAATTAAAAATGTATTATATTACATTTGATATGTTACAATATAGTGTATTTTATTTTTTATTTTGAAGAGGGCATTATGCAATTTAAACTAAACAAAATCGTAGCAGTTTTAGCTGTTGCTATTGGTATTACTGCATGTAATAGCGGCAGTAATTCTACTCCTAGTAACAATGTTGACCAAACTAAATTACCTGTTTCTATCGAAAGAAACAATAACCGCTCATTTACTATTTGTGGTAAATATCACCATGCTGACTCTTTGGCTGACTTAGCTAAAGAAAGTGGTGGCTGGGGTTGTGTGGCTGGAAATAAACAAATTCGTTTAAATCCTCTAAGTAAGCAAGAAGAGCAAGATGCAAAAGCAACTGGTGGAAGTCTGGCTGCTGTTGGAGTTCCAATTGAAAGTTTTGCTATTCAAGTGGGTGGATTAAATGGGTTCCCACAAAACTTCTACAATCCAAGTAATGCCAATTTTATGCCGTTGGATCAGCAAAGTTTTGGTAGTTGTGTAACCTTTTCTTCTACTGCAGGTTTAAGTTACTTAAATAGTGGTTATACTAGTACAGTTAATGTATCTGCATTAGATTTATTGGATCGTGGTTTTGTATTTGCTGGTAACAATGTTACTAATTCTGGTTGGGATGGTTTGCAAAATGCATCTGATTTATTAAGTAGATTATCTGAAAGTTATGGCTATTACAATAGCTATAATGCCAATATAGCTTCTTATGTAGCGCTTGCAGATCAATATTCTTATGGTGGTTATACTGGTAATTTAACTACTCAACAGTTAACAGGATTACCATCATGGAACTCTCAATTTAATACTTACTTGGGATACACTGGTGCACCAAATCAACTTTTAAATGGTTATACATGGACACCTATTTTTACTTCAACATTAGATTCGGATAAAGCAAGTGGTGTAGTAACAGCATTAAATGCGGGTAAAATTGTCTTGCTTGATTTCAATATCTATGATTCGAGTCTAGATGAGTCATCTCCAGCTTGTACAACCTATGGTAGTAATTTATTACCCGATGGTAATGCGGCATACGTTAATATCAATAATACTCTTTACTTAGAAGCTCCTAATGGTCAAAATAATAATGCATGGTATTGGCCTACAGGTTGTTTACTGGGTGGACATCAAGTATGGGTAATTGGTTATGCTACGGCTAGCAATGGGCAATTGATGTTTGTGATTCGTAATTCTTGGGGTTATTCAGGTGATCAAGGACAGTATTATATGAGTGAATCGTATTTACAATCTGCAGGTTCATATGCTGCAGCTGTTTATGCTCCTCAACAATAATTAACTGTAGTTAGACAGAAAAAGCACGTTAAAATATAACGTGCTTTTAATTTACATGAGGATAATATTATGCAAAATTTTGACTAACAAAATCCCAGTTAACTAAATTCCAGAATGCAGTCATATAATTTGGACGACTATTACGGTAATCAATATAGTATGCGTGTTCCCATACGTCACAAGTTAATAATGCTTTATTAGCTGTTGTTAATGGCGTTGCTGCATTTGAAGTTGAAACTAATTCTAATTCTCCTTCAGGAGTCTTAACCAACCAACCCCATCCAGAACCAAATGTACCCACGCAAGTTGCAGTAAATTTAGCTTTAAATTCTTCAAATGAACCAAATTTTCTGATGATAGCATCTTTTAGTGCACCTGTTGGTTCACCACCACCTTGTGGCGATAAACAATTCCAATAGAATGTATGATTCCATACTTGTGCAGCATTATTAAATATTCCACCAGATGATTTTTTTACAATTTCTTCTAATGTTGCATTTTCAAACTCAGTGCCTTTAATTTGATTATTCAAATTAGTCACATATGTTTGATGATGTTTACCGTAATGGAATTCTAAAGTTTCTTTTGAAATATGTGGTTGTAAAGCATCTAACGCATAAGGTAATTGTGGTAAAGTGTGTTCCATAATCAAATTCCTTTATAGAAAATATTTTATAGCATAAGTTTAACTTATTGTAAGGTTAAATTATACCAGAATGTAGTTAACCTATATATCTTTAAGCGATATAGTTTACCATATAACCATGATATTATAACCATAAAATCATCGGTGGCTAAGTATGGTTATACATATAGTGAATGAGCGTTATTGATCATTAAAATTCTGAGTGTGAGGTATTTATGAAGAGGCTATCATACTCAATGAAGATAGGTACAATTATTAATTTGTAAGATTTATTTATATCTATAGAGGATTTATCATACAATTATGCTAGTTTTTAATAGGCTTAGTAAATATGAATAAAGCTATTTATGCTGGTAGTTTTGACCCTGTGACCAATGGACATTTATGGTTAATTAAAAAAGCGGCGAGCATTTTTGACACCTTGGTTGTTGCTGTCGGTGATAATCCATATAAAAGCTATTCATTTAACATTGATGAACGGATTGCAATGTTAAAGAATGTGCTTGCAGATTGTCCTAATGTTGAAATAGGGCAATTTAGTGGTGAATTTTTGGTTAATTATGCGAGAAAAATTAATGCACAATATATAGTTAGAGGAATTCGTAATGTCCAAGACTATGAATTTGAAAGAACCTTGCGCTATGTCAATAGTGATGTATGTCAAGATGTTGAAACAATATTTCTAATGCCACCACGAGATTTTGCTGAGGTGTCTTCTAGTCTGATTAAGGGCTTCGTTGGAACAGATGGTTGGCAGGCTATAGTTGCTAAATATGTTCCACCATTAGTCGTGGATGAATTAGTTAAACAATTTACAAAAGAGAAAAATTATGATAGTAAATGATGATATATTACGTAATAGTGTTAGGCTATGGGCGCTAGTTAGTGAGTTTAAATATCCTGCTGATGCGGTGTTATCGAAGTTCTTTCGTGATAATCGTAAGCTGAAACCCTATGAGCGTAATACGTTGGCTGAAACAGTATATGTCCTGTTGCGTAATTATAATAAGATATCAGCCGTAGTTAACCCTACGCATAATTTGCAAATGATAGTCTACACATGGCTACATTTTATGAAAGTAGATGAACAGTTATTGGCTAACTTGTCGATTGTAAATTTGGATGATGTAACTAATTATGCTAAACCTAACTTTGAAATATTAGAATTACCGCAATGGATAGTGGAGCATCTAGCTACATACATGACTAATGATGAAATTAAAGCATTAGACCATGCCATGAATGGGGTAGCTCCTTTGACATTGCGAGTGAATACGCTCAAATCAAATCGCGATGATTTAATTAATAAATTATGCGCGGATGGTATTGATGCGGTAAAAACACAATTCTCACCATATGGGATTACTTTGTCAAATAAAACTGCTTTGATGAATAATAAGCTCTTTTTAGATGGTTATTTTGAAGTGCAGGATGAGGCTAGTCAATTAGCTGGTTTATTGTTTGATGCTAAACGTGGCGAAATGATAGTTGATTTTTGTGCTGGTAGTGGTGGTAAAACTCTGATGATTGGTATGATGATGCGCAGTAGTGGACGCATTTACGCATTTGATGTCAACCAACGTCGCTTAGATAATATGGCGCCACGTTTAGCACGTTCTGGTTTATCTAATGTTTATCCGCAAGTTATTAATAATGAAAACGATACTAAAGTAAAACGTTTGATGGGCAAAATTGATCGCGTATTTGTTGATGCGCCTTGTTTGGGGTTAGGGACATTAAGACGTAATCCAGATTTAAAATTCCGTCAAAATGAGTTAGCGTTAAAAGAAATAATTGAAAAACAATTAGCAATTTTAAATTCAGCAAGTCGGCTTGTAAAACCTAAAGGTACGTTGCTTTATGCCACATGTAGTATTTTGCGTGAAGAAAATCGCGAGATTATTGAAAAATTCCTTATTAATCATCCAGAGTTTAAAATAGTTAGTCTAGAACATATGGTTAATGACTACTCTTTGGAGTTGGCTGATAGCCGTTATTTAGAATTATTACCACATAAACATAACATGGATGGCTTCTTTGCTTGCTTATTACAAAAAGATGTATAAATTTTGCATAATTATTGCTGGATGGGCTACAATTAACATCTGAATATAACATTAATATTGAGGTGGTTTATGTCGAGTCTTGTTATACAAAGCTTTTGTGGCTTTTTCTTTCTTATTGCAATTGCGGTAGCATTTTCAGAAAATAGAAAGCACATTAATTGGAAGCTGATCATTACTGCATTCATTTTGCAAAACGTTTTATTTCTATTGATTAAATATGTCCCAGCAGTCAATGCTGTACTACAGTTCTTGTCTGCGGGTCTATTGAAGTTTATGGATTATGCCAATGAGGGTGCTGGATTTGTCTTCGGTAGTCTAGTTGATATGAAGAAAAACGGTTTTGTCTTTGCCTTAGTGGTTGTTCCTACTATCATTTTCTTTGGTTCTGTAATTTCCCTATTGTATTTCTTTGGAATTATGCAAAGAATGATCCTGATGTTGGCATTTGTTTTACGTAAAACTATTAAGCTATCAGGTGTTGAGAGTATGATTGTAATTGCAGATATTTTCTTAGGACAATCAGAAGGTCCAATGGTAATTGGTCCATATGTTTCAAAGATGACACGTTCTGAATTAGCGTGTGCTTTTGTTGCTGGTTTGGCTAACTTATCAGGTTCAACATTGGGTATTTATTTAAGTTTCCTTGGTGGCGGAGACCGTGCACAAGAAATGATCTTTGCTCAATCATTATTAACTGCAACCTTCATGAATGCAGCTTCAGCGATTGTATTTGCTAAGATTGTTTTCCCTGAAACAGAGTATGACAAGATTATGGATGCTAAACACATCAAGTTGGGTGGCGTGACTTCTGAGAGTGCAATTGATGCGATTATGCATGGTGCATTCACTGGGGTGAAAATCGGTGTAGCAATTTGTGCGGCGTTGATGGCTGTTATTCCTTTAGTTCATGCGATTGATGGTATCTTATTATGGTTTGGTGATATAATCAATATCAACACATGGGTACAAACTATGTCAAATAAAGCATTTGACGGTTTATCTTTGGAATTTATTTTCGGTTTGATTTTCCGTTTCTTTGCTTTCTTTATGGGTGTTAGTTGGTCTGAGTCACTACAGATTGGTAGCTTACTAGGACAAAAAGTAGCAATTAATGAGTTTATTGCGTATATGAATCTAGCTAAGATGCAAGAGGCTCATTTGTTATCTGCTAATTCAGTATTTATCGCAACCTTTGCATTAGCTAGTTTCTCAAACTTCTCTTCTATTGGTATTTCTATGGGGGCATTCTCAGCATTGGCTCCTGGACGCCAAAGTGATCTAGCATCAATGGGATTTAAAGCTCTTTTTGCTGCTATTTTAGCTGGATTTATGACGGCTACGGTTGCTGGTTTCTGGCATAATGTAATAGGCTAGTGAACTAATAAAACCGCAATTATAAGTGGCGACAATTTTGTCGCCACTTTTTTATTTAGTATATAATACATGGCTGTATTTACATTAATTTAGTGTTGAAAGAAGAATAGAGACCATATATGCATTTATTGGGTATGACGAATTTAGATTATTTGATGATGACGAGCTTATTTGCTCTTTTAGCTGTGGTTAGTTATTTATTCCGACGTAAGAATAAATCCAGCAAAGATTTTTTAATATTAGATTCATTCACAACAAAAAAATCATTAAACCAGCTTAGTATGGCAGGGGTGGGGCTTCCAGAGTTTTTA
>RXKA01000086.1 GCA_003962985.1 Pseudomonadota bacterium | reverse complement strand
ACATGTCGCTGGAGTTGCACGATAATGAATAATTGCACCATTTCCTGAATAACCACTGATCGTAGCAAAACTTAAACCGTAAAAATTATTTTGTTGTGCCCGAAATTCAGCAAGTTTATTTGCCACGGAGATTTCATCTTCACCAGCCCAATGATTTTCTAACCACGTTAAAAACTGTATCATTGCTACTGCATCTTTACGATGACTAATACGCATCCCATCTATTTCAGTTGGGTTTTTCTGCGCTTTTTTTAGTACGATTGGCGATTTATCATAAATAATATTAGCTTCTGTTAACTGTTGCTGCATCCATTGGCTAGCTGTATTCTCATCCAACATAACATTGCCACTTAATGCACTTAAATACGTTCCAAATTCAGTATAAGCACATAATACAATACCATATTCAGATAACTCTTTGGCAACACTAGCTGAAATTTTACTTGGATCAATAAATAACTGCGGATTAGAATTAGCATTGATAATTGCATAGCTTATTGCAAATGGGTTATATTCAATATCATTACCACGTAAATTGAATAACCATGCTATTTCATCAAGAACATTTAAAGCGATAGAGTCAACTCCTCTGTTAGCTAACTCTCGTTTTAACCATGTCAATTTATCAATGGTTGTCATACCAGTATAAGTAAGATCTAAAGTGAAAATAGGTTCTTTAGGTTCAGTAGCTATCTCATTACATTCAATACGCGCTAAATCAACTAAATTATCATTAATGACAATTAATTCACCATTTATACTCTGCATTAAATTGCTTAGTTGACGAAAACGCATAATGTTAACTAAACGTGCATCAATTGCTAATTTTTTCCCCGTTGCATTGGCACGCAACCAAGTTTCAGTTTCAGGAACAAAGCCAGACTGGCGTAATAAAATAAATAGATTATCATCTAGTTGTTGCTCTGCTTGCAAGAAATAGCGTCCATCGGTTGATAAATAAGCGCAATCTAAGCCGATTAAAGCTTCACCAGCAGAACCGTCAAAGCCACTAATCCATGTTCTGCGTTGCCAACATTCTGGTACATACTCACTATTATGTGCATCAATAGATGGGACTAAATAAAAATCAACACCATGTTTCGCCATTAGATTACGTAAAGCAGTTAAACGAGTTGAGCTAGTCATGTGAAACTCCTAAAAATTACTAAATGCTGGAAAAGCAGCCGTTATACCTAAGATAATAAATTGAACACCCAGCGATAATGTAAATAACCCAACTATTTTAATTAGGACATTCATGCCAATTCTTCCTAATACTTTTAGTAAATTGGTTGAGTATTTAAACATTACATAAATGATAATTGTTGCAGCAATGATTGATGCTAATAATAATGAGAATTGAAACCAATTACCATTTACTTCTTGCGCAAAAATAACTATCGTCGAAAACGTACCCGCACCAGTCGTTAACGGAATAGCTACAGGAATTACTGCCTGTGAAATCACTTGTGAATAATCACTTTTACTATGTGGAGAATCTGTTTCTGCTTTAGAGTTTAGCATGCTAACCCCAGAAGTACATAGTAATAGACCACCAGCAATCCTAAATGCAGGAATAGAAATCCCCAAGAAATCTAGTAAGCCACGACCAATTACTAATGCAACTAACATCACCAAAAAAGCAGTTAAAGTGGCAATATAACATAAACGTAATTGTTCACGGCGATTTAAACCATCACAAATATTTAAAAAAGGTCCCAAGGCAGGAAAATTATTTGCAACTGCAAATATCCCAAGAAAAAAATGCTGAAAAGTCAGCTGAGCCTTAGTTACCATTATTTTATTTGGTTACGTAAAGCAGTAATCGTTTGTGCATAATCATCAGTACTAAAGATAGCACTTCCTGCAACAAACGCATCAACCCCAGCTGCTGCGATTTCAGCGATATTGTCGACTTTAACACCACCATCAATTTCTAAGATGATTTCATGGTCGGCATTATCAATAATTTTACGTGCTTCTTTAATTTTATTTAATACGGCAGGAATAAATGATTGCCCACCAAAACCAGGATTAACTGACATTAATAAAACAACATCAATTTTATCCAATACATATTCAAGGTAACTTAGCGGTGTTGCTGGATTAAAAACCAATCCTGCTTTAATTCCAAAGCTTTTGATAAGGCTTAAACTACGGTCAATATGTTGAGTAGCCTCAGGGTGGAATGTAATAATATCAGCGCCTGCTTTGGCAAACTCAACAATAAGATCATCGACAGGGCTTACCATCAAATGCACATCCAGTTTAGCTGTTCCACAGTAAGGTTTAATTGCTTTTGCAACTGCAGGTCCAATTGTTAAATTTGGTACATAATGATTGTCCATCACATCAAAGTGAATCCAATCGGCACCATCACGCACAACCTGACTAACTTCTTCACCTAGTCTAGCAAAATCTGCAGATAAAATACTTGGTGCAATTATAACTGATTTACTCATAACTCTTTATTCTCCAATTTATTTATTAATATATTGTTGCCAAAATTCATATAAGATATGTGCCGTTAATCCCCATACGCGCTCCCCTGCGAAATTGAAACAGCGATTATGGCGAATATTTGGGTAATCAGGATTAACGGAAAAAAGATTTTCATCCAACAAATGCATGTCTAACAATAGTAATCGCTCTACTTCATCTTGATTAAAACCATTTATCATACCACTTAAATTAGCAATAATAGGATAAACTGATTGACCACTAACAATACTAGCTTCAGGGAAAAGACAAGCAATAACATCTATATTGCCCTTAAAGTCAATTTCTTCATGAAATTCGCGTATTGCAGTTGCAACAATTCCGCCATCCAAATCATCATATTTACCACCAGGCAAACAAACTTGCGAAGTAAATGAACGTAAGTTAGCGGAACGTTTGGTCAGAATAATCTGCTCATCCAAGATTCCAATCAAGACACCAGCATTACCACGCATGTTGATTAGTTAACTTTCTTTTTATTAGCTGTCGCGCTTTCAATCGGTAGTGGTTTACCTTCAATGATATTCAATGCCCATTGCAATTGGAAATCATCTTTAATATCAACTTGCGCTTGTGATTGATCAACAACCTTAGGTACTTGTTTTAATCTAGCCTCAGCACGTGCTTTAATCTCTTCAGTAGTTGCGATTTGCTTCGGAGGTTTAATAATAGGCGCAGATTCACGGGTTGATGTTTTACTATCACTAGCAACAGGATTGTCTAAATGATTATCGTAACTAGCTTCGGATACATCCCAACTATCAACAATATCACTATATTCACTTTGAATAATGATATCAGGCTGAATACCTTTTGCTTGAATCGAACGTCCTTTTGGTGTGTAGTACAATGCCGTAGTCAATTTTATCGCTGTAGTATCAGATAATGGAATTACTGTTTGCACAGACCCTTTACCAAAAGTACGCATTCCTAAAATTTTGGCACGCTTATAGTCTTGTAATGCACCAGAAACGATTTCAGATGCTGATGCGGTTCCGCGGTTAACCAAAACCACCATTGGCAATGTTTTAAAGATTGCTGGTATAGTTTTTAGTGTATTTTCTTGAGTACCATCAACATCATAATCAGCTGGTTTTACATAATATTTTTGTTTCGAGTTTTCCATCCTACCATCAGTATAAACAACCAGACTATCTTTAGGCAAGAATGCACCTGATACACCAACTGCGGATTGTAATAGACCACCTGGATCATCACGTAAATCTAATACTAGACCTTTCAAATGAGGATTTTCTTTATAAATCTTATTCAAAGCTTTGACTAATTCATTGGTAGTATCTGATTGGAAATTGGTAATTCTAATATAACCGTAATCAGGAGTTAACATGGTTGATTGAACACTACGAACTTCAATTTTAGCACGAGTAATCGTGAACTCTAATGGTTTAAGTTCATTTGCACGCGCAACAGTTAATTTTACTTTAGTGCCAATAGTTCCACGCATTTTCTTGATAGATTCATCTAAAGAAATACCACTAGTTGGCGTATCATTAATTTTAACTATCAAGTCACCACTTTGAATGCCTGCTTTATATGCTGGAGTACCAAAGATAGGCGCAACAACTTTTACACCATCACTACCTTTATCGCGACTAACTTCAATCCCTAAACCACCAAAAGACCCCGATGTCATTTCTGTCAATTGTTTAAATGCATCCGCATCCAAATAATCAGAATGAGGGTCTAAATTATTAAGCATACCATCAATGGCACCCTTCATGAGTTTAGTATCTGTCACACTTTCAACATAATAATTTTTTGCAATTGCATAAACTTTAGCGAAATTATTAACCTCATCAACAGGAATCCCACTTCCTGTAGTTAACTTTTGTTGCGAAAGTGTGCCAGAACTTGGATTATCGGCTGTTGCATAAATACTTACCGTTAATAACGAACCACAAACGGTACCCAAAATAAATTTGCTAATTGTTTTCAAATTAATCATCTCTCTAATTAAACCATTTAATATAAATTAAGCCCATCGTTTAGATCTTCCAATAATTCATAGATACGATCACGATTTTCGGTACGTAAAATTTTGCTAACAATAAGACTTATCTCGTTAACATCAGACTTCAAAATCACATTCTTGACATTTAAAATATTTGATGAATACATCGAAAATTTACGTAACCCAATCCCGAGTAGTAATCGTGTTAATTTGACATTCCCCGCCATCTCTCCACAAATCGATACTGGAACATTGGCTTTATTTGCCGCTCTAATAACGTGGGTTAATAACTTAATCACGCCAGGGTGTAACGGATCATATAAGTAATTTACTGCTTCATCATTACGATCAATAGCTAACATGTATTGAATTAAATCATTCGTACCTATAGAAATAAAATCTACTTGACTGAGAATGCCTTTAATTGCCAATGCCGCTGCTGGAACCTCAATCATTGAACCTACTTGAATATTTTCATCAAATGGAACATTTTCTTCGCGTAGTTCTTCTTTCGCCAAATCTAATTGATGGATAGCCTGATTTAATTCCCATGCCGATGAAATCATCGGGAACATAATCTTAATTTGTCCATAATGCGATGCACGTAGTATTGCTCGTAATTGAGATCTAAAGAACTCTTGCTCAGCCAATGATAAGCGAATACCTGTCAGACCCAGAGCTGGATTTTCTGATTCACCATGAATAGCATTCCAACTAGGATTTTTATCTGCACCCAAATCAGCAGTACGAATTGTAACAGGCAATTTCTTCATGCTCTTAACTACTTGTAGATAAGCCTCAAATTGTTGCTCTTCAGTTGCAAAATGATTATCTTTACGCAAGAATAAAAATTCGCTCCTAAATAAGCCTATCCCAGACGCATGATTATATTTTGCATCCTCAACATCATTTGGCACTTCGATGTTAGCTAATAACTCAACCTTAACGCCATCTTTGGTAACTGTCTCCTCTTTACGAATTGCCCGTAATTTTTGACGCGACTCTTGCCATTCCTTCTTGCGTTTTTTATATTCTGCCAAAACCAATTTGTCAGGGTTGACAATGATAACACCTTGAATACCATCAATGATGATTAACTCATCATCATAGATTAGATTACGCGCATTGGTAATTCCGACAACCGCAGGAATATCTAAATTCCGCCCCACAATTGCGGTATGTGAGGTTAGACTACCAAAATCAGTCACAAATCCCGCAAAATTAGAGTCCTTAAAATGAACTAAATCAGCCGGAGATAGATCGCGAGTAACTAATATTCCACGCTCTAATTTACCACCGTCTTCCCAATCAAAGCGATTACCTTCCAGATTTTTAAAGATTCGTTCAAGAACTTGAACAACATCGCTTTTACGTTCTTTCAGATATTCATCATCCATCTCATCAAATTGCTTAGATAAAAAATCTGCTTGCAATTTAATAGCCCATTCAGCATTACAGGATTCACGCTTAATTAAATCAAGTGGCGCTTGTGAAATCTGTGAATCACTAAGCATCATAATATTTAAAGACAGAAAAGCACCTAATTCAGCAGGAGCACCAGAAGGAATAGTACTTCTTAGGTATTCTAATTCTTTACGGGTAGCACGCAATGCTTCTTCAAAACGCGCTAGCTCATTGGGAATCTCATTTTCTTCTAATGTGAATTCGGCAACATCGTCCAGATCTTTATCTAAAATATATGCTTGCCCTATTGCTATTCCACCACCAAGACCAAAACCATGTAATACGATACTCATATTACTCCCTTATTTTATTTGAGCTTTATTTATAACCACTAATTGTAATTATTATTCATTCTCACCAAATTTATCAGCAAATAAATTACAAACGCTTTCTAAAGCGCTATCTTCATCAGCACCCGAACAACTAACCGTAATTTGTGAGCCTTTTGCTGCTGCTAACATCATTAGCGACATAATACTTTTAGCATTAGCCTTACGCCCATTTCGTACAATAAAAATATCACTTTTAAAACCATTCGCTAGCTGTACCAATTTTGAGGATGCTCGCGCATGTAAACCTAATTTATTTATAATTTCAATATCACGACTCTGCATCGTTTGTTCCTATATGAATAATTCCGCTCACACCACCGTCATATGCTTTTTGTAAACAAACATCTAAGCTTTGCGACGAGTAAGAAATCGCGCGGATTAACATTGATAAATTTAAACCTGTAATAACTTCAACAATACCTGGTTTCACTAATTTAGCTGCAATATTGCTAGGAGTAGCACCAAAAATATCACAAAGAATAAGAACGCCGTCAACTTTTTCTAGCTGTCGCTCAACAATTTCTTGGGCTCTAGCTAAAATTAGTGACGGCTCCTCAGTTTTCTTAACCGGAAGGATAACCAAATTATCCACCCGGCGATTTAATACATGCTCCAGACAATAAGCAAAACTATTCGCAATTTCAGAATGAGAAATTATGAATACACTTACCATTCAGACAACCCATCATTAACAATTAATTATTTTACTAACCTCATCAACCAAATTCTTCGCGCTATTACCAACATAAAGTTGTTTAGTATTTTGGTCGACATCAATTACACTCAAAATTCCTGCATCTTTGAGTTGTTCAACATTCACAAGCTCAGGCTTGTTAATCTCGATTTTAACACGAGTTAATGCGACAATTACAACTGATTTAATATTTTCTTTGTTTCCTAGCGCTGAAACAATTGCACCTATATCTACGCTACTTGGTACAGTTTGAGTACTATTATCTACTACTGGGTTGATATTAGCGGAAGGTATTGTGCTACTACTAATCGCGTGGCTATCACGTGGTAACCTTGTTAATGTTTCACGAATTTGCCCCGCAATAATTTCTGCCTGTGGACCCAAAATCACTTGTAATGAATCAGCACTAGGAACTACAAAACCTTTTGCTCCCAATACTTTTAACATTGCACGATTAGCTAAATCAGGTGAGCGGACAACCAATCTCAATCGAGTAGTACAAGCATCAACATTTAATAAATTATCAGCACCACCCAATGCGGTAATAAATTTAACTGCTTCGCTATCTTCAGCTGATGAAATAGTTGCTGCTTGATTGCGCGCATCCAATTCTTCTTGACTTTCACGTCCAATTGTTGCCAAATTAAATTTCTTAATAAAGAATATTCCTAGTGAGGCATAGATTACAAACATGGCAACACCAACAGGAATCATATAAAGCGGATTGTGCGCAATTTTGAAAAATAAG
>RXKA01000079.1 GCA_003962985.1 Pseudomonadota bacterium | reverse complement strand
TACAGCTATTGGTAAAGTATTTTTAACTTTTATGGGGATAGCAAGTGGGGCGTCTTTAGGTAAAGAAGGTCCAACGATTCAGATTTGTGCCTCGTTATTCGCGCAGATGAGAAATATTAGTGATAAAAAACGCCGGTTATTAATTAAGTTGGGTGCCGGTGTTGGCGTTGCTGCAGCATTTAATGCTCCACTTGGTGGTATGATTTTTGCGATTGAAGAATATATTAGAAAAATTAGTACCAAAATCGCAATTTTATTAGTCGGCGCAACCCTTATTGCCGTTTTTGTATGTGATTTATTTACATCTCATGCTCCATACTTGGGTTACATCAATCGTAATTTATTGCATCATGATGGTTCTATTATTGTGGTTGGTATTTTGGTTGGATTAACATGTGGTTTATGCGGTGCACTATTTACGTGGTTGATGGTGTTAGTCTCGGTAAATAAAAAATTAGCGATTAATCGTTGGCGGAAAAAACATTATCTGCTAAATGCACTAATTTTTGGTTTATTAGTTGCATTTATCGGTCATCTGACAGGTGGTTTATCTTTTGGTAATGGTACGAGTACTACACGATATTTTTTGGACAATGATATCCAAGCGCCTTGGTATTATGCGATAGGCAAATTTTTTGGTGCTATTTCTTCGGTTTCAGCAGGTGTCCCTGGCGGCTATTTTTCCACGGCATTATCCATTGGTGCAGGAATCGGTGATTTATTACATCATTTTCTGACTGGTGTACCATTGGTACAAATTTATTTATTGGGAATGGCTGCATTTTTAGCCGCGATTACCCAATCACCAATTACGGCGGTTGTTATGGTTGTTGAAATGAGTAATAGTAGTGAATTTTCGTTACCAATTTTGTTAGCGGCATTTGTTGCTAGTATAATCAGTGAGCAATTTGGTGATGGTGTTTATCATCAACAGGTTTTAAATTATATCGACCCAGCGCGGTATAATGAAACGCGATAGTATTTTTATTCTAAAGTGAGGTTTATATGAAAGAAGTAGCTGTACGTTATAGTGCGGTGGCTCGCGCATTGCATTGGGGTGTTGCCTTTGCGATTATTGCTGAGTATCTAATTGGACTATCGATTGATACATTTGGGTGGAAAAACTTGCATCTTCAGTTAGGGTTTCTTATTTTGTTATTAGTTTCCTTGCGGATTGTGTGGAGACTTACGCATCGTTATCCTCAGTTTGATGATAGTCTATCACGCTTTAATAGTATTGCAGCTCATGCTGGACATGGGGTTCTATATCTATTAACCTTGATTATTCCATTACTTGGTGTGATCTTAGTTGTGACTAAGGGTAAAGCATTTAACGTGTTAGGAATACCATTTGAGCCATTAATGACACCGATGGCATATCAGACCAGACATACAATTAAATTGGTTCATGTTTATTTGGCACATACGATAATTATTATTGCAGCAGGACATGCGTTAATGGCGTTATTACATCAATTTGTTTATAAGCATCCTATTTTATCACGGATGCTGCCAGAAAAATTTGCAGACATCATTGAGGGTAAAAATGGCAAATAAAAAGAAAAGTCTGTTACGTTCATTATTAAATGTAAGTGGTATGACAATGATATCGCGAATTTTTGGTTTTGTTCGCGATATGTTGATGGCTACCTATTTTGGTGCGGGGATGGCAACTGATGCCTTTAATGTGGCATATAAGCTGCCTAATTTACTCCGTAGGGTATTTGCTGAAGGTGCTTTCTCACAAGCATTTGTGCCAGTGTTGGCAGAATATAAGAATAAACGAACTCATGAAGAAACGCGTGAGTTTGTTGCTGCAATTATGGGGATTCTTAGTTTAGCATTATTAATCATAACGGTGTGTGGTATGATTTTTGCAGGAGGTGTAATTTGGTTAACTGCTGGAGGTTTTACCGCTGACCCTGCTAAATTTGGTTTGACCGTAGATTTATTAAGAATTACATTTCCATATATCTTATTTATTTCACTTGCTTCAATGTTAGGCGGTGTTTTGAATACATGGGGATTATTTTCAGTACCATCTTTTACGCCGACTATTCTAAATTTAGTTTTTATTTTCTTTGTGGTATTTTTACGTGTACACTTTGATCCACCTATTTTAACCCTAGCATGGGCAACCTTTGTTGGCGGATTATTACAGTTGTGTTTTCAAATTCCATTTCTAAAAAAAATAGATATGTTGGTTATACCGAGAATTGATTTCAAAAATCAAGCGGTTTGGCGTGTTGTTAAACTAATGGGACCTGCGATTTTTGCACTCTCAATTTCACAAATTAGTATGGTTATTAATACTATTTATGCCTCTTTCTTGCCTAGTGGTAGCATTTCATGGATGTACTATGCTGATCGTTTGATGGAGTTTCCAACAGGTGTATTGGGTGTTGCTCTTGGGACAATTTTATTACCCAGTTTATCAAAACATGCGTGTTCTGGGAATGTTGCTAATTTCTCCAAGATATTAGATTGGGGTGCTAGACTATGTTTATTATTGGCATTACCTGCTACTGTCGGAGTTGGTGTGTTGGCTCAAGAATTAACTATGACATTATTTATGCATGGTAAATTTGATATGCACGATGCAATAATGACTAGTTATGCTTTGATTGCCTATTCTATCGGTTTGATAGGTATTATTATGGTGAAAGTTCTTGCTCCAGGTTTCTATGCGAATCAGGATATTAAAACGCCAGTTAAGATTGCATTATTTGTTTTAGCTTGTACTCAATTAATGAATTTGGCATTTATAGGTCCTCTTAAACATGCGGGTTTATCATTATCAATTGGACTTAGTGCATGCATCAATGCTAGTGCATTATGCTATTTATTGATTAAAAAAGGTTATTACATTCCTCAAAGTGGCTGGAAAGTATTTATTCTTAAATTAATTGTAGCCGTGTTAACTATGGTGGTGTGTATTGAGATGGCATTACATTGGTTACCGCTAGATTTTGCTGATGCTATGATGAAGAGAGTGATTTCATTAATGGTAGTAATTGTAATAGCAGCGATTGGTTATTTTGGTGCATTATTTTTACTTGGTTTTAGAGTACGTGATTTTAGTCATCGAGGTGAATTTTAATAAATTCACAATTATTGCGCGGATTTGATTTACAAATAGTAATTATTTATGATATAATCCCGCATTAATTTTTGGAAAGGTAACTGCGAATGAAACAAAATATTCACCCTTCATATAAAGAAGTGACAGTTACTTGTAGTTGTGGTAACTCTTTTGTTACTAAATCGACTTTAGCTAAAGATACTTTGAATATTGAGGTTTGCTCATTATGCCACCCGTTCTACTCTGGTAAACAACGTTTAGTAGATAGCGCTGGTCGTGTTGATAAATTCCGTCAAAAATTCGGTAGCGGTATGTTTGGTAAAAAAACTACTAAGTAATTTCAATACACTTAATTATGATAAAATAGGTAGCTTTATAAAGCTACCTATTTTATTTTGTGGATATATCACCTATGCTTACTTATACACCTAATCCAAAGCCAAAACGTAAAGATCGCCCATGGTTATTATTTCTAATGGCATTAATTTGGATTTCTGGTTCGTGTTTTTTTCATGATCCGTGGGAGCCATATGAACCATATGTTGTTGCAATAGTTAAAAGTATTATTGAAACTAACTCATGGTTAGTACCTTATTTATCATCGCCAAGTGTTCCATATTTGGAGTTGCAACCATTTTATTTTTGGATTTTTGCGGTCATTATTAAGATTTTTAATTTTAGTAATATTGCAAATGCAGTTCGCTTATTAAATGCTCTAATAATCTTGGTATTTATTATGCTCATGGGGCGTATTGGTAGTGGTCTATCCGCATTCAAAAATGGTCGCACGGTAGTAATGATTTTAATTAGTATGGTGGGATTTATTAATAATGCCTATCAACTTTCACCACATTTAATTGTTTTACTTGGCTTTGCATTGTATCTTTATGCATTACAACGTTTCGCTAATATGCCAGGTGCAGCTTCTGGTTTAATGGCACTTGGTTTAATTTGTATCTCATTAAATTTTACCGCACAATATTTATTCATTGCACTTTTTATTTTATTAATTCTACCTTGTCTTAGTCGCCACTGGCGTAGTTGTGAATATCTAATAATGACTCTTGCTGGATGTGGTTTATTTTTATTAGTATTTGTATCGTATATCTATCAGCTACATGAGGTTGATAAAGAGTTTTTTTACTTATGGCAACATCAGTATTTAAACTATATTAGCCTTGATGGATTTAGTTTCGCTAAAGTTGGTAATTATTTATTTATGTTGCTTTGGTATTTAATACCTGGATGGTTTTTGGTTATTTGGACTTTATATCGCCGTGGTAAACAAATTTTCCGTGATCCAATTGCATCTGTTGCTATCATAATGGCAATATTAGTATTTACCTGCGCATTATTCAGTATCCAAAATAATGAAGCGGCAATTTTCCCGATTCTAATTCCAATTGTTCTGTTGGCATCCTTAGAAATTGATTCAATCAAAATTACGATTGTGTCATTGTTTAATTGGTTTAGTATTTGTACCTTTGGAGTAGCTGGGCTTACGATTGTTTTGCTCTATTTTGCACTGAGTTTTGGCTATCCGAGTCAATTATTTGCTCAGGCTAAGGAGCTTGCACCATATTACTCATTTAATTTTAATTTCTGGCAAGTTTTATTAGCCGCTATTATCACTGTAATTTGGTTATTCATGATTACTAGACGACATATTCGTGGGCGTGAAATGATTAGTAACTGGGCTAGTGGTGCCACTTTTGTTGCAGTTATGTTTATGTCGCTGTGCATCCCATGGTTTAACTCGGTATTGAGTTTTCAGCGTGTAGTTGCAGAAAGTATGGAACATATCAAACCAGATCTCGTTTCATGCGTGGCGACACCATCAGGAAACTCAATTCAATATGCAATCTGGTACTATTATGCCGATATTCGATTACGCCCAGAAAGTAATTTGAATGCAACTCCATGCCAACAGATTATTATTCCTGAAGTTAGTGCCAAAAAACCTGAATTATCAGGATGGCATATTGTTTGGCGTGGAAGACGCTCTGTAGATTTTAAAACTTATTATCTTCTAGAGAGAGATTAATTGGCTAATTTGATTAGCAATTGTTCCTAGTTGTAAATATTCCCTATTTGTAGATGTGATAGCAAAATTATATGCCATCTACATAGTAGGGAATTTTTATACTTATCTTAAGGTTATTAAAAACTGCCCACCAAATTAGGGGCAGATTATTAAACTAGGGAAGGTTTAATTAAATTGATTCTTTTCCCAACTACCATAGGTTGGGTTAGGTAAATTGAAATATTCTTCACCAAATTTATTATAATACTCACCATCTGGATTTTGTTTGAGCGCATCCGCTTGTTTAATAACTGGGAAATCTTGGATATTATCGCCAAAGTACGCCACAACTTTAATTGGTTTCAATTTATTGGTAGCTATAATATCACTATATTTACCTGCAATTACGTTATTGAAGCGCGGGGTTTTATCACTATCGTCATGACTTTTGGCAAAAATTACATTATCAAAACATAATCCTTCTTGTTCAAGATTTTTTACTGTCGCATTTATGATCTTATCATCATGATTGCCATTGCGGTTAGTTACTAATACTACCTTACCACCCATCTTTTTGATACTACATGTGAAATTTTTAGCTCCAGGAGTTGCTGTTGAAACCATTTGTTCCATAAAGGCATAATTGGTTGCTGCAGAATACGTATTGCAGGTTAAAACATTATTTTTTTCGTAAGCACTATTATCCAACACCGTTTCATCAATATCCATGATGACCCCCCATGAACCAGATTTGAGTGATTCTTTAGCTACTTTAGCTTTTACTTTCTCAAGACCTATCATGAACGTTTGGCGATACTGTGCATTACGTTCAGCTGAATCGCGATACCATTTTACTGCATTATAGTTTGCCATTTTCTGTGCAGTACATTGAGGATTTTGCGTACTTGATTCTGGCATGCTATTATCAGCATATACCTGAGTCGCTATAATTCCACTTATCATGGCAGTAATTAGTTTATTGGTTATATTCAATGTACGCTCCTTTGATTAATATTATTGGTTACTCTCTTTTTGAAGATTGCATATAAAATATACATGACTAATAGTTTTATTTAGCCAATTTGAATCAGTCAACTATCTAATTCAGTAATATATTTTAATATGCCTAGTCTCTTTTTGGGTAGAATGTCGATAGAAAATTAGTGAAATGTTGCTATTCGTAGCACTATGTAATGTAACTTTGCATAAGAACAGTACCATTTGTATTCTGATGATTATCTACTATTTTATTCGATCTAACTGTTAGTTAATTATGCTCGAAACTATCTTGAACTGTTGATGCTGTGGTACTGTTAATATTAGCTGTGGTTGGGTGTGAATTTTGAGTACTTGATTTACAAGGTAGTGATATAAGTTAAGTTTAAACAGCTGGTTAACTAGTTTTATGTAATTGATTATGGAGGTAGTATCTTTATTGAATAGATGCTAACTGGTTTTTTATTGTTACCGATTATCTGGTAATTTACTAAGAGAAATGTTATAACATTTATGGTAATTATAAATCTATAAACCTCAGGATGGGTAATATAATACCATGATAAATGGCAGTGATATCGTAAGTTTGGTAATAATTAGGTTTATAATTTGACCGTAGATATTTAGCAACATAATCTGCTGGTAAGTTGGTGCTTAAACTCTGCAATTAACATGGTTATAGGATTTATTTCAAGTAGAAGGTTTACTGTTCGCATATTAATTATCTAATATGGTTGTTAGCTTGGTGATTTCTAGTCCTAGTTCGTATAGTTATTAGTTACTATTACTTTTCACGAATGTAAAAAAATCCACCATTTCAAATGGTGGATTTTTTTAATGATATTACTTTGATTTCGTAATCGTAAATAAGTTATTGTATTTAAAAGACATGAATTCACGAACACATGGAGTCAAAGTTTTAACTACATTTTTTTGTTTTTTGTACGAAGACAATAAAATAGATGGAAAGAACATTATATAATCCCTTTAAAATAAAGTATGTAAAATTTATCTCAGCAATGTTGTCGATATTGTTTTTTGTTTATCATTGATAAACATTTGTTGTTAAAAAGTTTGGTTATCAGTATTTAAATGATGCTTTGTGCCCATCGAATCTTTATCTGATACCGTTATATATTTATATGAAGGACTGATTATAGCGCATAAATTAAATAAATGGAATAGCTGGTTATGAAACGCTTGTCGATTTGCCTACCTATAGAGGTGTATTATTTTTATGTGTTATTGTGCATTGCAACAATATGTGTCAATATTACCATAGATTGATGTTGGGTGTTTTTAAGGTTAATCGTTTTTCTTGATGAGCGTTAACGATATAATGTTTATCACGATAAAAGATAAAAATAATTAAAAATTTATCAAATTTTAATAAAAAAATTAATAAAATCGTAGAGATTGATCAATTTAATGCTGAAATCAGGGTTTGGAGCTGCTAAGATTGAAGATAAATATGATACAATCCATGATTAAACTTAATTTATTTTGATTATATACAGACAATTGTCACGCCCGGTGTTAAAGTACACCACTTGACAGCATAAACCCGGCATAAAAGTGCGCCACCTTAAAGTTAGTGTGATATGCTCTTAAATTAA
>RXKA01000084.1 GCA_003962985.1 Pseudomonadota bacterium | reverse complement strand
GCAGCGGCCTGCAAAGCCGTGGACGCCGGTTCGATTCCGACCCCCGCCTCCACAAAATTTAGATGGTGTCAAACACTATGGCACAACAAACGTTGCCGCGGTGGCGGAACAGGTAGACGCAAGGGACTTAAAATCCCTCGGGAAGTGATTCCCGTGCCGGTTCGATTCCGGCTCGCGGCACCATCTATTTTTCTTCTTTAAATTATCACAAAATAAATTCAAAAACTTCTCCATTAATGTTAAAATCCCACATTTAATAAAATATATAAGTTACAATGGTAAACATAAGTCTTAGTCGCTATCTCAAATTAGCCCATCAGCCTACGCGTGCACAAATTTTAAAATATATTCGTCGCTCTTTAATTCAACGTTATCAAAATGTAATGATAAATGTTGCAATTGTTGATGTTATTCAATCCCAAGAGATGAATTTAGCCTACCGTAATATTGATAAGCCAACTAATGTTATTTCATTAGAGTATGCATCATCACGGGATAATTTCAATTTTTTGAGTGGAGAGTTGATTTTGTGTGATGAAGTTATCGTGAGCGAAGCTAATCAGCAAGGTAAAAATATTGCAGCTCATTATGCGCACATGATTATTCATGGGGTGTTACATTTGCAAGGTTATGATCATCAAAATGACCATGATGCAGAAGAAATGGAACAGTTAGAGATCGAAATTTTGCAAACACTTAATTTTAATAATCCGTATTTGGAAGTATATGAAACTATTTAACAGCAATTTTATTCAAGAATTATTTAAAAAATCAGTTCATAATCGTAATGAACTACTTGAGGTTATCCGTTATGCGGCAAAACATGAAGTATTTGATGCTGATGGATTGCCTTTAATTGAAGCCGTAATTCAATTTGGGGATATGCGAGCTAAGGATATTGTTTTACCGCGCCATGAAGTCGATGTAATTGATGTCCACGCTACAATGGATGACATCTTGCGGATTGTTAAAGAGACTGGTCATTCGCGATTCCCTGTAGTTGATGGTGGTTTTAATAATGTTATTGGTGTTTTTCATAGTAAAGATATCGTTCAATACGTTTTAGCCCCAGAAGAATTTAAATTGCGTGACTATTGTCGCAAAGCATTATTTGTGCCAGATTTAAAACCCTTAGATAGCTTGCTCTACGAAATGCGCTTAAAGCAAAGTCATTTGGCCATTGTGGTAGATGAATTTACCAATTTGGTTGGTATTATTACGATGGAAATGATTTTGGAACAAATCGTTGGTGAGATTGAGGATGAACATGATGCTGCTGATGATGAGCATAGTATTCTCGAAATAGAACCCAATGTTTATCGAGTAAAAGCATTTTGTGGCTTAGAATCATTCCGCGATAAAACTGGTATTTTATGGCATGATGATAAGATTGAAAGTGTTGGTGGCTATATAATTAATCATTTAGGTAAAATTCCGAATAGTGGTGATAAATTTGAGATTGATAATATTAGTATTGCAATCTTAGGTGCAGATAGCCGTAAAATAATTAGTTTAACAGTAAAAAAATAACATGAAGAAACTGATAAATTTTTTTCCATATTTAATTTTGATTCTTGCTGGTGCTGTATCTGTTTTTGCTTTTGCACCGTTTAATCATGTGTTATTTATTATTGTGTCATTATTTGGTTTGATTTGGGTAACCAATCAATTGAATAAGCGTCAAATTATCATTGGTGTCATTTTATACGGTAGTGCGTATTTCCTTGCACAACTATATTGGATGTTTTATTCATTATATAGTGTTATAGATGTTGGATTATTTAATTCAAGTATCGGTATGCTTGGGTTTGTTATTTATTTATCGCTATATATTTTACTGGCTATTGGTCTATTTAGATATTGTAAAACCCAATCTGATGAGATAAATTATCTATTTTTACTACCTAGCTGCTGGATTATTGGTGAGTGGCTGCGTGGATGGGTTTTTACAGGTTTTTCATGGTCGGATATTGCATATACACAAACTAGTAATTATATGTTGCAAGGTGTTTTTCCATTATTGGGAAGTTATGGCGTTTCATGGTTTGCTGTAAGTGTAATTGGTTTCCTATTTTTGGTATTAATTAATAATCGTATCTTGACAGCATCACGTCCTCAGATTACCAATGGGCATCGTTTTGCTGTGCTGTATTTTATGATTATTGTTGTTGTGGGTTATTATGTGCATGGAATTAAGTATACACAAGACTATGGTAAGCCTGTTTCTGTAGCGTTAGTGCAGGGTAATGTAAATGGTGCAGAAAAATGGGATCAAGGGATGTTTTTGAAGCATTTAGATATGTATTCAAGTATGATTAGCCGTAGTAAAGCTGATATTGTTATTTTACCTGAGACTGCTATCCCAATGTATCAAGAATATCTGCCAGAACACTATTTAGATAGTATTATTGGTTTGGCAAAAATGAATCATGCAGCATTGATAATAGGGCTACCACGTAAAATAGATAATAGTGGTAATTATGTTAATTCAGCGACTGTTTTTACTGAGTCAGGTTACCCTTATTACGCGAAATCTCATTTAGTGCCATTTGGTGAATACATTCCAATGAAAGATATCTGGGGTAGATTTTATATTTTTGCAGGCATACCGATGGTCGGTTTTAGTGCTGGGGATGCGAATCAGAAACCGTTAGTGATTGCTAATCAAAAAGTTGCATTTAACATTTGTTATGAGAATGGATTTGGTAGTGAGTTAATTGCATCTGCCGCAGATTCTTCTTTAATGGTGAATCTAAGTGATATGGTATGGTATGGCCAAACCATTGCAGAAGATCAACACTTGCAGCTTTCTCAGGCACGAGCAATGGAGAATCAACGCTATTTTATTCAAGATACCAACAGTGGGTTAACTTCAATAATTGATCCTTTTGGACATATTGAAGCAACATTACCACCTTTTGAACAAAATATTTTAACTACTTCTGTGCAAGGCATGGTTGGCACTACACCATACCAGCGTTTTGGTAATTATCCAATCATTATCTTGAGTAGTTTGATTATAATGTTGTGTGCTACAAGCAGGATATTCTCTCGTAGTTCACGTAAAAATGGTAATCTCTAATAACCAACATTACGGTAGACATTGTTGCAGACATAATTATATTGTGTTTCTGCAACACTACCAGATGCAACATTCGCGAAGCTATTATTACTAAAAGAGTAGTTTTTAATACTCTTCCCATAGCCATCATACAGTGCAGTTTCCAGCGTTAGGTATTGCTTAGTGTCACAATTAATTTTCCACCACGATAAGCTGTAGTAGTAATTTGGTGTGCCATTATATGCGAAATTGGCAGGATTTACTACAGTTTTACGATCTTGGTATTTATAGATATTGCCAGATTGTTTATTTATGCTAGATTCATTAATTTCAATTGCTAAGGCTGAATTACCAGTTACGCCTAGATAGCGCCAATTATCACCACTGCCACCTGGTACTATTCGTGCTGGTACCTTAGGTAAGCTATTTTTACTTTTTCCGCTGCTACCAGTATATGATTTACTGTATGGGCTTTTATTGCTTGAACAGGCACTCATAATTGATATCGCAAGGATTAATGTGATATATTGAGGGAATTTTTTAGTGACCATCTAAATAATGTCTCTTTTTACTAAAACAAAAGTGCCACTTTGGGGGTGGCACTTTTAGAATCTATTTATGCATGATTAGCTTTTTGCTACTGCATCTTTCAATTGCTTACCTGGCTTAAATTTAGGCGATACAGAAGCTGGAATTTCAATAGCATCACCAGTCGCTGGGTTGCGCCCAGTGCGAGCAGAACGTTCTGCAGTTGTGAAAGTACCAAAACCTACCAATGTAACACTATCACCTTTTTTTAGTGCACTAGTTACAGCTGCAACAAAAGCATCTATTGCTTGACCAGCTTTAGCTTTTGAAATATCTGCATGATCTGCAATAAAATCACTTAATTCTGCCTTATTCATATTTAGCTCCACAAATGTATTTTTAATGGCATTACAGGCATATTTATACCAAACAACTACCATCAAGTCAAGAATAAAATTAAAAACCAGATTAATATTTATAGATTATGGTATATGCATTTATATAACATACTGAAATGTATCTTATTTATGTGTTATTGGTTTTTCTGCACTATCGGTAATCTCCAGTGATATTTAACGCTCAATATTCTTAGCAAGACCATAAAAATTACAGCACTGAATGCTGCGATAACTTGGGGTAACAATTGTGATAATCCCATATAGGATATAGCACCAGCAAGGCAAACAGTTATATACAGCTCACTTGAAAATACAAGCGGTATACGATTGGCGATTATATCTGCGATAACACCCCCACCAACCGCAGTCCAGATACCCATAATGATTGCAATAGAGCTATTTTGTCCTAATAGCGTTGCTTTTTCTACACCGACTACACAGAAGATGCCTAGCCCAATTGCATCCGTGAAAATCAACATCTGTTGTAGTTTGCGATGACCAAGGAGCTTAGGTTTATAATAGCATAGCATAAAAGTTATGCTACCAATACCGATACTTAACCAAATATACAAATGATTTGCTATCCAAAATATAGGTACATTCAAAAAGATATCGCGAAATGTACCGCCAGCATTTGCAACAACAAAAGCAAGTAAAATAGCACCAGTAATATCCATTTTAGAATCAATTGCCCGTAATGAACCACTGATGGCACTTGCGCAGATTCCGATAAAAACAAAGACATCTAAAATAGTATTGATGTGTTCGATATATTGTGGATTAATCATGATTTACGATCCCTAACTTAAATTTATCTATAATAGCCAAATATTGTTGTTTAATCTTGATAGCGATGTCATGTGGTGCGCTAGTGGCAATGGCTGACTTTAGATCCACATGATGTAAGGATGCAGCTAATTGTTTGATAGTGTTAACCTTGTTTTTTTGTTCTGCAAATTTTGTCACATAGCTATCGTATAACTCTAATACCTCTAAGAAACGATTATAATTCCGCCAAATATCTAATTGTTTAAATTTTTCAAGGATTATTTGGCTAGTTAAATTTCCGATATCGAAGTCTAATAGTACTAAACCTTTATTGATTGATGTTATTATTTTACTTGAATTAATTATTTCCGCAAGATGAGATGATAGATTTGCTTCATGGTAAAGCATGCCAAGGTAGAATAGTTTGGTATTTACGTTTGCCGAGGTTTGCGTTATGGTTCTTAGTTTATCCCATAAATAATCATTATTCATAATGTTCTGCATACTTGGGAAGAATTTATCAAGACAGTTAACTTCTCTTAATGTGATAAAAAATATGGAGCTTTGTGTGAATGAGAGTGATTTATTTAATTCTTCAATAATTCGCTCGCGTGAAATAGTATAAATATCACTTGTTGTTGCCATCGTTTTTAATAACGTTCGGGTTTCTGTTGCAATTGAAAAATTTAATTTTGTGGCAAATCGTGCTACCCGCAGTATGCGTAATGGGTCTTCGCTAAATGCTTCTGATACATGTCGTATAGTATGATTCTGTAAATCAGATAATCCACCATATGGGTCAATGAGTGCTCCGTGACAATCTTCTGCTATTGCATTGATAGTGATATCACGGCGCTTTAAATCTTCTTCTAAAGTTACATCGGGGCTAGCATAGACCACAAAACCAGTATGACCAGAAGAGATTTTTTTCTCACAGCGTGCTAAAGCATATTCTTCTTTTGTTTGTGGATGGAGGAAAACAGGGAATGAGCGTCCAACCTGTGTGAAGCCATGACGTAACATTTCTTCAGGAGTACTACCAACAACTACATAATCACAATCATTGGCATTCATGCCTAGTAATTTGTCTCTTACATAGCCTCCGACACGATAAATTTGTGAGTTATCAATCATCGTTGTCACTATTATCTATTGTAGGTGCAGAGATGGCACTTTCACTATCTTCATCATCTGTAATGTAGTCGGTTTTGCGATTGTTGCTTTGCTCTAAATATTTATACAGATCTAGTGGCTTATTATTGAGCATAGCATCATATACTAGTTTGTTGGTGCTAATATGTTGGACATAATCACGAGTGATTTTAAACGGAATTAGTTCAATTTGGATTCGATTATCCAGATTACCAAAGTTTTGCTCCCAGCGATGAGCTCGTCCTGGTCCTGCATTGTAGCCTGCGCTGGCATAAATTAAATTACCATCAAATTTATCTGCGAGATGTGACAGAAACCATGTGCCAAATTGGATATTACATTCATAGTTTTTATAACAATTGTTACTCGATATTTTTTTGGCAATGTAATTTGCGGTAGCTGGCATAATTTGCATTAAACCAACGCCACCATCAAATGCAAGTGCATTGCGGTTGAAACGGCTTTCTTGACGGGTAATTGCCAAGGAATAAGTGTAATCGATGCCATATTGTTGAGCATATTTCTTATACAAATCTAGAAATGGAGCAGGAAAACTACGACTAGCATCAGGTGTTTTCATTTTGGTTGCAGCATAGATAGCAATATCATTCATACCTAGGCGATTTGCTTCATCACTGATTGCGGCAATATCATTGTCATTAGAAATACTGATAATGTAGTAAATAAGCTGAGTACCTAATTTGACAAATAGGCTATTATTATTTTTCTTACCTGATTGGTATAAATTAAACCCTAATTGAGCATCCGTATAATTAGCTATATTCTTCAGAGCATTTGCTTGAACTTGAGTATTAACATTTAATGCGGTACCTAATTCAGCTTGTGCTAAGAGTGAATAAAAGTTATATGCTGGCGTAATCTGTAGCAGTTCGCGTTGCGCCTTACGTGGTTGTTGATTTTTACTTAAGGCAAATGCTTTCCAGTAGCGCCACACATCTTTATTTTGTAGACTATCTGGCATTTTGCTGATTGTATAGATAACTTTATCCCAATCAGCGAGTGCTAAATATGTACGGACACGCCATTCATGTTCATCATCAGAGAGAAAATTATTATTTCCTGCCTGTATCGCTTGTTTAGCCAGAGAAAACATTTGTTTTTTGGCTAAACTGGCAGCAATTAAGTTAGCTAAGTATTGTTGAGTTGAATTATCTAGGTTGAGACTTTTTAAATTAGCCATCGCAATATCTGGTGATTTTTGAGCAAGTACAGCCATATTATAAACGGTTTGATATTGGTTAGTATTTTTAGTTTGAGTTGCAGTTACTTGCGGAATGCTCAATTGTTGTGCAACTTGATTATACTGGCTCAATTGATTATTTACTAGTAAACCATACAAAAATGGTAATTTTGCACCTTTATTTTGATTATTGGCTAATCGAGTGGCAACTAGTGAAATACACCAGCTTGGCATTTTGTTACGCACTAAATCATTAATGTTACTTTTTAAACGACCTTGGTTACTTAGTGCATAATTAGCCAAATCATAACTACAAGTTTCACTAACAGATGCTTGCGTTGCTGGTAGTTGTTGATAAATATTGATATACTGTGACCAATTTTGGTTATTAAAGTAATAATTTAATAGCTTATGTGATAGATTAAGGGTAAAATAATTATTCTTATGTTGACGAATAAACTCAACTGCATTAGCTTGACTGGATTTATTTAAGCTGGCGTCTGCATATAAATAGCCGATCAAATCATCATTTGGATTGCTTAGTGTTAAATTATATAGTTCTGATAAATTATTATTTTGATATTGTTGGTAAGCATCATTCCATGCCTTACTATCCGCAAAAGCAGGAGTAGATAAAGAAATAATTAGTATGGTTGCGAAAATTTTTTTTATTGACATGGTATTTTAAACTTTAATTTATTAAAACAAATATATTTAGTGCAGTATTGTAAGTTAACTGGTTAAAATGAGCAA
>RXKA01000164.1:3937-11869 GCA_003962985.1 Pseudomonadota bacterium | reverse complement strand
GCAATTGAAGAAGCAGCCAATAATCAAGACGGTGTTTTTCTGATTTATCAGGAAAGCAGCTTGGTAATTCGAGCGATACGGGATTATTTTAGCCAGGAAATTGGCGAAATCCTAATCGACAGCCGCGATATCTATGAGCAAGCAAGCCAGTTTATGGCGCATGTCATGCCGGCCAATGTCGATCGGCTCAAGTTTTATCACGATGATGTTCCATCATTTTCTCGCTTTCAAATTGAACATCAAATTGAATCAGCATATTCGCGTACGGTTACGTTGCCTTCTGGTGGTGTGATTGTCATCGATCATACTGAGGCTTTAACTGCAGTAGATGTGAACTCAGCGAAAGCAAATAAAGGTGCTGATATTGAAACAACCGCATTTTTGACGAACCTTGAAGCCGCTGAAGAATTATCGCGTCAATTGCGCTTGCGTGATTTGGGTGGTCTGGTAGTAGTTGATTTTATCGATATGGAAAATCCTCGCAACCAGCGTGATTTAGAAAACCATTTTAAAACACAATTAAGCTTGGATCGTGCACGGATTCAAATGGGTAAACTATCTAAGTTTGGTTTGCTTGAATTATCTCGTCAGCGACTACAAACTTCGTTGGATGAGGCTAGTGGTGTAACGTGTCCACGTTGTGCTGGGGTTGGTACTATTCGTGGTATTGAGTCAAGTGCCTTGCATTTATTACGTATAATTCAAGAAGAAGTTATTAAAAACAGCGGTCATTTGTCGGCTCTACACGTTCAATTGCCTGTCGATGTTGGTACTTATTTGTTAAATGAGCGCCGTGAAGATGTGGCTAAAATTGAAGCACGAATGAAAGTGAAAATCGTTTTAATTCCTAACGTTCATTTAAATTCGCCACAACATAAAATTAAAAAGTTGACTTATGATACCTATGATAGCAGCTTTAATCGATCTAGCTATAGCTTAGTTGAAGCTCCAGAAGAAAACTTAGGTTATAAAACAGCTCAGAAGAAATCTGATTCACAAGCTAAAACTCCTATGGTAAAAGAAGTTACTCATCAGGAACCTGCTCCAGTTGTAGTACGAACTCAAACATCATTTTTGGGTGGGTTATTTAAGAAAATTGGTGCTTGGTTTGCGCCAGCTCCAGTTAAATCTAAGCCAGCGCGTAATAATCGTAATCAAAATGCGCGTAATAATAAAAATCGCGCTGAGACGCCGAATGGTAGTTCATTTGATAAGAATGTTAAACCAACCAAAGACAACAATCGGACTCGTCCAGTAACTGTCGCTAAGAGTAATAACAAGGTACAAACAGTACGCCAAGTAAATAATAACTTGAATGCTAAAAATCAACCAGATGAACGCGAGCAAAATACACCTCGTGGACAAAAAGAAGATCGTAGAATTCAAGCTACTAATAATAACATAGTGGATAATGTAGAGACTCCGGTTGTTAATAATGCAAATGCTCGTAAGTTAAATACTGCAAAAAATATTGCAGCAGCTTCTACGGCAAATAGTCGTACAAATGACGCAACTAATGCCAAAGATAACGGCGCGCAACAATCTGCTAAACCAGCTCGCCAACATCCACGTGCAACGGAAAATCGTCGTCAATTGGATAATACAGCTACAGAAAAAGTTGTACAAAATGTGGCAGCTGCAGTTGAAGCAGTAGTCGCTAGTAATATCGTAGCTGGAGTTGCGGATCAACTAGAAAAGCCAACTACTCCAGCAACACCATTGGCAGCGACGACTAATCCAGTATCTGTTGAAGAAATTAATCTTGGACAACAGGATGCTACTACGTTAGTAAAACCAGTGCCAGAGGTGGTGGTAGAAACTGTAACTGTAGCAATAGAACCTGAAGTAATTGATTTAGGTGGAATGGAACTAGTTTCAACTAATCAAGAATTGGTTAAACAAGTTACAGACTCATCAGATGACTATCGACCAAATGTTAAACGATATAGTGATATAGTGATAGAAGAGAAGGTGGTGGAGACTGATATTCAGTTTGAATTAGTTGAAACTAAAAAATAAAATTAAAGGTACCAATGTGGTACCTTTTTTCATGGTGCATAGCACAATAGGGAGAGTGAAATGTTAAGTCCATTGAAAATGTTTGCTATTGGTATTGGTCCATCTAGTTCTCATACGGTAGGACCGATGAAAGCTGGTTTAGAGTTTGCGAATCAATTGCGTAGTTCTGGTTTATTAAATCAGGCAGCTCACTTACAGGCTCATTTGTTTGGGTCGTTAGCTCTTACGGGAGAAGGGCATGGTACTTTTTTGGCTGTGTTAAGTGGGTTAAGTGGCGAACATCCGCGTACGATTAATCCAGATAATATTTATCTAATAACTGACAAAGTGAAGAAAGATAAAGTCCTGCTTCTTGGTGGTGAGCGGAGCGTTGATTTTAACTACGAACATGATTTAATCATTCATAAAGATGAATTCCTACCAGAACATGCAAATGGAATGCGCTTTGTTGCTTTTGATGAATCTGGAAATACACTTTATCAACAAGAGTATTTTTCAATTGGCGGTGGTTTTATTCTCACTAAAGAACAAATGATAGATCGTAAATCTAATGAGGGTAATGATAGTGAGTCAGTTACAATACCATATCCATTTACTACTGCCGCTGAACTCTTAACTTTATGCCAACAGCATAATCTAACTATTGCGCAATTGGTGATGGCAAATGAAACAGCTACTCGCAGTTATCAAGAGGCGTTTGCTGAAGCATTAGAAATTGCGAACGTTATGCGCGAATCAGTACAACACGGTTTGAGGCGAGAAGGTGTTTTACCTGGTGGATTGCATGTTAAGCGTCGAGCACCTCATTTGTATAACCAGCTCATGCGTAATGACCTTAATCTTGTTTCACACCAAGATCGGAGATTATTAGCGATGACCTATGCGATAGCAGTTAATGAAGAAAATGCTTCATTTAGTCGTGTGGTAACTGCACCGACCAATGGATCGGCAGGTACTATACCTGGGGTTCTGGAATATTATAGAAATTTCTATCTTGGTGTTACAGATGATAAGGTTGTGGAATTTATTTTGACTGCTGGTGCTATTGGTGTTTTATATAAATACAATGCATCAATTTCTGCTGCTGAAGTTGGTTGTCAGGGAGAAATCGGTGTAGCTTGTTCAATGGCAGCCGCTGCATTAACTGCTGTACTGGGTGGAAATGTGCAACAGATTGAAAAAGCTGCTGAAATTGCGATGGAACATTGTTTAGGAATGACTTGTGACCCTATCGATGGGTTGGTACAAATTCCATGTATTGAGCGTAATGGGGTCGCGGCAAGTAAAGCCATCGATATATCAAAATTAGCCTTACTAGAAAATGAACCAGGTAAAGTAAGTTTGGATGCAGTTATTCATACCATGATGGAAACTGGTCGTGATATGAGTTCTCGTTATAAAGAGACCGCACTTGCTGGATTAGCGGTTAATGTAGTTGAATGCTAATCAGCCATAACCTGCGATATTATATTTAATGTGCTACTAACTATTTTTGTTAGCAGCACATTTTCTCCAATGTTTAGTTATTAGTTAAATTCTGCTAATTGGGCGTATTATATAAAATTCTTACCAATAGTCCACCAGCTTCTCGTATTGCACTTGTTCCAACCGACAAGACTTTTCCTGCAGTTGGTGTGCGATACTCCCGAATAATATCGCCAAATTGGTTAATTTGGTATGCTACCAGTTGGTCATAATTGACATCCTCACCAATGCTTACTAGCATTTCTGTATATCCACCATGTAGTGCACGGATTGAGATCATTTGATTGCCAATAAACGTGTTATTACTAAGTGCGGTATCGGTAATTTGATTATTGCTAAAACCGAATTTAGCTAAAATATTTCTAATCCCAATTAAAGTACGCTGAATATAATCTGATTGAAAGATCCTTGCTGCTCCTAGCTCAATAGTAATAGCAGGGATTCCGTGTTGAATAAAGGTTGTTTCTACGGTACCAATTTCACCTTCATCATTCTTTATTTGATCGGCAGGAATTAGTTCTGCCATTTGTTGGGCTAGTACATTTCGGTAATCGGCAAAAACAAAGAGCGGATACTCTGTATCTGTAGATTGACTATGCAGGTCTATCATGTAATCAACATTACCTCGCCACAAGTTATTCCAAAGTAAATATGCATGTTGTTCAGCACTATTACCATTTTCTTTACCTGGAAATAAGCGGTTCATATTTTCAAAATCACCACCATCGGTAGAAAGTAACCAATTTTTATTAATATGCACCAATGAATTTGGTGATGCTTGTAATACACCAATGATTGTACCAGCTAGTTGTGAGGTATCTAATTGGGCAAATAGTTGCTGAATAACTTTAATACCATTTAGTTCATCACCATGAATTCCTGTATTGAGCAAGAGTGACTTGCCTGCTTTTGCACCACGAGCAACTAATAATGGAACAAACCAAGGTTGTCCTATATTCATTGCGCTACCTTGGAACATAAATCGATATACTTTATTTTGTTCAAGATCGTTAATATTTAAATTATTAATTACTGGGATACCTTGAATTATATCGCCCGTATAGGTAGTTTTTTTGTCGTTCATCTATAATTCCTATTAGCTATTATTACGAATTCGTAAGGTTTGATTGAGACGAACTCCACTATCGCTAAGTTGGTTATCTGCTTGAATTTGTTCAACACTAGTAGCAAATTTACGCGCAATAGAGTACAGAGTATCTCCTTGGGTTACGGTATAGCTGGTATAGTTGGCATCAGTTGAATTAATTGGTACATTATCAATTAATAATGAATTTACATCTGCCTGATTTTTATTGCTAATAGTATTAGCAGCAGGTGACGGATTGGCGGTAGTAGAGTTTTGCGCAATTAACGCATTAATTGGGTCAGTGTCGTTATTATCGCTAGTTACATTATTATTGCTGGGTGTAGCGACTATATTATCAGGATTGATTACGGTACTAGTTGCAATAGTTGGTGCAATTAGTGCTTGTCCAATATTTGCAAGATAGGTTGGCTGATTACTAATTGGTAATAATAAGCGTTGACTGCTGGTAACTTTATAACTGGTGGAACTATATTGCGGATTTAATTTCTTATTCAATGTGGTATCCATATTAGCTTGTGTCATGAAATCGGAAACTGCAATTGTAGTCGGTGGATATGTTATTGCAAAGTAAGGCTTATTGGGTAAGTCGATTAATTTAATGCCAAATTTACTTGGGTTTTGGATTATATTTGCCAATGCAATTACTTTAGGTACGTATTGTTTAGTTACATCACGTACATCTAAATCATAAAAATTTTTACTATTCGAGCTATTGACAGCATTATTAATGTTTCCTTCGCCCCAATTGTAGGCGGCGATTGCTAATTCCCAATTACCAAATAAGTCATGCAAATATTGTAAGTAAGCAACTGCACCACGGGTTGATTTAACAATATCTTTACGTTCATCAAGATTGGAGTTAATTGTCATACCAAATCTTTTACCTGATCCTGCCAAGAATTGCCACATGCCAGTTGAAACTGCTGCTGGAGAAATTGCATTCGGATTATATGTGCTTTCCACGATAGGAATTAAGGCTAATTCTAATGGTATACCCCGACGTTCCATTTCACCTACAACAAAGTATAAATATGGAGCAGCATTTTGCATAATGATATTGAAATATTTTGGGCTACCATAGCGTTTTTCCCAATATTTAACTTCTTTGGTTTCGCTGTGATCCAGCGCAAAACCATCCCGCATCCGTTGCCACAAACTGCTATCCTGCTGCATTGATAGGCGATTTAGGTTGGTGACATGATCTGCTACGATATCTGCATTACTATATCCAGATATTGTGATCAAGGATAATAAACTGATAAATAATTTTTTTTGCATCTTAATAATTAATTGAATTGGTTATGTTTTTTAATTGTATGTGCTACTTAAGTCTATCTTTATATAGATATAAATGGCAACGAAAATAATCTAGCTTCTACACAATGAATTAGATTTTACTATCCAAACAACCTTATTTAATACTAAAATACTGGGTTATTAAAGATACTCATTGAATAAGAGTAATTATTGATCTAATCCTATATAGTACATTGTATCGTAATTAGCTAATAATTGCAAGAGTTTATCTATTAATAATTTTTGATTAAAAATGAGTATATAAGTAATCATAATACAATAAACGATAAGGATAATCGTTATATGACAAAAGAAATATTGGTTTTATTTTATAGTGCCAATGGTTCAACTAAAAAATTAGCACAATTTATTGCCCGTGGTATTGAATCGGTATCGGGCGTCAAGGCTCGTATTCGTACTGTACCAAAAGTTTCTACGGTATGTGAGCAGATTGCCAGTGATGTTCCTGAGAGTGGTAGTCCGTATGTAACTAAGCAAGATTTAATTGAATGTATTGGTTTAGCATTGGGGTCACCTGTGCGCTTCGGTAATATGGCAGCAAGTATGAAATACTTTTGGGATAGTACTAGTGCAGAATGGCTAAATGGTGATTTAATTGGTAAACCTGCGTGTGTGTTTACTTCGAGCTCATCCCTGCATGGTGGACAAGAGAGTTGTCTTCTAAGTATGATGTTGCCATTGTTACACCATGGTATGTGTCTGATTGGAATTCCATATTCAAACCAAGAATTAATTTCAACAACTAGTGGTGGTACTCCATATGGGGTTAGTCATGTTTCGGGTATAAACAGTAATGCAGATATTACCGATGAAGAAAAATCATTAGCAATTGCACAAGGTAAATATTTGGCTGAAATAGCCATGAAGATTTTTAAGGAATAAACGCTATAATGAAAATTTTGGTAGCAGCAAAGCGTGTAGTTGATGCAAATGTACGCGTTAGGGTTAAGGCTGATCATAGTAATGTTGAGATTGAACATAGTAAAATGTCACTTAATCCTTTTGATGAAAATGCGATAGAAGAAGCAGTACGTTTAAAGGAACAAGGGATTGCAACTGAAGTTGTTGTATTGTCAATAGGTAATGCTAAAAGTGAGGATGTGTTACGAACTGCTTTAGCTAGAGGTTGCGATCGAGCAATTTTAGTTGAGTCAGACGAGGTATTTGAACCTATCAATATTGCAAAAATATTTACAAAAATAGTTGAGCGTGAACAACCGCAAATTGTTTTATTGGGGAAACAAGCCATTGATGATGATGCAAATCAGGTTGCTCAGATGTTAGCCGGTAAACTAAATTGGTCGCAAGCAACTAATTTATCTAAATTAACCATTAATGGTGATTTATTGATAGCAACTCGTGAAATCGATGGTGGAACTGAAACCTTACAATTATCAATTCCTGCTGTATTAAGTGCAGATTTGACTTTAAATGAACCACGTTTTATTAAATTACCTCAATTGATGCAGGCGAAGAAAAAGCCATTAGAAAAAATTGCATTCACTGAGCTAGGTTTACAGTTAGTAGCACGCAGTAGATTAATTGGTGTTGTTGATGGTGAAGTTAAGAAACAATGTCAGTTATTTGACTCAGTTGAACAACTGATTACATTAGTTAAAGAGGTTAGGGGATAATTTTATGAGTAAAATTTTAATTATTACCATTGCACGCAATAACCAATTGAATCCAAATTTAGCTAATGTAGTAACAGCGGCAACTCAAATAGCTGCAACGACAGATATTTTGGTTATTGGTGATTGTGATTCAGGTGCTGTTGAGAGTTTATCTGCAGTTAATAAGATATTGGTGTGCAAGAATATTGGTGATGATCAAAAAATGGCAGTTAATATTGCACCTATCGTTGCAAATATTGCGAAGAATTATACACATGTATTAACCGCATCTGACAGTGACGGTAAGGATTTCATGCCGCGTGTTGCTGGAATCTTGGATGTGGCACAAATCAGTGATGTAATTGGTATTATTTCACCAAATATTTTTAA
>RXKA01000164.1:0-3887 GCA_003962985.1 Pseudomonadota bacterium | reverse complement strand
ATTCGTACAACTAGTTTTGCTTCCGCTACTCATGGTGAGTGCTCAGTTGCTGTTGAATATATTGAAAATAATATTGAAGTAAGCAATGATAGTAAATTGTTGAGTACTGAATATAGTCATATTGAAACCGTCGGTTTAGCTCAAGCAAAAGTTATTGTTTCTGGTGGTCGTTCATTGGGGAGCAAAGAAAACTTTATTGAATTGATCGGTGGACTAGCAAGTAAATTAGAGGCGGCAGTTGGAGCATCAAGAGCAGCCGTTGAGGCTGGTTATGTAAGCAATGATTGTCAGGTTGGGCAAACAGGTAAGATTGTTGCGCCAGAACTATATATTGCAGTCGGTATTTCTGGAGCAGTGCAACATATTGCTGGAATGAAAGATTCGAAGATCGTTGTTGCTATCAATGAGGATCCGAATGCGCAAATCTTTGAGTATGCTGATTATGGTATTGTTGGAGATTTATTTGAGATCGTTCCACAATTAATTGCTAGGACTTAATTGATACTTTGATTTATTCGGAATGGAATGATATATATCATTCCATTATTTATTGGTAGGCTGATTAGGTTAATAAATGATATAATAATTGCTATTTATCGGCTTATTGATAATCTTATTTGCAGGAAAATTAAATGTCACAAAACACACAAGCACCAGTTATTGAAGTTCGTGAAACTGATTTACCATTACAATGCCCATCTCTTGATGTTGCAAAATGGAATAATCACCCACGCGTATTCTTACAGATAAAAAAATCACCTAACCAAGAAATTACTTGCCCTTATTGCTCAACACATTATAAACTTGTTAAATAATGATTAATAGCAGCAAACCATACCGAATTTTGATAGTAGCACCATCTTGGGTTGGCGACATGGTAATGAGTCAAACATTATTTAAACTATTAAAGAAACAATATGGTGACAATTGCCAAATTGACGTATTAGTAAATGAATGGGCGATAGGTATTGTTGCACGGATGCCAGAAGTTAGCAATGTATTGGTTAACCCGTTTGCACATGGTGAACTTGCATTATTAAAAAGAATTAAATTAGGATGGTCATTGCGCAAAAATCATTATGACCATGTATATGTTTTGCCAAATTCACTAAAATCAGCATTAGTACCTTTTTTTGCTGGTATCAAAAGACGTACTGGCTTTGTTGGTGAAATGCGCTATGGTTTACTAAATGAGGTTTTCAAATTAGACAAAGTAGCATTGCCTAAAATGATTGATAGGTTTTGTGCGCTGGCAAATCATGGTCTACGTCCGCACCAAATTGATTCTCCATCATTTGTCATAGATAAAAACAATCAACAAAATATTTTGAGTAAATTCTCTCTAGCCCTTGATCTTCCCGTAATTTGTCTTTGCCCAGCCGCAGAGTACGGACAGGCAAAGCGTTGGCCGACAATGCATTTTGCCAAATTAGCTGATATGCTTCAGGATGCGGGCTATCAAGTATGGATAGTTGGTTCTGCAAAAGATCAGAGTATTGCTAACGAAATTGTTGCGCATGCCACTAATTTAAAACGATTAGTAAATCTATGTGGTAAGACTAATTTGGTGGATGTGGTTGATTTGTTAGCTGCTGCGATAGCAGTTGTTAGCAATGATTCTGGCTTGATGCATATAGCGTGTGCTATAAAAAATCTTAACGTATTCGCTATTTATGGTTCATCATCACCTGTATTTACTCCACCATTATCAGAGACGGCACGCATTATTAAGATAGATATTGAGTGTGCTCCTTGTTTTGCGCGTACGTGTCAATTTGGTCATTATAATTGCTTATACCATATAACACCACAGGTGTTGTTTTCACAGCTAATTAAATGTTCCAAATAACTATCTTAGGTAATTATATCTGTTGTGTTTTTGCTGCTTTAAATTATTGCTGCATAATATATTGTTTTTTATGCGTTTATTTTGGTAAGTGTCAGTGTAGTTGTGGAGTGATAATGTTTGCATAACCGCTTGTATCTATTGTTGAATGCATCAGTAAATTCATGATTATGCTATAATACGTCATATTATTTTAAAGGACTTTCAATTATGAAAAGATTATTATTAGCGATTATTGCTAGTGTTGGAATGTTTTCTTTTGCTAACGCGGATGCAACTCAGGATGCAAGTGCTTCAACTACCTATGTAAATCTTAATACAGGTATTGGTAAACTTTACAATTTACCAACTGGCGAATGGACTGCTAATATTAATGCAGGTTATAATTTCAATCCTTACTTCGCCCTTGAAGGTGGTTACAATATGTTTGCAGGTTCACAATTTGGTGCAACAGTTGTAACTAATGTAGTAGATGTTGCTGCTAAAGGTACTTTGCCATTATCACCAATTTTTAGCTTATATGGTCGTGCTGGCGTTGGGGTTGGCAATAATAGCTGGTCTGGTACGGTAAATTCAAGTGGTTCAAATTGCATTTTATGTAATGATTCTGTAGATTCAACTTATGGTCTAGGATTAGTTGGTCTAGGTGGATCATTTGCTTTGGATAAACATTGGGATCTACGAGTTGAAGATACTTTATACTTCCCATTTAGCAATACGTACACTGGTACTATGATGGCGTTTACATTCGGTACGCAATACAACTTCTAGTCAAATGCTTTCATCAAAAAACGTGCTTGCCAATCGGTAAGCACGTTTTTATTATAAAGTCTAAATTAGCTAGCTTTACACTCAGCCAATGTAACTTTACCTGTTTTATCAACTTTGCAATGTACCAATTTTTTAGAATTGTCATCCCAGAACATTACGCTTGTTTTATGGTCTTGGAATTTTTTACAGTGCATGTCACCTAATTGTTTAGCATCAATACCATCATTAACGTGGTTAGTTCCACACATGATTTTAGTACTGTCAAATTGATTTGATGACGCAACAACCGCTTCAGCAGCAAATGCAGGTAGTACAGTTGCTGATGCCATTACAGCTAATAATAGTTTTTTCATAAATATTTTCCTTTCAATTTTAGTCCAATATTTGTATGCAATATACATACAGTAATCATTTTAACATATCAGCTAATCTGATTTGTGATTTGATAGCATTACCAATGAGTAAAAATAACACTAATTGGATTAGCGGTTATGCTATTATTACTCCCGTAAATTATATAATTTGGAGTTAACCAGTGTTACGTCGTCTAATAAAAGCTATTATTCCAAGTAAGGGTGATGTTTTTTTTAATCTTTTTGTTGAAGCTGCAACCAATGTTAATGAAGCAGCAATTATTTTTGCAAAAATTATTAATACTAATGATAAAGGGCAGGAAGCGCAACTTTCTACTGATTTACGCACTCAACGTCAACGAGCCGTGGAAATAGAAAAAAGAGTTCTTAATGAATTAAGTAAGCAATTTATTACACCAATAGATCGTGGGGATGTAAAAGAATTATCAGGTCTACTGTTAAAGTTAACTAAGCGCATTGCAAAAATTAATCAAAAATTGAAAATTTATGGGATTGATGCGAGAGCTGACGATTGCCTGATTAGAAGCGCAACCACTTTACAGAATATTACTAAGGTTTTAGTTGATATCATGATTGCATTAAAAAGTGGTAATTATGACCGCATCTCAAGTAATGACCAAAAAACAGATGAATTTGATGATAGTGCAATCGATGATTTACGACACGCTATGAAAGAAATGTATTCTGGTCACTATGATACTATAACTGTCCTTAAGTTAAAAGAAATTTACAAGAGTATTGAAAATGCAATTGATACCAGCGTAAATATTGCAGATTTGGTGGTGCAAATTTCGGTTAAGGATATGTGATGAATTCACTATTGCTAATTGTTATTATTGCTGTGGCGCTGTTCTTTGTCTTTATTAATGGCTTTCATGATACGGATAATGTGGTGG
>RXKA01000165.1:201-8228 GCA_003962985.1 Pseudomonadota bacterium | reverse complement strand
TTTGGCCAGCGTAAGTCACATACCTCAAATGTAGGTTGTCCCATTGAGTTTGGTTCATAGGTTAATTGAACAACATTGTAACCTTCCGCTTTAGCTGCGTCATACATCCATTCATCAAGATCTGGAGCAGCCTCACCGCCTAAATACTTATAACGTTCCATTGCTTGGTCGAATTTTCCTAGTCGATGATCTTCAACATAAACCTTAACCAGAATTAAATAGGCTTGTTGATAATTACCTTCTTTTACTAGCTGCTTAATTTCCTTATGTTTCTTAGTAAAGCTAGATTCTTTAAGTAATGCAACAGCTAGTGGATCTGCACCCCCAGGAACGTGGAATGTATCTTCTGTGAATTTTTGATATGGTACCTGTTTTGCATAGTCTGTAGCAGTATTACTATTTGCATATATCTTTAATGCACTTTCTATCGACAAGTCACTACCAAATATTTGGCGTTTAACCATTTGTGTTTCACCGAGTTTTGTATAGTATTCATTTAATTTATTATGCTTATCGTATATTTTGTATAACGCATCAACTTTAGTATAACCAATTAATGATTTTCCGCCAGTTGCGATATAAATACCAGAACCATGCGCCCAATTTAAATATGCTCCGTATGGGAAACTCATCCATGCAAGCGACGATACTTCAATATAATCTTTATTTGATCCCAATATTGGTTTTGTCGAAGTGAAACCTTCTTTAGCTAGTTTTTGCTTGTTATCTAAGTCAGTACGTGCACGCGCAGCTGTATCAGGGAATACAAATACATTGTATTGTGGTATTACACGAGCATCAAAAAGACCAGATTCAAATCCTAATTCTGGAATACGATACCATGTATTCAAATCATGAGCGTAATAATCTCTGATTTGTTCATCAGTCATGTTGTGTATTTCATTAGAAGTTGGATACACAATATCCATATATTTTCTGATGTAGTCAGTTGCTGGATCAGCATGTGCGATTCCATAGATTGAACATGTACATGCTATAACTGAAGCGATTTTTTTCATTATGTTCCCTTGTAAAAATTAACGAAAATTTAGTAACTTAACTGTTGTGGTGCTTATATTTAAATAATACCGCAAATAAGAGTAGCATTACTGCCGCAATGCCCGAATATATTGACCAAATGGTTGTCCAATCAGGAACCTCATTTGATGACATGTGGTCGATTAACCATCCGCCAAGGATTCCACCTATAAATGAGCCAATCCCATTAACCATCATCATGAATATTCCTTGTGCGCTTGCTCTTATACTTGCAGGAGTGTTGGTTTCAATGTATAACGAACCTGACAAGTTAAAGAAATCGAAAGCACAACCATATACCAACATTGAAATGACTAGTAGAATTAATCCATCGCCTGGATTTCCTAATGCAAATAGACCAAAGCGTAATACCCATGCGAACATGCTTAGTAGCATAACGGTTTTAATACCATATTTACGTAAGAAAAATGGTATGGCGAGAATAAACACTGTTTCTGAAATTGGTGATAGCGAGAATAGTAATCCTGGGTAACGAACAGCAAATGTTCCCGCATATTCAGGGTTACTGGCAAAACTGTGTAGAAAAGTATCACTCCATGTATTTGACATTTGAAGTAGCACGCCAAGTAGTGCCGAGAAAATCATAAAAATTGCAATCTGCGGATTTTTAAATAGCTTAATGGCATCTAAGCCAAAAAAACTAGTCCATGATTTAGCTGTAATTTGCTCTGGTGGGCATTTAGGTAGGGTAAATGCGAAAATTCCCAGGATTAGTTGTGCTACTGCTGCAATCACAAATTGTAGCGAGTTTAGTTCCAGATGTGTAAGACTAATTAACCACATTGCAAGAACAAATCCAATAGTTCCCCATACTCGAATTTTAGGGAACTCGGTTATACTGCTTAGTTTATGCCGCTCTAAAACTGTGTAAGCAATGGTATATCCTAGTGGAATTGTTGGCATGTAACACATTGAATTAAAGAACATCAACCAGAAAATCTGCTGATGGTCATTGGTTTGTGAGATCAAAAAAAGCGTACACGCTCCAAATAGATGTAGCCCTGCATAAAGCTGCTCTTTATTAATGAAGCGATCTGCAACAATGCCAATTATTCCTGGCATAAAGAGTGATACTATTCCCATTGAACCATAGATAGCACCAATTTCATATCCTTTGAAGTGTAGAGCATTAAAAGCATATGCGCCGAAAGTTACTAACCAACATCCCCAAAGAAAGAATTGTAAAAATTGGACAATTTTAAAGCGTAATTGTAACGACATTATCAGACTCCAATTTATTGGTTATTTAAAATGGCTTGTAATCTTGTAAAAAATTCCTGATGTTGTGTATCTTTGGCTAGAGGTTCCACATGACTGGCAACGTGTAGAAAATGATTTAAGTCTTTGCCGTTAATGCGTCCTTGGCGTGTATGCATATCAAGCATATGATCTTCAATAACTGGAGCACGACCTTTGGCAAATTCTTCACGCAAAATATTTAACATTAAATCACTTGAACGATCTTTGTTGCACTTACATAAATATCTTACGGCTTGAATCATAAATAATCCGCGATCAAATGAACCATACTGAAAATCTTTTCTGGTTTGCTCCAAATTACGAATTATTAACGTAGCGTTAGTATCAGCAAATCCAATATCTTCAACACTGATTACTAGCAAGCGTTTCCACATGTAATCTTCGAGTTGCTCGGAAGTAATATACATTTCATATGCCATTGCTAATGCATTTTCTTGATCGCTACGGCGGATACTTTTTTGTAAACCAGAAATAATCTCATCAGCAGTAAAACCATTTTTTGTTGTTACTTGTTGCCAAGCATCATAATATGTTGTCATGTTAGTTTTCTTTCATTAAGTCCAAATAATTTACATAAAAGAAATGCCCCATGAATTAGGTGGGGCATTATTGAAAAAAGAATTACGCTAATTTAGCTTGCAAATTCTTATCTAGTGCATCAAGAAAATCTTCTGTATTCAAATATTGATCAGGAGTAACTTTGTTACCATGGATACATACTGCTAAATCTTTGGTCATTTTGCCAGATTCAACAGTTTCAATACATACTTTTTCTAATGTGTTACAGAAATTAATTAAGGCTTGGTTGTCATCTAATTTACCACGATGAGCTAAACCACGCGTCCACGCAAAGATTGATGCAATTGGATTAGTTGAAGTTTTCTTACCCGCTTGATGATCACGATAATGACGAGTCACTGTACCATGAGCAGCCTCAGCTTCCATCGTTTTACCATCTGGAGTAACCAATACCGATGTCATTAATCCTAATGAACCAAAACCTTGAGCAACTGTATCAGACTGTACGTCACCATCGTAGTTTTTACATGCCCACACAAAGTTACCATTCCATTTAAGAGCTGATGCAACCATATCATCGATTAGACGATGTTCGTAGGTAATACCTGCTGCAGCAAAATCAGCTTTAAATTCAGTTTCATAAACTTCTTGGAAAATATCTTTAAAACGACCATCGTATTTTTTCAAAATGGTGTTTTTAGTTGATAAATATAGTGGCCATTTTTTAGTTAATGCCATATTGAAACATGCTTTAGCAAAACCACGAATTGATTCATCAGTATTGTACATACCCATAGCCACACCGTCACCTTTATAGTCATAAACTTCATGAGTTTCAGGTTCGCCATTTTCTGGTGTGAAAGTGATAGTTAATTTACCTTTGCCTTTAGTCACAAAATCAACCGCTTTATACTGATCAGCATGTGCATGACGACCGATGATAATAGGTGCAGTCCAATTTGGTACTAAACGTGGTACATTTGAGCATACGATAGGTTCACGGAATACTGTACCATCTAAAATATTGCGAATTGTACCATTTGGTGATTTCCACATTTTTTTTAGGTTAAATTCAGTTACACGTGCTTCATCTGGCGTGATAGTTGCACATTTGATACCTACATTGTATTTTTTGATTGCTTCAGCGGCATCAACAGTAACTTTATCATCAGTAGCATCACGATGCTCCATACCTAAATCATAATATTTAATATCGACATCAACATATGGCAAAATCAATTTTTCTTTAATGAATTTCCAGATGATACGCGTCATCTCATCGCCATCTAGTTCAACTACTGGATTAGCTACTTTAATTTTTTGCATTGTATGATCCTTATAAAAATACTAGCTTAGCATATATTATATCATACCTTTTAGTGTTGTAATTAAGCACGCTGAAAAATTATTTTTATTAGACAGTGGGGGTAAATTGGCTGGAAATTATTTTACCAAGTGTCATTAACATTATGGCTAATCAAGATATAATTTTACACCTAGTGGTACAGCATCATTTTTTAAATGGTTACGTGTGATTAACTGTTGCTGGCTAACACCACTGCGTTGAGAAATATTAAAGAGGGTATCTTGTGGCTCAACGATGATGTAGTGCTTACCTGCTTTAGTGCTTTGAATGCGTTTTTTGAAGCGAGAGCGTTGTGTAGCTAATGATTCGCTAGCCAGTGGTTTTGTAACTGCTGTTGAATTTGATTGCGATACTTGTGCTGCTTTAGCTGACGCATTATTGTTAGTCATGCCAGCAATTATTGGCGCAGGTTTTGTTGTGCTGTTCTTTACTGCTGGTACTGAGGTATTGGTTGTAACATGGTTAGTGGATGTTGTGGCTACTATTGGTGCTGTTAATTTATTACTTGCTGATTGTGGCTGCCGTTGTTTTTGGCTAAGTAGGGCAATTTTTGTTTGTAATAGTTTGCGATTGGTTGGACTTAACGAATAATTACCATTCAATAACCCATTTAATGCGGCTAACTTTAAGTTTAGAGCGGTACTTTCATTCTCGTCACCAGGGTAAGAGCTAATGTATAGTGCTGCTTTAGGGTAATTTTGTTGAGCAAGATAGGCTTTACTAATACCAATATATGTGCTTGGTGGTACATCCTTATTTTGCAATACTAGCTCATAACTTTCAATTGCGTTATCATATAATCCTTGTAGGTTGTAACAGTCAGCCGTGCTGCTAACAATCATTGCCAGATTATAATTCTTTGCTTGCAAGCTAATGCCATTAGTAGTTGATTTATCTTGTTCAGCAGTGTAGGCTTTTTGATATTCGCTTTGGGCTTTACTATATTGTCTATCAGAACATAGAAGATAAGCATATTCAGCACGATAGACGTTGTTATTGTGCATAAGCTTTAAGGCTTGCAGGTAACTATCTTCAGCATTATCATATTCAGATAGTTGTTGGTACGATTTTGCTTGCAACTCATATGCAATAGCGCTAGCAGGGCTTTTTTTGATAAATTGTTTACTTATTGCTAATGCGGTGGCTGGATTGTTATTGTTTAAACTGGTATTAATTTTATCAATATATTGCTGTTCGTCTGTTGTTGATAATGGTGCGGTGGCGCAACCAAGCAATAGTGCTGTAGATGATAAAATAGTAATGTTCTTAAATTTCATGCCAAAACCATGTCTGAGTTGTTTTAAAATAAAGATAATTAAGTCAAATAAATTTACAATATTATAGCATGGTGAAATCTTTATGCGGATGTTTTATCCAACTGAATTGACAGAAGTGGTTAATCTTTGTTAAAATCACGTGCTTTTTATTTAATTTTTATAGGAACTAACCATATGGTAGTTATTCGTTTAGCACGTGGTGGTAATAAACACCGCCCTTACTACAGTATTGTTGCTGCAGATTCTCGTGCGCGCCGTGACGGTCGTTTTATTGAGAAACTAGGCTTTTATAATCCAGTTGCTGCAGCTAATGTTGAAGCTGTACGTATCAATAATGAGCGTGTTGATTATTGGACATCTGTTGGTGCTCAATTGTCTCCAGCTGTTAAAAAATTATTGAAAAACGCTTAATAAAATATGACTATGCCTACAAACTTGATTGACATGGGTTATGTTGCCAGTCCCTTTGGTATTCAAGGGTGGGTAAAGATCAAAGCTACAACTGAATATACGGATTCTTTGGATGAATATGAGAATATTTATCTGCGCTTACCGACTAAGCAGCTTGTAGAAACAACAATTGAAAATAGCTTTGTGCGGGATGGGATTTTTCATGCCAAACTAAGCGGGGTAAATGATCGAGATGCCGCTTTTGCGTTAAGAGGCGCAACAGTTTGTGTTTGTCGCGATGATTTTCCTGAGCCAGATGAAGATGAATATTATTGGACAGATTTGATTGGTTTGTCAGTGGTTAATTTGCAAGGTGAAGAGCTTGGGCAAGTTAAAGAACTGATGGAAACTGGTGCAAATGATGTGGTTGTAGTTAGTGATGGTGAAACCAAACGACTAATTCCATTTGTGGCTCAATATATTATTGATGTTAGTCTGGATAAAAAACAAATTACTGTTGACTGGGGTCTGGACTATTGATCTTTGGTGTCATTTCCATATTTCCTGAAATGTTTACTGCTTTAAAGCAAGATGGCATTGTTGCGCGTGCTTTGGATAAAGGTTTATTCGACCTAGAAATAACAAACCCACGTGATTTTACTACCGATAATTATCGTCGGATTGATGATAAGACTTTTGGTGGTGGTGCTGGAATGGTCATGAAAATTGAACCGTTAGAGTTGGCTTTAACTGACTTAAAAAAGCGTCTGGAGCAGAAAAATAGTGTTAAGCCGTTGGTGATATATATGTCTCCGCAAGGCAAAAAAGTTACACAAGCAGTAATTAATAATTTGGCAACACAAGACGGTGTGGTTATCGTCTGCGGACGCTATGAAGGTGTTGATGAAAGATTTATCGAACGTAATGTCGATTTAGAGCTTTCAATTGGCGACTTTGTAGTTTCAGGTGGTGAAATTCCTGCGATGCTGGTAATAGATGGCGTAGTTCGTCAAATACCAGGTTCTATGAATAGTATTGAATCGGTTGAACATGATTCTTTTATGGATGGTTTATTAGATTGTCCTCACTATACTGTACCGCGTGATTATCATGGGTTCAAAGTTCCTGATGTTTTATTGTCAGGTAATCATGAATTAATCCGTCAATGGCGCTTACAACAAGGATTATGGCGAACTTATTTACGTCGTCCAGATCTTTTGGAGAATAAGCAATTAACTAAAGAACAATCTCGGCTACTTAATTTAATGATAAGTAGGAACAAGATCGAAGGAAAATAATATGAATATCATTCAAATGTTAGAGCAAGAAGAAATTGCTCGTTTAAATAAAACAATCCCTGCATTTGCACCTGGTGACACAGTTGTTGTACAAGTTAAAGTAAAAGAGGGTACTCGTGAGCGTTTGCAAGCATACGAAGGTGTGGTTATTGCTAAACGTAATCGTGGCTTAAACTCTTCATTCATCGTACGTAAAATTTCAGCTGGTGAAGGTGTTGAAAGAACATTCCAAACTTATTCGCCATTAGTTGAATCAATTGAAATTAAACGCCGTGGTGATGTTCGCCGTGCTAAATTGTACTACTTACGTGAGCGTTCTGGTAAATCTGCACGTATTAAAGAAAAATTGGCTAAGAAATAAGCATTATCTACATATATGTGATAAAAAAATCCCGCACTCTATAGTGTGGGATTTTTATTTGTTAATAGATAACTTGGTAATTGATATTATGCACAAAGTACGTAAACTGTGTAAAATAATGTAATATTTATTCATTAGGGATATTCACACACAATATCTTTGATCTTTGCGCTGATAATTTACTAGTCTTAATTAGTCTTATATTCGCCATGTGTAAATTAAGCTAGTTGCAACAGTGTAAGCTATTAGAATTCCAAACCAATTCAAATTTTATTTAACTAATTTATCGGAGAAATTTATGGAATACTCACATGAAGTAGAACATATGACATGTATCGCCAAAGGTGCTAATCATGGTCCTGCACCAATTCCTCAAGAAGGAAAATGGACACAAGCTCGGGAAATTAAAGATATTTCAGGGTTAACCCATGGTGTGGGTTGGTGTGCTCCTCAACAAGGTGCAACCAAACTTACTTTAAATATAAAAGATGGAATTA
>RXKA01000165.1:0-151 GCA_003962985.1 Pseudomonadota bacterium | reverse complement strand
CTTTAATTGAAACTATTGGTTGTTCTGGTATGACACAGTCGGCAGCTATGGCAGCGGAAATTTTACCTGGTAAAACAATTCTTGAAGCATTAAATACTGATTTAGTTTGTGATGCAATGAATACTGCAATGCGTGAATTATTTTTGCAAAT
>RXKA01000071.1:8257-41480 GCA_003962985.1 Pseudomonadota bacterium | reverse complement strand
CAAGCCATTTATCTTTGTGATGGAACGTAAATATTTTATGGATGATTTGTTCATCAATATCCTAGCTCCTATTGGTCGTTGGATGGGTAAAGTATTATGGTCAATTGGTGATATCTTATTGATTGATGGCTTAGTTGTAAATGGTTCAGCACGAGTGGTTGCATTCTTTGCTAATATCTTCCGTAAGCTTCAAACTGGCTATGTAAATAGTTCGGCTACTTACATGGTTTTGGGGGTATTGATTTTGTTAACTTTTTGTTCTGGTCTATTTTATACCGGTTTAATTTTACACTAAGGATAAGCTTATAATGATGAATTATTTATTGAGTTTAACTATATGGACACCAATTGTATTTGGTCTCATTACCTTAGTGGTGTTTCCAAAAAATGATTGCATGGCGCGCTATGTATCATTATTAGGCTCTGTTATTGCATTAATTTTTTCAGTAGTGATGTTTCATTACTTTGATCCTCATCAAGCAGCAATGCAATTTGAGGAAGTTGCTCCGTGGATTCCAAGTTTTAATATCAACTATCATCTTGGAGTTGATGGAATCTCAATGCCATTTGTATTGTTAAATAATTTTATTACGGTTCTAGTGATTTTAGCTGGTTTCAAAGTTATTAAACATAAAGTTGCCCTTTATAATGCAATGTTCCTAATGATGACTGGTTTTATCAGTGGTTCATTCTGTGCTTTAGATGCAATTTTATTCTATGTATTCTTTGAAGCGATGTTAATTCCAATGTACTTGATCATTGGTGTTTGGGGAAGTACTAATCGTGTTTATGCTGCGGTTAAATTCTTCTTATACACTTTGGTTGGTTCATTATTAATGCTAGTGGGTTTAATTTACTTATTCTTCAAGAGTAATGGTAGTTTCGAAATTTTGAGTTACTATAATTTACCATTGGCAATTGGTCCACAAATTTTATTATTTATCGCCTTTTTCTTATCTTTTGCAGTAAAAGTTCCGATGTGGCCACTACATACATGGTTGCCAGATGCCCATCCTGAAGCGCCAACTGGTGGTTCAATGGTGTTAGCTGCAATTACTTTGAAAATTGGTGGTTATGGATTCTTACGTTTTATTCTACCAATCGTACCTGATGCATCACGTCATTTAGCTGGTTTAATGGTCGTATTATCATTGATTGCGATTGTTTATATCGGTTTAGTTGCATTAGTACAAAAAGACATGAAGAAACTGGTTGCTTATTCATCAATTTCTCATATGGGATTTGTGACTTTAGGATGTTTCCTATTCGCAAATGGTACGTTGAATGTATGGGCAGTTGAAGGTGCGATCACGCAAATGATTTCACATGGTTTTGTATCTGCTGCAATGTTCTTCTGTATTGGTGTTATGTATGATCGTGTGCATTCACGTAATATAAGTGATTACGGTGGTGTGGTGAATAAAATGCCTGTTTTTGCCGCGTTTTTCATGTTGTTTGCCATGGCAAACTCAGGGTTACCTGGAACTTCTGGATTCGTCGGTGAATTTATGGTGATTTTAGGTGCAGTACAAACTAGCTTTATAGCTGCGTTCTTCGCTGGATTTACACTGATTTTAGGTGCTGGTTATACATTATGGATGTATAAACGAGTTGTATTTGGTAATGTGACAAATTCACATGTTGCAGAAATGGATGATGTGTCATCACGTGAATTTATCATTTTGGCAATATTGGCTATTGCCGTGATAGTAATGGGTGTTTATCCAAATCTATTTGTTGCCAAAATGCATACTTCAGTAGAAGTGTTGATTAAACAAGTAGCGTACAGCAAACTTTAAAGGCAGGTGTAGATAATGACTTATCCTAATTTATTTCCGGTATTGCCGGAACTATTTATGGCGTTTATGATAGTTGTGATTTTATTAGTTGATGCTTTTTCAATTAAGAAATCAATTGTCACAGGATTAACGCTATTGACTTTGGTCGGTTGCTTTGTGTTGCAACTACATGTAGATACAGGTACTACACAAGTAACATTTAATAATATGTTTATTTTAGATAACTTAGCAACTGGTACCAAATTGGTAACGTATTTGCTATCATTTGTCGTTGTGATTTATATTCGACGCTATCTAGTTGATAAGAAATTGCACGTTGGTGAATTTTTTGCAATCTTTCTATTTGCTATTTTAGGTATGATGGTAATGATTTCTGCATACAATATGTTAGTATTGTATGTTGGTTTAGAATTATTATCTCTTGCTTTATATGGTTTAATAGCATTACAGCGCGATAGTGTTAAAGCAACTGAATCAGCAATGAAGTTCTTTATTCTGGGCGCACTAGCATCAGGTATCTTGTTGTATGGTATTTCATTTATTTACGGTGCAACTGGTGGTCATTTACAATTAGATCAGGTGTTGCGTGCAATGACTATCGATGGTAACAATATTAATCCATTGCTATTATTTGGATTGGTATTTGTAGTTGCTGGATTAGTCTTTAAATTGGGTCTAGTTCCTTTCCATATGTGGATTCCTGATGTATATGAGGGTTCACCATTGGCGGTTGGTACAGTTATCGGAAGTTTAACCAAAATTGCGGCAGTAGTATTTATCATTCGTTTCTTAATCGGTGGTTTGGTTCTAGCTGCACAAGAATGGTCGATGATGTTATTATTCCTTGCAATATTGTCATTATTCTTCGGGAATATTATTGCGATTGCACAAACGAATGTTAAACGTATGTTGGGTTACTCAACCGTTTCACATATGGGATTCGTGGCATTAGGTTTTGTGACACTTAGCATTGAAGGTCTTACTTCAACATTATTCTACGTAGTAACGTATTCATTTACCGCGTTAGCTGGTTTTGGTATTTTGACCTTGTTATCTAAAGATGGTTTTGAGTGTGAAACACTTGAGGATCTTAAAGGTCTGAGTAAATCTCATCCTGTATATGCTTTCTTTATGATGTTAGTAATGTTCTCAATGGCAGGTATTCCTCCGCTAGTTGGTTTCTATGCTAAATTTAAAATTTTAGCCGCATTAATTAGTATCGGTTATATTGGTGTAGCCATATTTGCGGTTATCATGTCATTAATTGGTGCGTTCTACTATATTCGCGTAGTTAAGTTCATGTACTTTGATGAGCCAACAAAAGAAGTTGCAGTTGCAGATGCTTGTTTTGTAACAAGAACTTTACTAGCTGTGAATGTATTAGCATTGCTTGTAATTGGTATCCTGCCAACTTCAGTGGTTATTTATTGTCAGCATTTAGTTAATTAATCATCTGATTGTGATGATGTAAATAAGCAGCTCCATAATATTATGGGGCTGTTTTTTAATCTAGTAATACATTGTATAAAATATAGTTTCTGATGTATTGAAATAAATGTAAATTATATTATTACAGGATGTTATTTGTATCAATATATAAAATAAGATTGGATGTGGTTAAATAGTTAATCAAAATCTAATTGCCTCTTGAGTTGAGAGTTTTGTTGTGTAAATTACATGTGTAGTATAATCATGTATAAATTTAATATAGGTGAAAGAGTTATTATGTTAAGCAAGTATAAACCAATTACGGATCGTAAAATTAAATTTGCCTTGGTTGGTTGTGGTCGTATTGCAGCGAATCATTTTGGTTCATTGGAAAAACACATGGCGGCATGTGAGTTAGTTGCGGTTTGTGACATTATTCCTAGTCGTGCAGATCAAGCTGCAGATAAATATAATGCGAAAGCTTATTATAGTCTTGAAGATATGTTGGAAGAGGGCGGTTTTGATGCGGTTATTTTGACTACACCAAGTGGATTACATCCTCCACAAACTATCATGTGTGCAGAAGCAGGTTATCATGTGGTTACAGAAAAACCAATGGCAACTAGAATGTCTGATGGTATCGAAATGGTAAAAGCTTGTGATAAAGCAGGTGTGCGCTTGTTTGTTGTGAAACAAAATCGTCGCAATGAAACAATCCAGATGGTTAAGAAAGCTGTTGATGAAGGACGTTTTGGACGAATTTATTCAGTAGCCTGTAATGTATTTTGGACACGTCCACAAGAATATTATGATCATGATGAATGGCGTGGTACTTGGGAGTTTGATGGTGGTGCATTCATGAATCAGGCATCCCATTATGTTGATTTAATGGAGTGGTTAATTGGTTCGGTTGAATCTGTACAAAGTTATACCGCAACTCTTGCACGTAATATTGAAACTGAAGATAGTGGTGTAGTTGCGATTAAATATCGTAGTGGCGCACTAGGTACAATGAATGTATCAATGTTGACTTATCCTAAAAATTTGGAGGGCTCAATTACTATCATCGGTGAAAAAGGTACGGTACGCGTGGGTGGATTGGCAGTTAATAAGATTGATCATTGGGAATTTGCGGATAAGCGTCCTGAAGATGAAAATGTAATGAATGCTAATTATGCGACTACCTCAGTATATGGATTCGGTCATCCACTATATTATGCGAACGTGATTGAGACGCTACAAGGAAAAGCAGCTCCGTTAACCGATGGACGCGAAGGATTAAAATCACTTGAGTTTTTGATTGCGATTTATATGTCAGCACGTGATGGAAAAAAAGTTTCATTACCACTAGTTTATTAATTAAGAGGAGTAATTGTTAATGAGCACTAATTATAAAGGTATTATTTTGGCAGGTGGCAGCGGGACGCGCTTACATCCAGCTACGCAAGTTATTTCAAAACAGTTGTTGCCAGTCTATGATAAGCCAATGATTTACTATCCGTTGTCTATTTTGATGTTGGCTGAAATTCGTGAGATTTTAATTATTTCGACTCCTCAGGATATTGGGCGCTTTGAACAATTATTGGGTGATGGTAGTCAATGGGGAATTTCATTGTCATATGCGGTTCAAGAAAGTCCAGATGGATTAGCGCAAGCTTTTTTGATTGGTGAAGATTTCTTGGCTGGTTCACCAGCTTGTTTGATTCTTGGCGATAATTTGTACTATGGTAGTGGAATGCCTGACTTATTAAGAAGTGCGCAAACGAATACTGGTGCAACCGTATTTGCTTATCAGGTATCAGACCCCGAGCGTTATGGCGTTGTCGAATTTGATGAGAATAAACGCGCGATTAGTATTGAAGAAAAACCAGCTACACCGAAATCAGATTTTGCAGTTACAGGCTTGTATTTTTATGATAGTAATGTAGTTGCCTACGCAAAACAGGTTAAACCATCGCCACGCGGTGAACTAGAAATTACTGATCTGAACCGTATCTATCTTGAACAAGGTACCTTGAATGTAGTAACTATGAAGCGAGGATTCGCGTGGTTAGATACAGGTACGCATGATTCACTTCTGGATGCGTCAAACTTTATTCAAACGGTAGAGCATCGCCAAGGTATTAAGATTGCTTGTTTGGAAGAAATATCCATACATAAAGGTTGGATTAGTAAAGAAGCAGTTCGTGAGAAAGCTGCTACCATGGGCAAATCGACCTATGCTGAATATTTAAGAAGGATTACCAAATAAGATGGAGTTTATATCAACAGCTATTCCTGAGGTTATTTTAATTAAACCCAAAGTATTTGGAGATGAACGCGGTTTCTTTTTGGAAAGCTATAAGAAGTCACTTTTTCATGCCAATGGTATAACTGAAGAATTTATTCAAGATAATCATTCGAAATCCTCTAAAGGTGTCTTAAGAGGTTTACATTACCAATTAGATCCGAAGGCGCAAGGTAAACTAGTACGTTGCGTCGCTGGTGCGGTTTTTGATGTAGCGGTAGACATTCGTCGTGGTTCACCTACTTTTGGTAAATGGGTGGGTTTTGAATTAAGTGCTGAGAATAAACACATGCTTTGGATTCCAGCTGGATTTGCTCATGGCTTTGTTACCCTTGAGGATAATACAGAATTCTTGTATAAAACTACAGGTGAGTATGCCCCTGAGTGTGACCGTGGTATAAGGTATGATGATCCAGAGATCGGTATAATTTGGCCAATCATAGATGGTTTACTATTATCTGATAAAGATCTAAAGCAACCGTTGTTGCAAAATACTGACATTAATTTTGTGTATTAATAAACTGTTTATAAAGAAAAAATACAATGAGTAAAAAAACATTATTGGTAACTGGTGGTGCTGGTTTTATTGGTTCAGCAGTAGTGCGTCAGTTAATCAAGGCAAGCGATTACAATGTAGTTAATATTGACAAACTAACTTATGCGGGTAATTTGGAATCTTTAAAGGAAATTGCTGATAATCCGAGTTATAAGTTTGAACAAGTTGATATTTGCGATAAAGAAAATATTAGTCGTATTTTTAATGAATATCAGCCCGTTGGGATCTTACATTTAGCGGCAGAGAGTCATGTTGATCGTTCAATAGTGGGTCCTGGTGAGTTTATTCAAACTAATATCATAGGTACCTATAATTTATTGGAATGTGCGCGTGAATATTTCAATACGCTAACCGATAAGAGCCAATTTAAATTTGTCCATATTTCAACCGATGAAGTATTTGGTAGTCTTGGCGATACAGGGTACTTTAGTGAAACCACTTCTTATGATCCACGTAGTCCATACTCGTCATCAAAGGCAAGCAGTGATTTATTAGTCCGTGCATGGTATCACACCTATAATTTACCAATAGTGATTACTAATTGTACCAATAATTACGGTCCATATCATTTCCCTGAGAAATTAATTCCATTGGTAATTAATAATGCCTTGGCAGGTAAAAATCTACCAATTTATGGTAAGGGAGATAATATCCGCGATTGGTTATATGTTGAAGATCATGCCAAAGGTATTATTTTAGCATTTGAAAAGGGTGTTCTTGGTGAGAGCTATTGTATTGGTGGACACAACGAACGGACAAATTTAGAAGTTGTTCAAACTATTTGTAGAATCTTGGATGAATTACAACCTAAAGCTGTGGGTAGTTATTTAGATCAAATTACCTATGTGACAGATCGTGCAGGACATGATTTCCGTTATGCAATGGATCCAACCAAAATTCAAACTGAATTGGGATGGCAGCCAGAAGAAAACTTCGATACAGGTATTAAGAAGACCGTACAGTGGTATTTAGATAACCAAGAATGGGTTCAGCACATTATGAGTGGTGAATATCAAAATTGGATTCAACAGAATTATACAGCGAGATAGTCCATGGCAAAAATAATAATTTTGGGTGCGGACGGGCAACTAGGTAGTGATTTAGTTAAAGTATTGGCCGATTCGTCACATCAAGTTGTTCCATTAACTCGTGATAATTTTGATGCGCTAGATTCACTTGCGGTTAGTAAATTTGAACAATATGGTGATATTGATTATATTATCAATTGTGTTGCTGTGACCAATGTCGATGGCTGCGAAGATAATGTGCATGATGCATTTAGTATTAATACTAGTTTTGCTTTGAAATTAGCTATGTTCTGTGCCGCGCATGATATTACCTTAGTTCACTTGTCGACAGATTATGTTTTTGATGGTAATAAAACTACTCCATATCAAGAAAATGATTTAGCCGCGCCTCTGAATATATATGGTTTATCTAAATATGCTGCCGAAGTTGGGATATCTACTTATACTACTAAGCATTTTATTTTACGCGTATCTTCATTGTTTGGTGTGGCTGGTGCTGCTGGTGAAGGTGGTAACTTTGTAACTACGATGCTGCGTCTTGCTAGAGAGAAAGACTCGTGGACAGTTATTGATGATCAAATTACTTGTCCTACCCATACGCTAGATATTGCCCGGGCTATAGTGGCTTTGATTAATCAGCAAGTAACTGAATATGGTATTTATAATTGTGTAAGTAGTTCTTCATGTAGTTGGTATCAATTCACGCAGGATATTTTAACTATGTGCGGATTTGATAAAAATAAAGTCCAACCGATCAGTTACCGTGAGTATAAATTTAAGGCATTACGCCCACAATATGGTGTAATGGCGGTAGATAAATTGGCAAAATATTACCAAATGCCAACCTATCAAGTCGCATTAAAAGAATATCTGGATTTGAAATTTGCTGAATAATGCCAATTTTAGCTACTCCTGATCTGATGACACTTGCGCAAAAATGCAGTCCAACTGTTGCGCCAACTACTATGGTGACTTTAGTGAAAACTGAGTCGCGTGGTAATCCGCTGGCATTGGGGTTGAATGGTGCACGTTTACGTGCTCAACCCAAAACTGAAAGTCAGGCAATCGCGTGGGTGAAATATTTAGATAAGAATGGTTATAATTTTGATGTTGGTCTTGGGCAGATCAACATCAAAAATATTCGTAAATATAAGTTAAAACCAGAGCAACTTTTTGATTCATGTACTAACTTGAAAGTAAGTGGCGATATTCTAACTAAAAATTATTTACAAGCTAAGAAAAATACCAACAACCCACAATTAGCATTACGTCAAGCATTAAGCATGTATAACACAGGTAACAGCTATGCGGGCTTCAATAATGGCTATCTCGAGAAAATACTTACTAATATCCAGAAATAGATTTAGAAGTGATAAAGAGCAGACAATAAGAAAATGCTATTATTTGCATTCATTAATGATTGTCCGTTATTGCTGATCGGTGTATTGCCAATGTAATCATATTCAAGGCGAATCCCCGCTGAATCTATACCATACTCAAATCCACCACCAATCACAGGTACTAATCCTTGAGAGCTACCTGGAATATTTTGGGTAGAGCTACTATTGCCATTTATTCCAACTGTTCCGCCACTGAAATTCATGAAGCTATAGCCAAGAGCCAGTTTACCAAAAATAGATAATCCACTCAGTGAATTCGCAAAAATTCCAAAAGGTAAATGTCCAGTGATGCCTAGATCAATTAATTGCTGTGATGCAGTGAACGATCCTTGTGAACCATTATTCAGGTTATTTCCAATAGTGTACTGCACATCTGCCATGTAGAAATAATCTGATTGTATACCTAGATAGTGATTAAAATCATACCCCAGATAAACACTGCCTAGCATATTCCCACCAGATTGGCTCGATGAACCATCTAGATAGCTATAGCCATTCGTTGTACTTATTCCTTGATTTGCATAACCAGCACCGACTCCCAAGTATAAACCAGAGTCTGCATATGCAGCACTAACAATAGTGCCCATAGTAATTAGTATTAATTTTTTTAGCATTTGTATCACGTTTATATAAAATAAATAACTGAGTGATTCTACCACATTATGATGAGCTAATATATAATTTCTAATACATTAAGTTTAGTTTATCCGATACGGATACCATGAGTGATAATGAAATATGGTATAATAACTATTATAATTATAATGTTATTTGTGTTATTTTATGCTATTTGGGATTTAATGTTACTTTTGTCGAGAGGTGTCTAATGCTTAGGTATAAGTTACTGTTGGTATTGTTAGGGATAATTCAGTTTTGTGTTGCTGATGATGTTGCAGATGCTAAATATCTGATATCCAAAATAAATACAAGTAATTGTCCACTGATTATCCGAGATCTTTCTGATCACATGAGCTTTATGTATAATGGTATTATTAATGATGTAAAGACATATCTTGGAATGGTAAACAAGTCTGGAATGAATAACGCCAAACAAATAGTACTAGGATGTGATGCTCACGATTTAGCAGTCAGTGCACAGGTCATTACCAACAAAGGTGTTGACGATATCAATTATAAGAAATTTGTAGATGACTTTGGACGTAGCTATACTAGCGCGATGACTAGTGTTAACAAAACAGGAGCGTTTACTAAGTATATTGTCGGAGTTAATTTAATAACCATATCAGCATTAAGAAATGACTATGAGATGTCGGTTATGATAGTAGGAAATAAATAGTAACTTCTATAGTAAGTTAGGTGTATAATATTCTTTTTCTTTTGTAACTTTATGATAGAATAAACCCCTTAAAGTGTTTTATATGGTTCATGGTTAATGCGTAAAATAATACTCGTAATGTTTAGCTTAGGTTTAATTAGTTTTGTATATTCTGATGATGCAGGCGGCGCTATTGGCGGAGATGCTGGGCTCGGTGGAGATCTTGGTGGTGGTAGTGCGATGTTTGGAGGTGACTCTGGTAACTCTGCTTCTACTAATTCAGGCGGGGCTAGTGTAATTGTTCCACCAATTAGTGGCGGTTTCGCTGGTGATGCCTCATTAAATTTGAATAATCAAACAGAGTTATATCGTTCAACGGCTGGTGATGATGATTTTTATCGAAATGCCGCGGCTGGTGGAGCGATGAATGGTGATGATTATACCAAAAATAGCGTTAATAGTAATGATTTATGGCAAAACTATTCTAATATTAATATGCGTAATGGTGGCATTGGTGTAATGGGTGGTCAGCAAGCTTATGTCCCAAGTGTGTTGGGAACTGGTTATGTTGCTAATCCACTGACTTCTCAAGATATTTTCCAAAAAAATGTGCAGATTCGTAGTGGGATATTTTTACCTGTTTTTGGTTATAGTTTATTTTTCTATCCAAAGACGTTTGCACCAGTCAATAACATGCCTGTTGATGCTAATTATACTTTAGGTCCTGGTGATATAGTAAACCTAAAAGCGTGGGGGAGTATGAATGTAGACTTCTCAACTCCAGTGGCTAAAGATGGTTCAATATTTATTCCTAAAGTTGGTAAAATTAGTGTGGTTGGAATCAAGGCCAGTAGTTTAGATACCTATTTAAAGGGTAAAATTGGACGAGTTTACCGTAATTTTTCAATGTCTGCCACAGTTAGCCAAGTGAGATCTATCTCAGTAAATGTAGCAGGGTATGCAATTCGTCCTGGGACATATCAGTTAAGTGCTTTTTCTACGATTAGTAACGCAGTATTTGCGGTTGGTGGACCATCTCTTGCTGGCTCATTGCGTCACATAGAAGTTAAACGTGATGGTAGAGTTGTCGCTGACTTTGATATGTATGACGTATTATTGCATGGTGATAATTCTAAAGATGTACGCTTATTACCAGGGGATACTTTATACTTTGCACCACGTGGTAATCAGGTTGCCATCTATGATGGTGTCAAAGTTCCTGCAATTTATGAGACAAGAGCTCATGAAAATATAGAGCAGTTAGTTAAATTTGCAGGTGGTTTTAATTATAATGTGAATAAACAGAAAGTTATTGTAGAACATCTAACGGCTAATCAAGCGATTGAGGTAACTGATTATGACATGAAGCAAGGTTTGCAAATAGCTTTAAATGATGGTGACATTGTTCATTTCTTTAGTTTAAATAATAGTTATGAAAGTAGCATTGTACTAATGGGTAACGTGGCAGAGCCAACCCGTTTAGGTTATCGAGAAGGGATGCGAATTAGTGATGCTATCCCAGATAAAGCAGCATTGTTAACTAAGAGTTTTTGGAATAGTTATTCATACAATACTGGTGGTCGTGACAATTTACTAACTCAGATTGGACGCGAGAAAACAACTACCCAAGTTAATGCCGATAGTACGGCGATGTATTCAACAGGATTGAATGGTTCTTCAGGTGCTGGTGCCAATAGCAATAGTGGTAAAGTTTTTGGTGCTAGTGATAATTTATTTATTGCAGGTCCAATACAGATACCAGAGGCAAATATCAATTGGAACTATGCAACAGTAATTCGCTTAAATAAAGAGACATTCTCAACTAGTGTAATCCCATTTAATTTACGTAAGGCTCTTAATAAAGATGCTGCCAATGATATCTTATTACAGCCAGGTGATGTAATAGATATTTTGTCATCTAAAGATGTGCGTACACCATCATCAACATCCACCGTTTATGTTTTTATTGATGGTGAAGTTAATGCACCTGGGGTTTATGAGATGAAACCAGGAGGCACTATAGTTGATGTTATTCAGAAAGCTGGTGGTATATCTACAAAAGCTTACCTATATGGTACTGAATTAAATCGTGAATCAGTGAAGAAAAAACAAGTTGTAATTTTAAATCAGATGTTGGATCAGCTACAACAAAGTTTATTGGGTAATATTAGTAACTCAAATGCGGGTGCTACATCAACAACACAGGTGTCAATTCAAAATCAGGTATTGTCGCAACAGCAAGCATTTATTGGTAAAATGCGCCAGATTAAACCTAGTGGTAGAGTTGTCTTAGGGGTTGATTCTGCTTCTGTCGATCTAGAGCATTTACCTGATATTCAAATAGAAAATGGTGACACTATTTATATCCCAACTAGACCATCAACGGTTGATGTAATCGGTCAAGTTTACAACCCTGCAACTTTTATGTATAAGCCAAATACAACGGTTAATGACTATATCAAAATGGCAGGAACTGAAAATCAGTTTGCCGATACCTCGAACGAATATGTCTTACGTGCTGATGGTACATTATATAACCGTCAGCAATCAGGGTGGTTTGGTGGTTTTGGTGGACAAACTCTTAATCCTGGTGATGCCGTGATAGTACCACAGCAAATTCAATTTGGTGGTACGATGCAGAACCTGTTAAATTGGACACAGATCTTAGCTAACTTTGGTACTGCAGCTGCTGCAATTACTGTATTTAAAAATTAGAAGAAAAATAATGTCTAGTAAAGAAAAAGAAATCAATTGGAAAGCAGTGATTGATGTTATAAAGTGTAATAAGAAGTTTATAGGGGCTCTGACTTCTTTTTCTACTGTTATTGCTATTGTGTACTGTATTTTTGCCACCCCGATTTATACTGCAAAGGTTTTAATTAATCCACCTAAATTAACTGATTCAGGAACAGGATTTTCTCAGGTCATTAGTGGAATAACTGCGTTGACCAGTGGTGGAAGTGGATTGTTGCAGAAGACGGATGCAGATATTGCAATAGCAATTATGAGAACTGACTCTGTGAGTGATATGGTTATTAGGCAATTCAATTTAATAAAAATGTGGAATAGAACAGATTTTGATGTAACAAGAAGAGTGTTAAGTACTATTATTAGATTTGTTCCAGATTTGCGGACTGGTTTTGTAGAAATAGACGTAGACAATAAGAATCCTCAATTGGCAGCAGATATTGCTAATTACTATACCGTAGCTTTAGGTCAAGCTATTAATAATGTTGCATACTCTAGAGCTAACCAACGTTATCAGTTTTATGAAAGCCAATTATCTGTCGCGTTTACAGCATTAAAAGATGCTGAAAATCAGCTAAAACTTTTTACAGAAAGTAATGGTATACTAGCTGGTCAGCAAGAGCGTGTTATTGCTAGTATATCATCTCAGTTACAAGGGCAGCTGATTGCTGCGCAAATGCAGCTGCAGAGTATGTCGTACTATACGAGCAGCGACAATCCTGATTATAGAGCAATGCAGACAAAGATAGAGTCAATAAAGAAGCAGATTAATCAATTAAGTAACCGTAGTATAGATGAAGACATTACTATCCCAGTTGGATTAGCTCCTAAATTGACAAGTGAGTATTTAAGTTTAACACGTAATCTTATGTTTAAACAATTAGTGTATGATGTTATGCTTAAGCAATCAAAAGCTGCTCAACTAGATGCACAAAGTGAAATGGTTCCTTTGGCTATTCAAGTTATTGATCCAGCTCAAGTGCCGTTATATAAGTCTAAACCACGACGATTAAGTATAATAGTAAAAGGATTATTTTTAGGATTGTTTTTTAGTTTTGTATACTTGATAATTAGAAATCGTAACAAAATATTTATTGTTAGAAGTAGCTGAAGTTTATTCAGTTTACTGCTGTATAATCAAAATACTTTTAATAAATTGGCAAAATTTGAGGTATATTAGATGTGTATTTGTAATTAATTTAATTTAGGAACAATAAATGATAAGTGTCACAAAACCATTTCTACCAGTTCGTGAATCATTTGATAAGTATGTTGATCGTATTTATCAATCGAATTGGTTAACTAATTTTGGACCATTAGAGCGTGAATTAACCGAGAAATTAAAACAATATCTCAATGTGGAAAATTTGTTACTAGTTAATAATGGTACATTGGCAATGCAGGTTCTTTATCGTGCATTAGACTTAAAAGGTGAAGTTTTAACTACTCCATTTTCATTTGTCGCCACTACGAGTACTTTAGCGTGGGAAAATTTGAAACCTAAGTTTGTGGATATTGATAGTACATCTCTAAATATTAATCCATCGTTACTTGAATCACAAATCTCAAGCAAAACATCTGCTATTTTGCCAGTACATGTATTTGGACGTGCTTGTGATGTATGGCAAATTCAAGAGGTCGCTGAGAAGCATAACTTAAAAGTTATCTATGATGCGGCTCATGCGTTTAATGTAATTACTCATGAAAATAGGAATATTTTGTCTTATGGTGATGCGTCAACACTAAGTTTTCATGCAACCAAATTATTTCATACTATAGAAGGTGGAGCGATTATTGCTAAAGATGAGGCAGTAATTAAAGAGTGTAAAAAGCTGATTAATTTTGGAATTGCAGGCTATGATCGCATTGAAGGAGTTGGTACTAATTCTAAAATGAATGAATTTGCTGCGGCAATGGGTTTAGCTGTTTTAGAAAATATTGATGATATTATGGCAGAGCGCCAACGAGTACACGAAACATATAACAAATTGATAAATGCCGAATTGTTGCCAAATAGTATCGAAACTGCCAGTAATAATTTTAGTTATTATCCAATCTTACTTAAAGATGAAAATATTTGCCTAAATGTTCGGGACAATCTTTTAGCAAATGAAATTATGCCTCGTCGCTATTTCTATCCATCATTAAACACGTTGGATTATGTAAAATATCAGAAATGTCCTGTATCAGAAAATATTTCTAAGCGGATTTTGTGTTTACCAATGTATCCGAGTCTAACAGATGAAGATATTAGTAAAATATGTAAAATTGTAAATTATGTAAGCAAGTAGGTGGAATAATGGCATATTTATCTCAAACGCAACTAGAAAGTCTAAATTTTAAATATCTTGGTAAAAATGTTAAAATTTCAGATAAGGCATCAATTTATAATGCCAAAAATCTTTATTTAGATGATAACTCTCGTATTGATGATTTTTGCATTTTATCGGCAGGGGCTGGTGGTATTCATATTGGTAAATATGTGCATATAGCAGCTTATTCCAGTCTAATTGGTGCAGAAAAAATTACATTGGCAGATTTTTCTGGAGTATCATCACGAGTTTCAATTTATTCAAGCAGTGATGATTATTCTGGTGAATTTTTAACTAATCCTACAGTACCAATTGAATATTGTAATGTCGATAGTCGTCCAGTTTATATTGGTAAGCATGTTATTGTTGGTGCTGGTGCAATAGTCTTACCTGGAGCAAAACTAAATATTGGCGTAGCTATTGGTTCGCTATCTTTAGTCTTGGGTAAAGAATATCCCGAGTTTATGATTTATGCTGGAGCGCCTGCAAAAGCAATTAAAGAGCGTAAACGAAATTTGCTTGAGTTAGAAAATAAATTGAGTAATGAAATTAGTTAAAACTACACTATTATCTGGAGTGACGACGTTATCTAAATTAGCTTCAGGGTTTATTTCATTAAAAATAGTAGCAGTGGTAATTGGTCCATCAGGGGTTGCATTAGTTGGTCAGTTGATGAATTTTATTACAATGGCTGGGACAATTGCATCGGGTGCAACTAATGGTGGTGTAACTAGTTTTACAGCTAAGTATCATGATAATGAGCGGGAAAAATATAAAGTTTGGCATACTGCAGTTTGGTTAAGTGGTTGCTTGTCGTTAATTGTCGGGCTTGCCACTATCATTTTTAGAAAATATTTATCAATAGAGTTTTTGCATTCTGATAATTACTCTGGTGTTTTTATTGCTTTTGGTTGTTCTTTACTGTTTTTTGTGTGGAATCAATTATTATTGGCAATCCTTAACGGACAACGTGAAATTGCCAAAATGACTACAATCAATACATTAGGCAGTTTTATTAGTTTGGCAATGTCGATAATATTAGTATTGCATTATAAAGTTTATGGTGCACTATTAGCAATTGCGATTGTTCCTAATATTATATTTTTTATCAGTTTATTTTTTGTTTATCGATCTACATGGTTTAAATGGTCAGCATTTTTTGGTAAATTTGATAAAAAAACTTTTATTGGATTATCTAGTTTTACATTAATGACAATAATTGGTGCTACTGTAACTCCTATGCAGCAACTTTTGGTTCGCAACCTAATGATTAAAGATCTTAGTATGAACATGGCCGGTAATTGGCAAGGTTTGCAAAGTATATCAAATGCATATTTGCTGATTGTTTATACGGCATTTAGTACTTATTTTATGCCGAAATTTGCATCACTGAAAACTAAAGCAGAAATACGTAACGAACTCTTTGATTGCTACAAATTGATTGTTCCTTTTGTTGCGTTATCAATTGTTGTTATCTATTTTGGGCGTAGTTTTATTATCCATATTCTTTATTCAAAAGCATTTGGTGATATGGGGCAGTTGTTTTTTTGGCAACTAATAGGTGATTTTTTTAAAACGATAGCCTGGCCTATGGGGTTAATTTTTGCGTCCAAAGGTAAAGCGATGGTAATTGGATTTAATGATATTTTGTTTAATTGCTTAGTAGTTGTGCTTACATATATTTTAATAGGAATTATCCCTATTCAATCTAGTGTATTATCTTTTGCAATTACTTATTTTTTATGGTTTTTATGGTTGACTATTTTAACGAGAAAGTACTTAAATGAGCAATGACTTACCTTTAGTTAGTATTGTAGTAGCAAGTTATAATAATGCAAAATACTTGGAAGAATGCTTAGAAAGTGCTGCTAACCAAACTTATATAAATATTGAAATTATAATTGCAGATGATTGTTCTACAGATAATAGCCGGGAAATTATTGAAAAATTTATAGTTAAATATCCAAATAAAAAGATAGTTCCAGTGCTTCATGAAAAAAACATTGGTGCTTGTGCGAATTTGAATATTGCAATATTAAATTATGCAACTGGAGATTTTGTGAAAGTTATTGATAGTGATGACTATCTTTCCTTAGATGCGGTGGAGGTACTATCAAAAGAATTATGTCAAAATCCAAATCGGCCAGCCTTTGTATATGCTAAGTCATTAGTGTTTGTTAATGATTTAAACCATAAAAAATCGATTTCTCATACTAGCTTAGAAAAAGAAGTGTTATCTTTTAAAGGACTTTATTTTCGTAATTACATTTCTGCGTGTACCGTTATGTTTCGACGTAGTGTGTTTGTTGAAGTCGGTGGATATGATAATGGGATCTACATAGGTGATTATTATTTATGGTTAAGGATGGCTGCAAAATATCAATTTTCATTTGTCGATAAGGTGGTTGGATTTTATAATGCATCTAACGACAATAGTATTTCAAAAAACTATGAGAAAATGCTAGCTGCTAATATACAGATTCGTTTGCTTATATATCAACAAAATAAGGCTTATATTTCAGTGCAAGATTTATATCGTAGTATTTTAGTTTCATTTGGTGGGTTTTTTGTTAACACCTTTTATCAAACATGTACTTTTAGTAAATTGGATGCTTTTAAAATATTAATACATAACTATAGAGAGATTTTGACTTACAATAAGAAATCTTTTGTTAATTGTTGTACTAGGTTTTTTATTAATGACAAATTAAAAAAAATAATTAAAAAAATAATTAAATGAACGGCTGTTGAAAGAGTTATCATGTGATATTTGTATACTGGTCTGGAGTAAGTATTATCTTTCAAGAAGAATAGTCGATCATGGTTGAGGTTTAGTCTCTATTTCTCCTGCTAGTAATTATTAGTAATAAGAAATATTTAGTAAAGCAAATAGTTTTGTATTGTATAATTTAAATGTGTCAAATTTTGTTTATAAATGGAAAAATTTTTATAGTGAATAAATTATAATGACAATCAAGGTTGTGTTAATTTTTCGGAAGAAAGTCGTATCAGGTAACAGTATTGAGGTTTTATTCAGTACTATTTCAACTGAACTGAAAAAATATGTAAATGTTACTCATTATATTGTTGGTAGTAAAAAAGATATTTTAAAAGATATATTTCAATTGAGGCGTTTGAATGCTGATATTTATCATATAACAGGTGATTGTCATTATCTTGCAATTTTTCTTCCTAAAGCTAAAACGATATTGACTATTCATGATATTAATCATTATTTATATAATTTAACAGGATTGCGTAAGATAATTTATAAACTCATATGGATATCATTGCCGATGAGGTTTGCTGCAAAGATTACAACAATATCCTCGACTACGAAAGACAATTTGTTTTGTGAAGCGAGTGGTTATAATAAAGATATTATAGTTATTCCAAATTGCTTCTCGCCACTATTGCACAGATCCCCTAAAGAATTTAATTCAGAATGTCCTGTTATTTTGCAAGTAGGAACTGCACCACACAAAAATGTGTCTACTCTTATTGAGGCTATTAAAGATCTAAGCTGTAAACTGGTACTTATAGGTAAATTGTCACCAGAACTAAAACAAGAATTGGTGGCTGGGAGAGTAGATTTTGAGAATTACTATGGACTAGATTATGATAAATTAGTGAACGAGTATTTAAAATGTGATATTGTTACCTTTATTAGTTTGAGGGAAGGTTTTGGTGTGCCGATAATTGAAGCTCAAGCCATAGGTAGGGTTGTGATAACTTCAAATCTTGAACCAATGAATTCCATAGCAGGTAGTGGTGCGTTTATAGTTGATCCATACTCAGTTCAATCTGTGCGTGATGCTATTATCATGGCTATTAATGATAAAGAGAAAAGAGATCATATTGTCACAAACGCTAATAATAATGTCATTGGTTACAGTGTAGATAACGTTGCTTGCCAATATCATGAATTATATCAGAAGCTGACTTGTTTAAGTTATAACCGTTAAGATTTGGGCTAGTTGTGAAAAACATCGAGAAATTCATATTTAGATTATTTGTTACTTCTAGTGCTGGTCTGCTGATCTACGTATTGACTATTTTAGACATAATTTCTACCTCTTATGGTTTTTTAATGCTAAATATACTAGTTTTTGTTTATATATTAGTCGAAGTTAATATCCTTAAAAGATCAGAATCATATATGTGGTTTTTTAATCCAGTAATTATCGCATCAATTATATCTTTTGGAATTTACTATTTATTATCCAACTTAATCTTCATTTTTTCTAATGAAACAATGTCCATGATAAGAGTAACACCAGAAATTACTCTAGAAATGGTTAAGTTTATGTTTTTAGTGCTACTTGCCTTATGTGCAATGTGGTTTGGATACAGTTCTAATTGTTATAGTATTTTATTTTGTTTGCCAGTGTTTTCTAAGTTAAAGAATAATAATGATAACTGTATTTTCTATCCTCGCAAAAACGTATTAATGATACTATTACTGATATCTTTAATCAGTAAATTAATTCAGATAAGGTTGGGAATATTTGGCTATTTAAGTACGATCAATCCAGATAATGCGAGTAGGTATTATGAATATACGCAATTAATTTACTATTCTTCTCAGTTTGGGGCAATTGCACTATTAATGGTATCTTTGATGTATTTTTCTGAAGATAAGAGCAGGTATGCAAATATTTCTTTATGGTTCTATTTCATTTTATCTGAGGAAGTGTTTTTGGGATTCATATCAGGGTTTAAAAGTGCAATGTTTGTACCATTTTTATTAGTAATTATTTGCCAGTATATAAAAACTAATAATATTCAAAGGAAGTGGCTGTTATATACTCTATTCTCAGTTATGGTTGCGTTTAGTATTATTCCTAGTTATAGAGATGCATTGCAGAAGTCACAACAAAATGGTGATTCAGCTCTTGATACGACAACGTCGGTATTGTCTTCTCAAGATAATGGGGATAATTTACAGGATGTGCCAATTATTATTGCCGTATTGTCAAGACTCAATTTAAGTTATCTAGGATCGCAAGGTATCAAATATTATGATGAGAATTCTTATTATGCAGGAGATCCTAATTTCTTAAATAAAATATTATTATCACCTGTTAGCGCGTGGGTGCCTCGTTTTTTATGGAATAGTAAATCAATTTCCAATGATGGTGTTTGGTATACTAAGTATGTATTACGCAATTTTAACTCATTATCTTCTACAGCCATGAGTCTAATTGTTAATTTGTACATGGCAGCGGGTTTTATTGCTGTAATTGTTGGTTATTTTTTTTTAGGTGTAATGCAAAGATTTATTCTCATATTGACAAATCCACATAATTCTTTATCTGGAGCATTTGTGTATATCGCAATGCTGTCTACAATGTCTATAAATGCTGAAATGTTGATGGATTCTGTGATGATTAATTTTTTTCGCTTATTTCCACTATTAATTGTCTTGCAAAAAATATTATTTAAAAGTGAATTACGCTAGTGACAATATTACAATTCGAGGATATAATCTATGACAAAAATGTTTAGTATTATTCATGTGATTCCATCTATGAAAGAACAAGCTGCCGGGCCATCATATTCAGTTTATCGACTGTCGAAGTCTATTGAAAGTCAGGATTTTAATTCATCAATAGCATGTTGTGATGGAGGGGTGTTTCATGGAAATAAGAATATTCATAGTTTTGAACTTGGCATTGGACCAAGAAAACTTGGTAATGCACCACAATTGTATCAGTGGCTAAGAGAACAGACCATTAATGGAAAAATAGATGTAATTCATAATCATAGTTTATGGATGATGTCTAATATTTATCCTGGTTGGATCAAGCGTCAATTTGATGTTCCACTTGTTGTTGCTCCGCGAGGAACTCTATCCCAAGTTGCCTTTAAAAGTGGCTCAATACTTAAAAAATTTATCTGGCCATTATTGCAGAAGCCATCAGTGAGTATTGCAAATTGTTTCCATGCGACAGCAGAATCTGAGTATTTAGATATTAGACGTTTGGGTTTTAAGCAACCTGTTGCGATTATTCCGAATGGTGTTGATATTCCCGATTTACCAATAAAAGTTGCACAGAAAGAAGTTAAGAGATTGCTGTTTTTAGGGCGTATTCATCCTATTAAGGGGTTGGATATGTTGCTAAAGGCTTGGCAAGTAGTGCAGGTGAAATTTCCTGATTGGGAATTAAAGATTGTTGGCACAGATAATTATGGCTATTTAGATACTTTAAGGAAAATGTCTAAAGATCTAAATTTAGAGCGAATAGAATTTGCAGGTGCTGTTTATGGTGATGACAAATGGCGCGAATATTATGATGCTGATTTATATGTTTTACCTACATATTCTGAGAATTTTGGTATGTCAGTTGCTGAAGCATTTGCTGCTGCTACTCCTGTTATTACTACCAAAGGAGCTCCTTGGAGTATGATTAATGAGTATGAAGCAGGGTGGTGGATAGATGTGTCTTTAGACGGATTAGTTAATTCTCTACGTGATGCTTTGGACAGACCTCTTGATGAGTTAAGAGAAATGGGTTTACAAGGGAATAGGATGGTACGTGATAATTTTGACTGGAATGCAATAGGGGAGAAATCTCGGGCATTGTATTCATGGATGATAGATGGTGGAGAACATCCTGATTTTATATTTAAGCGGTAAAACTAAATGAAGATATTAGCTATTATTTTAACTTATAATGAAGAAATTCATCTGGAACGTTGTTTAAGTCGTCTAAAAAATATTGTTACAGATATCTGGGTGGTCGATAGTTTTTCAACTGATCGTACTGAGGAAATTGCATATAAGTATGATGCAAGATTTATGCAAAATAAGTTTGTCAATCATGCAGCACAGTTCAAGTGGGCGTTAGCACAAGTTCCACCAGATATAGATTGGATAATGCGTGTTGATGCGGATGAATATTTATCTCACCAGTATGTTGATGATATATCAAGATGTTTGCACAAATTATCACCAGAGATTAAAGGTGTATACTGTCGCAAATATCGAGTGTTTCAAGGCAAGCTAATAAGATTTGGTGCAGTAAATGGAGTAACTTTAGGTATTTGGAAACGTGGATGTGCTGAAATGGAAACTAGATGGATGGATGAGCACCTTAAGTTGTTGAGTGGAGAGAGTGTAGTTTTTAGAGGTGGTCTTATTGATCATAATTTGCAACCTTTGTCTTGGTGGACAGCTAAACATAATGGCTATTCATCGCGTGAGGTTATAGAAATATTAAATCAACAATATAAGTTTGACATTAGTAGAGATAATCAAAAAATTAGTATAAAATCGCAAGCAAGTATAAAAAGATTTATTAAAGAGCAGATATATAATAAATTACCTTGTGGAGTCCGTCCATTTATGTATTTTTGCTTCAGGTATTTTTTTGCTTTAGGGTTTCTTGATGGCTTTGCAGGATTTTCATTTCATTTTTTACAAGGATTCTGGTATAGATTTCTAGTGGATGTTAAGCTAAAAGAGGTAGAAAGAATCATGAATGAAAATAGTCTAGACGTGGTGGTTGCAATCAAGAAAGTTTTGGACGTCGATGTTGCGCAAAAAAATACGTAATGCAAAATTTGCAACCTGCAATAATAAATTCTATATGTTAGTTATTATCCTGCTTGTGCTATCATTTTTGTCGACTATGTTTTTAGATGCAAATGTTTTTGTATTTGTTAACCAGAACCTATCTAATGAAATTGATTTTACGTATCGTTTGGATAAAAGCTTAGTTTATAGGGTAATTACTTCAGAAGAACTATTGTTATGTGTTGCAGGATTATTTTCTATTTTTACGTTGCTGTGCTTGTTTAAAAGAACATTTTCTAAATTGACCGTTAAGTTAATATTTCTTTTTGTAATTTATCAATTATTGAGTTTATGCCTATTGAATTATGTGAAGATCTTTTTGAAGTATATTTTTGCTAGGTGTGTACCAGAAGTCTGTTTATTATACAACATATCTCTTGATTTATCACCATATGGATTTAATTTTTTTAGTACAAGAAATGGGTTTGTCAGTTTTCCTTCTGGTCATTGTATGATACTCAGCTATGCTTTAATGTGGTCCTTTTATTTTAATAGTTATTTAAAGATATTGGTTTTGGCTTTATTCTCAATTGTGTTTGTGAGTTTGATATTGTTTAATTATCATTTTCTTGGTGATTGTTTTTCTGGGACATGTTTTGGACTAATATTCGGATATATTAGCATCTTAATTTGGAAGTTAATACCAGAAAATTATTTGTTAAAATAATTCAGCGTATTTTCATTACTAACTATTCAAGTGAGAAATTATGTTTAAAAATAAAGTTTTATTAATAACCGGCGGAACTGGTTCTTTCGGTAATGCGGTTTTAAAACGCTTTTTGACCATGGATATTGGTGAAATTCGTATTTTTAGTCGAGATGAGAAAAAGCAAGATGATATGCGTAAAAAGTATAATCATCCGAAACTGAAATTCTATCTCGGTGATGTACGTGACCCGCAGAGTGTAATGAATGCTGTGCGTGGTGTTGATTTTATCTTTCATGCGGCTGCATTAAAACAAGTGCCATCATGTGAGTTTTATCCTCTTGAGGCGGTGAAAACCAATGTTTTAGGTACAGAAAATGTGCTTGAGGCAGCAATTCAATGTGGTGTCAGTCGTGTAGTTTGCTTGAGTACTGATAAAGCGGCATACCCAATTAATGCAATGGGGATTTCCAAGGCGATGATGGAAAAAGTTATGGTTGCCAAGTCGCGTAACTTAGATAGTAACAAGATTATAATTTGTGGTACTCGTTATGGTAACGTCATGGCATCAAGGGGGTCAGTTATTCCATTATTTGTAAATCAGATACGTAATAATCAGCCCATCACAATTACCGATCCCAATATGACGCGTTTTATGATGACTCTTAATGATGCAGTTGATTTGGTGATTTATGCGTTCACAAATGGTGAAAATGGTGATATTTTTGTACAAAAAGCACCTGCATCAACCGTTGGCGATATTGCCCGTGGTATTATTGAGTTACTAGATAAACCAGATCATGAAATCAAAGTAATAGGAACCCGCCATGGCGAAAAACTATATGAAGCATTGTTAACACGTGAAGAAAGGGCTGTTTCTATCGATCACGGTGATTATTTCCGTGTTCCTGCCGATACTCGAGATTTAAATTACGGTAAGTATTTTGATCAAGGTAATATTGATATGGAAACGCTGGTTGATTATAACTCCCATAATACTAATCGTCTAGACTTAGAGGGTACGAAAAAAGTTTTATTACGAGTTGAGACATTACGTAAAATTGTTGAACAAAAATCATTGGATATCTTATTTGAAGGCGAATAGCATAATGAAAGTTCTAATTACAGGAGCTGGTGGTTTTGTAGGTAAAAACTTATGTGTTAGGCTAGCAGAATTAGACCAATATGAGGTTATGACGTTTGAACGTGGTCAATCCGAGGTTGAATTAGCCGCATTAGTTGATAAAGCAGATTGGATTTTTCATTTAGCAGGGATTAATCGTCCACAAAACCCACATGAGTTTCAAGAGGGTAATGTAGATCTGACGGAAAAACTATGTACATTAGTTGAGCAAAGTGGTCGGCAAATTCCATTAATCTTAACTTCGTCTACTCAATCACAGTTAGATAATGATTATGGCAAAAGTAAACTAGCTGCCGAGAAATTATTATTGGCGTTAAAACAACGCAGTAATTGTCCAGTTTTTATTTATCAATTGCCAAATGTTTTTGGTAAGTGGAGTAGACCAAATTATAACTCGGCTGTCGCGACATTTTGTCATAATATTGCGCGAGAATTACCCATCACTATTCATAATCCTGATGCTACAGTGAAATTAGTCTATATTGATGATGTGATTGATGCGTGGATAGATTTATTGCATAATAATCATTCTCAATTGCCTAGTTATCAATCCATTTCACCTGTTTATGATACTACGGTTGGTGAAATAGCCCAAATTATTTATGGTTTTAAAGACAGTATCCAAAGTGGAATTACTTTGCCAGTTGGTACAGGTCTAACTCGTGCATTGTATTCTACATATTTGTCATTTTTGCCAACTGATAAATTTGCTTATAATTTAGTAAAGCATGAAGATCCTCGTGGTGTATTTGTTGAAATGTTAAAAACGCCAGATAGTGGTCAATTTTCATTTTTTACTGCGCACCCAGGGATAACTCGTGGTGGTCATTACCATCATACCAAAACTGAGAAGTTTTTAGTTATCAAGGGAACTGCAAAATATCGCTTTCGTCATATCGTAACCAGTGAGTACTATGAGTTGATTGTTGATGGTACTAATCCGACGGTCGTGGAAACTATCCCAGGCTGGTCGCATGATATTACGAATATCGGTGATGATGAGTTGGTAGTTATGTTGTGGGCAAATGAGATCTTTGATCGTCAAAAGCCAGATACTATAAACTTTAAGATTTAATTGTAATAAAAAGTAATCAAAATGAAAAAATTAAAAGTATTAACAGTTGTTGGAACGCGTCCCGAAATTATTCGTTTATCGCGAGTTATGGCGAAATTAGATGAGCATTGTGAGCATATTATTGCACATACAGGGCAAAATTATGATTATGAATTAAATGAAATATTTTTCAAAGATCTTGGGATTCGTAAGCCTGATTATTTTCTTAATGCTAGTGGTGCTAATGCAGCGGAAACTATTGGTAATGTAATTATTGCAGTAGATCGTTGTTTAGCCGATATCAAACCAGATGCAGTATTAATTTTAGGTGATACCAATAGCTGTTTGGCTGCAATACCTGCTAAACGTCGTAAAATTCCTATTTTCCATATGGAAGCAGGAAATCGTTGTTTTGACATGCGTGTGCCAGAGGAAATTAATCGTCGAATAGTAGATCATACAGCAGATGTAAATTTAACTTATAGTTCAATCGCACGAGAATATTTACTCCGTGAAGGATTGGCGCATGATTTAGTTATCAAAACTGGTAGCCCGATGTACGAGGTATTAAATCATTATTTGCCACAGATAGATTCTTCAGATGCATTATCACGTTTGAATCTACATGAGGGCAAATATTTTGTGGTTAGTATCCATCGTGAAGAGAACGTTGAATCTGATACCAATTTTCTGAAAATTGTTGATATATTAAACGGTCTTGCTGCTAAATATCAGTACCCTGTTATTGTGTCGACACATCCGCGTACCAGAAAGCGTGTTGAAAAATTAAACATTACCTTTAATCCATTAGTTAATCTATCCAAGCCTTTGGGATTCCATGATTATGTAAAATTACAGAAATCAGCTAAAGCTGTATTATCTGATAGTGGTACCATTAATGAGGAATCATCGATTTTGAATTTTCCTGCCTTAAACATGCGCGAAGCTAGTGAACGTCCAGAGGGCATGGAAGAAGCGGCAGTGATGATGGTTGGTTTGAATAGCGAGCGTGTATTCCAAGCGTTAGAGATATTAGAATCTCAATCTCAAGGTAATGAGCGTTTATTACGTCAGGTTGCTGACTATAGCATGCCAAATGTATCAGATAAAGTTGTTCGGATCATCCATAGCTATACTGATTACATTAATCGGGTTATTTGGAAGAAATACTAAATGAATGTATTATTTATTTTTTCACGCCACGCAACAGATCCTCGTGATTCGACCCTAACTAAGGATTTATCGGATGCATTTGCGGCCTCTGGTGCGAATGTGTATGTTATGACAATGTTGGAAAAACGTAATAACCAGCCAACGAAGATGTCATTAGAAAATGGTTACAATGTATTGCGAGTAAAAACAGGTAATTATTTTAACTGTCGTACTAGAGCTGAGAAAGTAAAGACTATTTTAACACTACCAAATTGTTTTGTATCTACAGCTAAAAAATATCTTGAAGGTGTGTCAATTGACTTAATCATTACTCATACACCTTTTATGTCCAGCCGTAAGATCATTTTACCATTAAAAAAATATTTTAATTGCCCAGCGCAGCTTATCTTATGGGATATTTTTCCACAAAATGCTTGGGATATTGGTATCATTAAAAACAGGATGTTATTTAATTTTTTTAAACGCGCAGAAATTAAAATGCTCCAGTCGTATGAGCAAATTTGGTGTATGTCAGATGGTAATGTTAGTTATTTACGTAAACATTATCCACAATTGTCAAATATTGCTATTAATAAGTTGTATAATAGTGCAATGATTAAACCAATTCCTGCTATTGATAGACTGACAATACGTAAAAGATTTGGCTATACAGTAGATGATATTATTGCTATTTTTGGTGGTAATATGGGGGTTCCCCAAGCGCTAGAAAATATTCTTACGCTTGCATCTAAAGCACAGTCAAAATTAGAACACGCAAAATTTCTATTTGTGGGTAAAGGAACTGAAACGCCACGTTTAATCTCGTTAGCTAATGCAATGGGACTAGATAATGTTCAGTTTATTGAACAATTGCCACGTGAAGACTATGAATATATTACCGCAGTTGCAGACATTGGGATTGTTAGTTTAGATGCTAGGTTTACGGTGCCCAATTTTCCTTCAAAGACTACAGATTATTTTAAGCTTGGGTTGCCTATTTTGGCTAGCTTGGATGCATGTGCCGCAGCGGATTATGGTAACTTCTTGACTGATATTGCACAAGCGGGTAGATTTGCATTAGCTGGAGATAGTGAAGAATTGCTAGAACGCTATTTTGAATTATATTCAGATGCTGGATTAAGAGCAAAGCTTGGGGAAAATGGGCGTGACTTTTACGAACAGGAACTTGACTCGTTCAAGGCCTTTCAGCAAATACAAAATCAATTTATGAAATATCAGCATGATTAAAAAAATATTTTTGTTAACACTCTTTATTGCGTCGAATTGTTTTGCTAAGCCTAATAGAGACTTACAGTATTTTTATTGGAACCCTTTAGGTTCATTACTATTTAGTGAATCAATGGTTAAGTCACCAATTAATTATGTTCAGCCATCATTTTCTCTATTACTAGGGCAAAATGAACCTCTCTCATTTATTTTACGTAATAATAATGATAGTGATATAAAAATAAAGAGTATTTCTATTGTTAATCTAGTACAATCAGATAATTTAGTATACGATATTCGGGTAGTAAAGAATTGGTATATGGGAAGTCAGACTGGAATTTCTGTGACAAAACAAGGATTAGCAAATCCAAAGCTAACACCAGAATTATTGCTAAAGAATGACAGTTTAATTATGATCGATAATAAGACACAAAAAAATTATCTGAATAATTTACAAGATGGACTTGAATCTTATCTAGATATTTCCTCTCCTACTGAATTGATGAGCAATAATGCCATAGTTAATGATACAAAGGATTTAAAACCATTTATTATTAAGTCTAACCAAGGTAAACAAATATGGTTAAATCTCACTACCAACCAGTTGACAAAAATTAAGTCGTATAATATAAAGCTTAAGATTGAATATTTTATTGGTAGTCAGAAACGCTACTTATTTGTACCATTTAATTTTGAAGTTCTTCCTCTTCAATTGAGTAATGATAAACTTAATCATTCTGTTTATTATAGTGGTCAGTTACGTGGTATTAATCGTTTATTGTCAACACCTAAAACAGAGTCTCAATATATTGCAGAATTAAAGAATCTAAAATCTCATGGTGTGTTGTACCCAACGCAGTATTTATTTGGTGATAATGAATCCGTAATTGCTCAATATGTTAGAATTAGAAATAAATTAGGATTTCCATGCGATAAGATGTATTTTATCGGCGGTATTGGAGACACTCATGTGCATGTTTTATCAATACTTGAATCTAATATACGGTTGCTGAAAAATATTGTATCAACAAATTCTGATTGTAAGAATGCGCAGATATATTTATATGGCATAGATGAGGCAAGCGGGAGTACTTTACTTTCAGAAAGCAAGGAATGGAAGGCGGTTACTGATAATGGCGCTTTTGTGTTTGCTGCATCATTTAAAGGAGATTTATACGAAAATAATATGCTCACTAATCTACAAACATTAGTTTCACTGCCTTTATATAATCAGACTAAGCAAGATAAATTACAAATGCGCACACTTGGCAAGGATGTTTATTTGTATGGAGAACCACAGTCTGGAATAGCTAATCCTTTCTTATATCGTAAGAATTATGGTTATTATCTCATTAAAAATGATTATACTGGGGCGATGCCTTTTGCTTACCAATTTGGTTTTCCTGAGCACCAGCACAGTAGTGAGTTAAGTGGTGGATTGTGTTTTACTAGTCAGACTGCTTATTGCTCAGTATGGAATAACTTTGATGATCGTGTTTATTATGATCATATGTTTACTTATCCTACTTCTAATGGTGTTATTGATACTATACAATGGGAAGGATATGCCTCAGCTATTACTGATGTACGTTATTATTATACTTTATTAGATTTAATGTCTCGTAAATGTACTCAAGATAATATAATATGTAATTTTGATCCAAAGCTGTTGATTGATGTTGGAGATCCTGTAGGAACTAGGCAGAGAATAATTGATAAAATAAAATTAATTTTGACTCTAAATAATCAGATAATGAAGTAGTTTATAATTTGATAGGCTATTTTTACATCTATAAATTAGAATTCTTATTATTTGTATTTAATGGGTTTAAATAAGAGTAGTTCGGTAATCCCACCAAAAAACAATGCCATTCAAAAGTAGAGAGATTTACAGTAACAGATAACATAAAAAGGTATTAATAATGAAGACTTCAAAGTTCACCGAAACGCAGATAGTAAATATTTTAAAATTGGCAGAAAATTAGGTCATTTTCATAATAATTTTATAAATTTTGGAATTTTTGGGTATCAGGCGTATAGTTTGGTATCTGATAGAGCTGTCGTGCAACGACGGAACTATCGCATAACAAACTATTAAAGAAGTTCTTTAACAAGTAGAAGCCGTATTTTAAAATAGTAAGTTATGCAGTAGGTTCTTTCTATCTATATGTACGTCTGAGTGTTTTTGTCGTTATTAGTCTGATTGTATTCATGATATAACCAAGTTTACAGTAGTAACAGTAACTGATGGTAAGTAACATAAATAAAGCTGATGTTCTATGATATTGTGTCATATGCGTAGTTTCAATTGATATACAAACCAATTAACCAATGCGATACGTTGCTCAGAACTAGAGTTTCCTCAGTTGTTATCTAGCATTAGCCAATATATGGGAATGCCAATACGATTCCAACGGATAGCTAAAACTGGAAAGTTGATGGATATAACTCCAAATCTCTAGTTAGTTCTATCAATAATTAGCTCAGCAGAGCAAATATCAAATAATGCAATTACGGCTTTTGCGTATGTTGGAGCAGAGATTGGGAAATAGTTCCAATAATCTGCGTATTTTTTGTTCGGAGCTCTTGGATTTACACTGTCCCCCACTAATAGCAATAGCTAACTGTGGTAATGAGATTTTGGACCCAGAGACGAATAGTGGGATAAGGTTAGCAATCAAGGTTGCTTTTTCAATCCGCGCTTCAAAAATGAAATCTTTAATGATGGTAAGAGTTTTAGCTGCAAAATCTTGCATGTTTGGATCCTAATGAAAACCAAATATTACAATAAGCTGTAGTTAAATTGTGTAGAAAAATGTCAGGTACTAAAATCATATACTAAAGAGTAATCTTTATTCTTTGTTACTATTAAGGAGCTTTTACGATGTATATCCCATTGGGTTTAACATTCTTATTGTCATTTATTGTGACAAAAATTGTAGTTTCTGTTGCGGTGCGCAGAGAAGAGAGTGGCTTTGGCTTAGATAATAATTCTGGTGCGGTACAACGCATGCATAGTAAGCCTGTTCCTCGTATCGGTGGGTTAGCTATCTTTATTAGTATGGTTTTTACTGCATTATATGGCTCCGCTATTCATGCCACATGGGGCAGTATGTATTCAGCATTGATTATGTCGGTATTTTTTGTTTTTGTCGGTGGTTTGGCCGAAGACTTATCAGGTAGAGTGACACCCGTTGTACGTATGTTGTTTATGATGTCGGCAGTAGTTTTTACTATTTATGTATTAAGTTCAATGAATATGATTCGTAATTTAGAACATGAAACATTAAATCAATTTTTACGCTATGAAGTTATTGCGTTCATCATCACGTGTTTTGCGGTTGTCGGCATCTCTAATGCCTATAACATGATTGATGGTTATAATGGTTTGTCGTCTTTTACCGCAATGGTTAATTTATTAGGGTTGTTATACATCGGGTTTCGCCTAGGTGACTTCAATACTATGTTTAGTGCCGCAATGTTGGTGGCTGCTATAGCTGGTTTTTTTGTTTTTAATTATCCATTTGGTAAAATATTCCTTGGTGATGGTGGATCTTATACCATAGGGTTTCTAATTTCATTAATTAGTTTAAATCTTGTTGGTCGTCATATTGGAGCTATTTCTCCATTTGCAGTTTTATTATTAGTTGCTTACCCGTTTACAGAAACTATTTTTACTATTTTTAGACGTAAATTTATCCATAAGACTAGAGCAATGCAACCAGATTGTTTACATTTACATCAATTAATCTTTAGTCGTTGTTTTCATGAAAAAATGTCATTGCTACAGAAAAATGCTCGAGTAATGCCAATTGCAGCAATAATGATGATACCACAGACCATTTGTGCAATAATTTGGTATGATAATACCATAATGATTTTGTTATCATTATTAGCATATTGGATTTTTTATATATATGTTTATGTAATGCTGATAAAATTTAAAACGCCATTGCTATTTAAATGGATGGCATATTTTTTAACTAAGAAAATGTATATTAATACTAATTTAAAGTAATCTTTAATGATAGAAGGGAAAATTCATGCATAATAGAATAGTGTCGTTGGTTGGTTTAGGATATGTCGGATTACCAGCGGCGGTTGCATTTGGTAAACAGAAACAATGTATTGGTTTTGATATCAATCCTCAGCGTATTTTAGAACTTAAGCAAGGTATTGATCGCACTGAAGAGACTACTGTAGAAGATTTGTTATCCGCAGATATTCTGTATACTTGTGATATTAATGACTTACGTAAGGCTGATTTCCATATTGTTGCTGTTCCTACACCTGTTGATGACGCGCATGTACCAGATTTGACGCCTGTAGAAAAAGCTTCGGTAACAGTTGGTAAGGCTCTTAAAAGAGGTGACATTGTTGTTTATGAATCAACAGTTTATCCAGGGGTGACAGAAGATATTTGTGTGCCAATATTGGAACGTGAATCTGGTTTACGTTGTGGTGAAGATTTTACAGTGGGTTTTTCACCAGAGCGTATTAATCCAGGCGATAAAGAACGTAGTTTTACGACTATTCATAAAATTGTTTCAGGTCAAGATCAAGCTACATTAGATATAGTTGCCGATGTTTATTCGTCGGTAGTAACTGCTGGTGTGCATAAGGCGAGTTCGATTAAAGTAGCGGAAGCTGCCAAAGTAATTGAGAATTCTCAACGTGATTTAAATATCGCATTTATGAATGAATTGGCGGTGATTTTTGATCGCTTGGGTATTGACACTGAAGAAGTTCTCCGAGCAGCAGGTACTAAATGGAACTTTTTGCCATTTCGCCCAGGCTTGGTAGGTGGACATTGTATCGGTGTTGATCCATATTATTTAACTTATCGTGCAGAACAAATTGGTTATATTCCACAAGTTATTTTAGCAGGCCGTCGTATCAACGATAATATGGGACGCTATGTAGCTCGTAAAGGCGTTAAACTTATTTTGAAACATGGACTAGACTTTGCTAATTTACAAGCTACGGTTTTGGGTTTTACTTTCAAGGAAGATTGTCCTGATGTGCGTAATACTAAAGTAATTGATATTATCAAAGAGCTTGAAGATTATAATGCGAAAGTTTATTGTTGCGATCCTGTTGCGGATGCTCCAGACGCTGAGCATGAATACGGTGTGACTTTTACTCAATTTAATGACTTACCGCAAGTTCCATTATTGATATTAGCCGTTGCCCATCATGAGTTTAAATCACTTGATTTAGACGAGTTACTATCTAAAGTACAACCAGGTGGCGTAATCTTAGATGTCAAATCAATTTTGCCTAAAGAAGAAATCCGTGCTCGTGGTTATATTTTGTGGCGTTTGTAGTTTTTTCCAACATTATATAAAGGTTTGTTGGTGTGATATCAATTTAGTAACATAAACAGTTGCTTATCAGATTGTAAAAGTGCTATAATTGTCGAAGTTTTTGGTTGGCGTGTAATTTATCTGTTATTTTTTAAGGTTTCTCTAGTATGAATTTGCAAAATTTTTTGTCGGGGTCTATCGTGGCCTCACTACTTGTGGGCTGTGGTGGTGGAAGTTGTGGTAGTTGTGGTGGTGGCAGTAATCCTCCACCAGCACCGATT
>RXKA01000071.1:0-8207 GCA_003962985.1 Pseudomonadota bacterium | reverse complement strand
TGCAGAACCTCCGTTTACGCCAGATCCAGTTCCTACAGGTTCTGACACCAATGGTGCGGTTCTTAATATAGCATCTGGCTTGATAGCAATACCAAGTGTTGCTTCAGGTAGTTCAGGTGGTTATCTAGAGATTGCAATGCCTGCAGACGTTACATCTGCATTAGGAACTGCGATAAATTCAGGTTTACCTTTGGTAATTAATACAACGCAAAGTGGACAGGTAACAGTTGCAATTAAGAATAATGATGGATCATCTAGTTTATACTTGTTATCTCCTGCAACTAAGTCTACGCAGTCAAGCTTGCAAGCGGCGACTAATTATGTTGCAGAATCGTTTACTCTAGTAGCAGACAAAATTAATACAACCATTACGTTGCCAGTGCAACTAACTAGTTATCTGAGTCAACCAATCAATGCGATTTTGTATGGTTATAACGCAAGTGGTAAACCTGGTTTAGCGGTGGTGTTCCCAAATAATAATGTACTACAAGCGCCATCAGTGTATCGAACTCTAAATGAATGCTTAGGGGTGTCAAATACAATTTCAGCAACCATCTCTCAAGGTATTGACTATATCGGTGTTGGAACTACTGGCGCAAGTACTTCAAACGTATGTGTGGCAAGCTTAACTAATAATACAATTACCGTTACTAATTTGGCGGTTCAGGCTCCAACTAGTAAATATCCTAGTACAAGTACACCAGTTAAGGCATTTGGTTTCCCAGCATTGTTGAATCAAGGAAATAACTTAGTTGGTTATTGGTATTCTGGCAATCAAATATACAAAGTGCTTGGCTCATATATTAATGGTACACCAACGGGTAATGGATTCTTGAATGTCACCAGTGGGCAACCGCAAGTAACTCAATCTGGACAAACTCGTGTTACGTTTACAAATGTGCCGAATTCAAATATCATTTATTCTACCTATGTTGATAATGTTGGTAATGTTTGGGTTGGAACTAATATTGGATCTGTCTATGTTTTGAGGGTTGGTGGTTATACTCAGTGGTCTGAGGTGACTCTTGGTACTGGAGTGGTAGGTGGTAGTGTAACGATGGTCACTAATGGTACCAATAATGGCGCTACTGCGGTTGTTGGTAGCAATGTTTATGATGTTCGTTAAACATCTAATCTAAATTTATAGTAACTAAGTGGACAAAAAAATGTCCACTTTTTTTAAGAGCAATATATGCAACTTTATAAAAAATATGCAGTTATGGTCATATTGGCGACTTTGTCTGAAATAGTATTAGCATCAGAGTCTGCTAATCAATTATTTCAAAATTTAGATAATTCAGTTGGAATAGGCTATAACTATACGACTATGCATTCATATAATCCTAATTATGCAGGCAATAATGTTACGACTAATTCTAGTAATTTAGCCTTACATCTTGAACGACTGTTTGATAGTAATGTTTGGATGGCAATTGATGGTAGCTTTGCGTTTAAAGCTTCGCAAAGTGGGCAAGATTGGGCAGGTTTTAGCTCAAATACACAGTCATTTGGTTTTCCAGCATCAATTAGCGGTAAGGCGGGATATTCATTCAATTGGTCAAATGTGGGTTTGCAAGTTATTCCGTATGCACAAATTGGTAGACAATTAAATTATAATGGCTATGCTATTTTTAATAATGGATTTGCAGATAGCTATCTAAATCAATATGCATTTGGTGGTCGAGTAGAGTATGTATTTGTGCCAAGTGCAAGTATTTATTTTGATCAATCTATCGGTTATTTGCAAGATCCGAGTAATAACGCCATTAATTTGAGTTCCATGAACTATGTTACTCAACTTGGGATAAAATACAATGTTACCGATTATTTCCAGATTGCAGCACAGGGAATGTTTAGTCAAACTAATTTAATTAATGCTAATCAAATTAGTTATGACCCCGTGTCCTATGATTATCGTAATACCAACCAGTACTCACTTGGTGGTATGTTGATGTTTAGCTACTTATATAATCATGATCAACTATTTAATAAAATATCAGATATAGCTAATCCATCACGATCAAAATATTTAACAACTGCATTTGATAATAGTTATTCATTAGGTTTTGGTTTCTTGAATGCTCATAATAGTTATTCTAGCGGTAGTAATGGAACTATTGATAGTAATGTAAACTATCTTAATTTTAATGTAACGCATGAATTTGATAATCAAGTTTGGTCACAGATTAATGCTCAATTAATTACCTCCATTAACCAAGAGAATGTTCCTGCAGGGATGGTTAATTCATTAACACCAACATATATTGGTTTTCCAGGCAACGTAATGTTTAATAATGGTTATGCTTTCCATCCAGTTGATAGCTTTGCGGTTATTCCATATCTCAATTTAGGCGTTTTGATGAATATGAATAGTTATAATCTACGGACAAATGATAGTATAACTAGTGCGATTTCTAGCGATATGTATTTACAGTATGGTGCTGGGGCTAAAGCAGAATATGCGGTAAATAATTTTTGGCAAATCTATGCTGAGCAATTAATTGCAAATATGCATGATAGATCTAGCCTAGATATTAATGCATGGCGTTCAACTACAAGTATTGGTGCTGTGATAAATCCATATTCAATTCTACAAATTGGTGTAAAGGGATTTTATGATTCAATTAATCCAACTGCCAATACGTATAGTTCACAGAATAATAGTTATGTGCCAGCTACTCAGAATTCGCTAGGTATGCAGTTTGATATTGGATTGCGCTACTAGTAACATGCTGTTGTAATTAATTATGGTGGATACTTCAAGACTAAAATAGATATATTTATTTATAACGATATAGCATAATGTACTAAAATACATGGTTAAGTATCTAAAAAGGAAGAGTTATGTTCAAAACTATCGTTGAACGTGAATACAATTATCAAGATGTCTATTTGCGTCCTGGACGCACTATTGTAAATAGCCGTAAAGAATGCGATACATCGGTTCAATTAGGTAAACATAAATTTGTGATGCCAGTGTATCCATCGAATATGAAATCAGTGGTGAATGCCGATACGTGCGAATATTTGGCTAGTCGTGGTTGGTTTTATACTATGCATCGTTTTAATGTAGATCAAGTTGAATTTGTGCGTCATATGCAAGAGCAGGGCTTGGTAGCCTCAATTAGTATTGGTGTTAATGAAGATACTATTGCCCAACTGAAACAATTGCAGGTAACGGGATTAACTCCAGAGTTTATGACTCTTGATATCGCTAATGCATGGTGTCCAAAAGCTGAAAAAATGATTAAGTATGTTAAAGATCATTTTGATAGTTTTTTAATTGTAGGTAATATTGCCTCACAAGAAGCAGCGGAAGAGATTCATGGTTGGGGAGCTGATGCTCTTAAAGCTGGTATTGCTGGTGGTCGCGTATGTATTACTAAGAACAAAACTGGTTTCCACCGTCCAATGGTGAGTACGGTTTTAGATTGTGCTACTTATACGCGTAAGGCAGGTATTCCATTGATTGCTGATGGTGGCGTAGTCGAGCATGGTGATATTGCCAAGGCTTTTGCTTGTGGTGCTGATTTGGTGATGGCGGGGAGCTTATTTGCTGGTTATGATCAATCTGCTGGTAACATTATTGAGGTTACTCTGGATGGTAAATCATTACCGCGTGCATATAAAGAGTATTATGGTTCTGCATCTCAGTATAATAAAGGTGAATACAAAAACGTAGAAGGTAAGAAAATTTTGATTGACTACCGTGGCAATATGGAGCGTTTGTTAGTTGAACTTAAAGAAGATTTACAATCATCAATTAGTTATGTTGGTGGTACTAAAGTAGCAGACTTAATTAATGCTGAGATTATTACTATTGCGTAAGTTGTAATAAGTTATTCAAATCTAATGCGTCGTAATCTATACGGCGTATTTTTTTATGTCAGTTGTATTTCCAATAGCTATGAAAAAGCCCCGCCTATGTCGCATGATGAATATTCTGATGAACCGTCTTAAATTTTAGGCGGGCTTACAGCTTTGGGATCATTTTTGCAAACGATACAACACCTACTGTATGGAAGCTTACCTATTTACGATCATCATTGGTTCTAGAATATACTTCAAATACACGAACATCGCAGGGCAGTAGTTATTTTAACACTATGCTACATATCTTGTAAAAAAATCTGCAGGTGAAAAAGTACACTGCAGACTTTATTTAAGTACGGCAAAAAGTTATATTTTATACATTAAAACGGAAATGCATTACATCGCCATCTTTTACGATATATTCTTTACCCTCTAAGCGCATTTTACCTGCTTCTTTAGCTCCTTGTTCACCTTTGTATTGAATGAAATCATTATAGGCGATTACTTCCGCGCGGATGAAACCTTTTTCAAAATCGGTATGAATTACACCTGCGGCTTGAGGAGCCGTTGCACCGATATTAACAGTCCATGCGCGAACTTCTTTTACACCTGCGGTAAAATATGTTTGTAAGCCTAATAAATTGTATCCAGCGCGAATCAAACGATTTAGACCAGGTTCTTCCATCCCCATATCAGCTAAAAAGTCTACTTTATCAGCATCATCAAGCTCAGCAATTTCTGATTCAATTGCCGCACAAATGGCTACAATCGGAGCATTGTGAGATTCTGCATAAGCAGTTAGTTTATCTAGGTGAGGATTATTGGTGAAACCATCTTCTGCCACATTGGCAACAAACATTGCAGGTTTAATTGTGAGTAGGCATAATGGCTTAACTAATTCTAGTTCTTCTCTGTCCAATCCTAACGTGCGCGCAGGTTTGCCTTCATTAAGGTGTGGCAATAATTTTTCCAAAGTTGCAAGCAATTTTTGTGCATCTTTATCACCTGACTTTGCTTTTTTACCTTCGCGTTGCATAGTTTTTTCAACAGTTGCCATATCCGCTAATGCTAGTTCCATTGTGATAACTTCGATATCATCAATTGGATCAACATGTCCATTCACATGTACAACATTCTCATCTTCAAAGCAGCGTACTACGTTTACAATTGCATCAGTTTCACGAATATTAGCTAAGAATTGATTTCCTAAACCTTCGCCTTTAGATGCACCAGCAACCAATCCCGCGATATCAACAAACTCAACAATTGCAGGCTGCATACGTTGTGGATTAACGATTTTAGCAAGCTCATCCATACGATTATCAGGTACTTCAACAATCCCAACATTTGGCTCAATAGTACAGAATGGATAGTTTTCTGCCGCTATACCAGCTTTAGTTAGCGCATTGAAAAGAGTTGATTTGCCAACGTTTGGTAATCCTACAATTCCACATTTTAATGACATAAAATTAGACCTTAATATATAAATAGTTACAAATAATTTAACATTTTAGCATAAAATGCCTGACAGGCTAGGGGAAAATATTCTATAATAATAGATTGAATAATGTAAACATAAAAGGATTTAAGAATGTGTGGGATTAGTGTACGCCCAAGTATTTATGGCGCAGAGAGCCAAATAAGTTATCGTGGTCCAGATATTACTAAAGTAAAACAAGTTGAAGACTATACTTTTATCTTTCATCGTTTAGCGATTATGGATCGTTCACATGCAGGAGATCAGCCTTTTGAAGATAAACGTTGGGTTTTAATGTGTAATGGTGAAATCTTTAATTACAAACAATTGAAACAAACTTATACTGATTATCCATTTATTTCACATTCAGATTGTGAAACAATTATCCCTGTGTTGGAAAATCATCGCTTAGTTGAGGCATGCAATATTTTGGATGGTGAATTTGCTTTTGTGGCTTATGATAAACGTCATAAACGTGTGATTGCGGCGCGTGATCCGATGGGTATTCGTCCGTTATTCTATGGTTATACCAAAGAAGGGCAAATTGCGTTTGCTTCAGAAATGAAAGACTTAATCGCTTTTTGTGATAAAGTGCTACCATTCCCTCCTGGGCATTATTATAATGGTGAAGATATTCGCCCATTCAATGAATTATATCGCTTACCAGGTGGTAAACAATATGATATGGATAAAATTCTAACCAATATCCGTAATATTCTGACGGCAAGTGTGGTTAAGCGTTTAGATGCGGATGTGCCAATTGGTTATTTACTAAGTGGTGGTCTTGATTCATCATTAGTATGTGCTATTGCTCAACGTCATACCGTTAAACCAATCACTACTTTTGCTATTGGTCTAGATTATAATCCAATTGATTTGAAATATGCGAAACAAGTTGCGGATTATTTAGGTACTGATCACCATGAAGTTATTTTTACTAAAGAAGATATCAAAAATGTATTACGCACTATCGTATGGCATGCTGAAACATGGGATGTAACAACAATCCGTGCTAGCACTCCAATGTTCTTATTATGTAAATATATCCGTGAAAATACCGATATTCGTGTGGTATTAAGCGGTGAAGTTAGTGATGAGCTATTTGGTTACAAATATACTGATTATGCTCCAACTGCAGTAGCATTCCAAAAAGAATCACAAAAACGTATTAAAGAATTGTATATGTATGATGTATTACGTGCCGATCGTTGTATCGCAGGTAATAGCTTGGAAGCACGTGTACCATTCTCAGATAAACAATTTGTGACCTATGTAATGGAAATTGAGCCAGAGCTTAAATTAAATACTTACAACATGGGTAAATATTTATTACGTAAAGCATTTGATAATTCAGACTATCTACCAAGTGAAATTTTATTCCGTGATAAAGCAGCATTCTCAGACGCAGTTGGTCATGGATTGGTTGATTGTTTAATTGAAATGGCTGATGAATTGTATACTGATGCTGAATTTGCTGAAAAATCGGCTAAATATACTGAAAATCGTCCATTAACCAAAGAGGGCTTGATGTATCGCGAATTATTCAATGAAATGTTCCCGAATCAAGACCATGTAATTTGTGGTTATTGGTTGCCAAATCGTGAATGGCCAAATTGTGATTTAGATGATCCATCTGCACGTCACTTACCGAATTACGGTGCCAGCGGAGTATAAGCAAAAGCTACCTATTAAGGTAGCTTTTTAAACTTAAGGTTACTACCTAGATTTCTGGATATTATAATAATTGAACGATAAAGAAATTGAAACTTATTTATGGGATAATATAATTCCCAATTTTTTGATGCTAGTAGATAAACCAATCTATTCTGTAATATTTAATCGTCATCATGAGTTTGTGATTTGTACTGATTTCTCAGCGCGTTCAATTGGTTTTACAACGTGGCAGGACTTAAAGGGTGTCTCAATCCAGAATCACAATAACGATGAATTAATTCACAAGGTCTTTGATATTTATACTGCTGAATTTGCTAAGTATATTCATGAATATGCTGACCAGGTTTGTAAGTTACAAGATCAAGTTTTTGCGACTGGAAAGGTAATTAGTTTTATTGATTTATTGCCTTATGGGGGTAAATTTGCTACGTTCTTAATCAATTATATTCCAATCTTCCATCCGTCAGGTGAAGTTATTGCTATTCAAAGTTTTGCCATTGAATCGCGATTTTTTAGTCATCAGAAATTCTTATTGCAGTTGGTTGATTTTGATGAAATTAGCTTTGACAATAAAAAAATTAATTTGACCCAGCGCGAGCAAGAAATAATGTTTTTATTAGCCAATGGAATTAGTCAGGAACAAATGGCACAAATTTTGAATATCCAACGTAGTACTATCGCCAATATTATTGCGAAACAACTATGCGTTAAATTTGGACTTGCGGGATCAAACTCGAAAAATTTAGCCAAGATTGCATTACGTTGTGATTTTCACCAAGTGATACCACGTTCATTGTACCGTCCATTTATTATAATATTAAATCAGGACTTAACTTAGCGCAATAGAATATGCGCCAACTGCCACATATTAATGTTCATTAGTGATATTTGAATCATCTTAGAATCAATCTATTTTTTACCATAATGGATAAGAAAAGAGTTTTCTCATCCATTATCAGAATCTTTATCATCCATCTGCCTGTTGTTGAACACAGTATAGTCTGGCAGAAACGTTACAGCCTTGCCTTTGGCTATAAAACCATGTTGAAGTAGTTGAATTTAAATTACCATATCCGCCATAGTTAGTTCCTCCGCTATTGACTGTCCACCCACTGCAGTCATTGGTGTTAGCATTGCCATTAGTCCAAACGGACATTGGTGACGAGGTAATTTCTGTGCCATTTTCATCGTATTTAATGGCAGAAGAAATGGCATTTTTCTCCACCAAATCGCCGCCAGTAGC
>RXKA01000070.1 GCA_003962985.1 Pseudomonadota bacterium | reverse complement strand
CAAGGTTAATGTCAACGGGGTTGTTGAAAATGCGAATGTTAATAATCAAAAACTTGCAATGCAACAAATTCAATTAAATGTTTTGAGTTTACGCCAAGCATTAATTACACATAACGCGATTCTGTGGAACTCAAGTTTGAATGATTTATCTCGTCTAATAGATAGCTATTATATCCATGATGATAATGCACAAAAGGTTTTGAGTATGATTAACCAGCTAAAATCAGTGAATTTTCAAGAAAATAGTTTGAATATCGATGATTCTGTTCAAGCGTTATCTAAAGCTAACCAGATGTATTTTGGGAAATAATCATGAAATTAATCATGCGTGTATTAATAGTTTTTGCTGTAGCATTGGCTATTGCAGGTATTAGCTTGTTTGATACGGGTAGTGTTATCTTTTATTTACGAGAGTATCAAATCGAACTTAGTGTTAATCTATTAATAATTGTTTTACTTGCTATTTTCGCAATCATGTATTATATGGTTCGTTCATATGTTAATCTTAGACGCTTACCGCTTAAAATCCAACGTTCGCAGGCTAAAAATAGATTAGCTGCTAGTCGTAAATTCTTGAATTCGGCAGGAGTACATTTCTTTGAAGGTCGTTATCGGAGTTGTTTAAATGATGCATTGAAATCGATAAAAAAAGAATCTAGTTTAGACAATCAATTTTTAGCCTATATGCTAGCTTATAAGTCGGCAACTATTATGCGCGATAATAAAAGCAAAGAAGAGATAGCTACTCAGGTAGAAAAGTTTAATGAACCAAAATGGTTACTAGCTAAATATTTATTAATAGCTGAAGATTTCTATAATCAACGCCAATATGGATTGGCGATTGATAACTTGAATGCAGTTTTAAATATTGATCATCGTCATGTACCTGCACATTTCTTATTAATGAAGACTTATCTAAATCTAGAAAATTATGCTAAAGCTTATGAGATGTTGGAATGGCTATTGAAAAATGATAGTATTCGTGAATATAAAGCCAATCAATATAAACTTCGTGTATTAAGTGGTTTATTCAAAAATAGTAGTGAGTTAAATAAGGTACAAAACATTTATAATAAATTAGATAAAACTGAAAAAACAAGTATTCAGTATGTGAAATTATATTTTGATACGTTATTAAGATTAAAAGAATATACGGTTGCGGTAAAATTTATACAAGATAACCAACATAATAGTGGTTTTCAAATTATGTTAAGTGATGCCATACTTGAATTGAGTAAGGTGAATTTATCGGAAGATAATAACCTAAAATTACTCAAGCTATTGGTTAATGATGGTGAGATTGTATTAACTCGAGACTATCGTATATTATTGTCGGCAGGGATTTTAAATTATAAATTGCGTACTTATAGCAATGCAGAGAAATACTTGGAGCTATCATTGCAGATAAAAACTACTCTTGATGCTCATAGTTATTTAGTGCTGATTGCTCGTGAAACAAGCAACTCGGTACTTTTGGAGCAAAGTCAAGCTCAAATTATTAACCTTTTAATTAAGTAATTAGCGAAAATTATGAAACCAAATATTCCTCCACATAAACCAAAGTTTGCCAAAAAAAATCAAACTACGATCTTACCATCTAAGTTTGCGCGGTTTATGAATGACTGCTATGCCATAATGTTTTTTGCTAGCGCATTTATTATGGGTCTAGCATTATTTACTTATTCAGATAAAGATAAATGCTGGTCACATAGCTTTAATACTAGTGTGACGTATAATAAGTTAGGTATTGTCGGTGCCTATTTATCGGATTTATTATATTATCTTTTGGGGTTTTCAGCGTGGTGGCTGGTTTTGGGGTTATTTTATGTTGGGGCGCGTAAAATTATGCGTAATAAAATAACTACTGGTAACTGGCGTACTATTTATCAAACCTTAAGTTTTTTAATTCTAATTCTTTCTTCAGCAACCTTTGAATATATTATCTTTTATAATACACCATCGATTCTACCTGATAGTTATGGTGGGGTAATGGGGGCATTTTTTGTCTTATCATTCTATCACTTAATTGGTGAAATTGGTATCGCAATTGCTGTGTTATTTGCCATGGTAATTAGTTTTTCATTTACCTTTGCGATTTCTTGGCCATATATTGCTGAGAAAATAGGATCGCTACTAGAAAGTATTTATTTGAAATTAACTTCTGCAGTTGAGCGTCGTGAAGATATTAGCCCACAAGCTAATAATTCCCCGGTTATTGTTAGTAATAATGTCGAGACTAGTCAACAACCATTTAAGAATGATGATACTACTTCGCGTTTTCAGGTTATTAAAGATGAATATACAGATAACTTAATTGACAATGAGTTATCTGAATTTGGTAATCATCAAGTAAATTTTGATAATGACGTAGCTATTCGTGAAGATGTATTTGCCAATGACGCATTTAGCGCAATGGATGATAAATTCATTATTGATACAGATGATAATGATGTGGACTTTGCTATTGATAATAAACAGTTTTTTGCAGCAAATGAAGATGCAATGCATGCGACAATTGACAATGAAGTTAATGGTTTTGCGAATTTGTCAAATCTAGATGATTTTAATGATGAACAGCCTGTTGCAACAGTTGCAACCAACTTTACTGATTTTAATCAAGTACCAGTGCCTGCAGCAAGTCAACGGGTAAATACTGTCCAAGCTAGTAATGTGACAAAACCAAATAATACAAATAAACTACCATTGACTAGTTTATTAAATATGCCAGTGGTACAACCCGAAAATATCAGTCCTGAAAATATAGCTGAGGTATCACGAAAAATTGAAACTACTTTGGCAGATTTTGGGGTTGAAATCAAGATTTGTAATGTGGAAAGTGGACCGGTAATTACGCGCTATGAATTGATCCCTCCGCGTGGAGTTAAAGGCGATAGAATCGCTGGTTTTGCGAAAGATATTGCCCGTTCTTTGGCATTGTCAAATGTACGTATTGTTGAAAATATTGTTGGTAAAAATACGATGGGAATTGAAGTACCTAATGCTAAGCGCCAAACAATTTATTTAAAAGAAATTTTTGATTCACGTGTTTATCAGGGCAATAATAGCTTATTAACATTAGCATTAGGCAAAGATATCTCAGGACAAGTTATTGTTACTGACTTGGCAAAAATGCCTCATTTACTAGTTGCTGGAACGACTGGTTCAGGTAAGTCTGTTTCTGTAAATGCGATGATTCTATCGATTTTATTCAATGCAACTGCTGATGAAGTTAAATTTATCATGATTGATCCCAAAATGGTTGAATTATCTTTTTATCAAGATATCCCACATCTATTGGCACCAGTTGTCACTGATATGTCACAGGCTGCTAATGCATTAAAATGGACAGTTGGCGAGATGGAGCGTCGTTATAAACTAATGGCAAAAATTGGTACTAAAAAAATTACCGATTTTAATCATAAAATTGAAATGGCTGAGAAAGCTGGACGACCATTGTATAACCCGTTTAATCCAGATTTAAGCAATCCTGAACCATTAGAAAAATGGCCATATATTGTCGTTATTATTGATGAGTTAGCTGACTTAATGATGGTAGCAGGTAAGAAGATTGAGCAATATATAGCTCGGATTGCACAAAAAGCTCGTGCGGTAGGTATTCATTTGATTGTAGCGACACAACGACCATCAGTTGATGTTATTACGGGTCTAATCAAAGCCAATATACCAGCTAGGATTGGTTTTCAAGTTTCAAGTAAAATAGATTCGCGTACTATTCTTGATCAACAAGGTGCAGAAGCACTTTTGGGGATGGGGGATATGTTATTTTTAAACCCTGGGTCAGGGTTCCCACGTCGTATTCATGGCGCATTTGTTAATGATGATGAATTGCATCAAGTAGTTGAGTTTTTAAAATCACAGGGCGCACCTAATTATAATGATGAGATTTTGAGTGGTGAAGTTGATGTAGTTATACCAGGTGTTGAAGATGAGAGTGCGGCGAATGATAGTGGTAATATCGAAAAAGATACAATTTTTGATTCTGCGGTTAAATTTATTCTTGAGTCAAAACGTTGTTCCATTAGTTCGCTACAAACTCAGTTTGGTATTGGCTACAATAAAGCAGCTAGAATCATGAATCATTTAGAAAAAATAGGCATGGTTAAACGTACTGAGCGTGGCACATTTGAATTATTACATCATACGCTTAGCTAATGAAATTTGTTTTTAACTAGTCTAGTTAGGCGTTGTTTTTTAGCAATTAGCATTATTCATGGTTTAAGTTTTTAGTATAATTATTATTCAGTAGATAAATACTAGTTTATCTCATACACAATAATAAAATTTACATAGGTATATGCAACATGAGTGATGCTAATAATGTGTTATCAACAGAGCTATTTTATGGAATGATTCTATCTGGGGCTAAACAAGTTATTCATAGTGAGGGTAATTTAAATCAATTAAATGTATTTCCTGTTGCAGATAGGGATACAGGCACTAATTTAGCATCCATGATGCGCTATATAGTTGAGAATTTATCACCAGCCAAAGATATTCAGGAGTTGTTACATCAATTATCACAACATGGTTTAATTGGTTGTTGTGGTAATTCTGGGCTAATTTTTTCTCAATTTTTCTATGGTTTAACGCAATATAAATTAACTGAGAAGTTATCGTTAAAAGCTAATGATTTTGTGGAAATGATGGCATCTGGTTATAAGAGTGCATATCATTCAGTTAGTAGTCCTAAACCTGGTACTATTTTAACGGTAATGGATCGTTGGGTGAATGGTTATCGTGATATTTTAGCTAATGCAAAACTTAGTGTGGTAGATAGCTTTAATAGCAGTATGGACAAGGCGAATGAAGCCTTAAAAGAAACGATGAATCAATTAGAAATCCTACGTACCAATCATGTCGTTGATGCTGGGGCACAAGGGTTTGTTAACTTCTTAGAAGGCATGCAACGTTTTCTTACGGGAACTGACGAGCAACGCGAAAAAATCCTCGCTGATCATCAATTGGATAATAGTGATATAAAATTGAATCACGAATTTGAAGATGTGACTGAAGTTCCTAATTTCCGCTATTGTTTTGAAACTGTAATTAAGACTCAAAATATTGATGTTCTCGATGCTTATATGGAACAGTTTAATCAATTAGGTGATAGTATTGTGGTTGGTAAAGGACCGCAAATGGTTAAAATCCATATTCATACAAACGAACCAGAAACGGTGACCCAAATTCTAACTAAAACTGGTGATGTTATCTACCAAAAAATTGATGACATGATGTTGCAATATAACATAGCAAACAAACCACGTCGTTCTAAGGTCGCTATTGTAACCGATACTATGGCGGACATTCCAGAAGCGGTTATGCGTGAGCATAATATTTATCGAATTCCAATGCAAGTTAAAATCAATAATAATTCATTTTTGGATAAAGTATCAATTAATTACCGCCAAACTCTTGACTATTTGGGTAATCCACAGAATAACATTGGAACCGCTGCACCATCAGCAGCTATTGTGGCGCGTACATTTCAATTTTTAGAACAATACTATGAATCAATCATTGTTGTAACGGTTGGTAAATCGTTAAGTTCAAGTCATGATGTCATCGTAAATCAAGCGCGTAAGTTTAAAGATACGTTGATTTCTGTTGTTGACTCAGGTATGAATTCAGCTCCACAAGGTTTATTGGTGGCTTACGCTATGAATCTTGCTGAATCTGGCCAATTTAATCACGAAGAAATCGTAGTAAAACTAGAACAAGCTAAGCGTGGAGCCAATGTGTTGATAATGCTAAACTCCCTCGAAGGAATGATTAGATCTGGACGTTTATCTAAGTCAATGGGTTTTATAGCAAAACTATTACGTTTGAAACCATTGATTCATATTGATGAAGCAACTGGGAAAGCAAAAGTTATTGGTGCTGCATTCACTAAGAGTGGTGGTTGGCGTAAACTAACTAAAATGGTTAATCAACTGTATGATACGGGTAAGTTAAAAACATTAGCTGTTGTGCATTCCGATAGTCCACACCATGGTGATATTTTTGCTAAATACGTCAAGCGTCATACTGGTTTAATGCCAATTTACACAACGGATGTATCTAGTGTGTCGGGTATCCATACTGATATTAATAGCTTCTCTATTGGCTATGTGAATACCGTGGTAAATGTTAAAGATTAGTAGCTATAAAATATAGAATATAATTTGGTGATCGTGCTATTTGTAGAGAATGACGCACGGATTAAATTAATAAGCCCCAGCAATCTGGGGCATTTGTTTTACCAGATATCGGCACGATTTTCTGGAGCAATATACATATTGTGGCCTGCTTGGATATTAAAGGCTTTATAAAATCCAGTTTGATTTAATAATGGTGCATAGGCTCTAATCTGACCTGGCGTATGTGGATCTGTCTTAATAATATTGATTAAATAATTATCGCGACTTTTACTTTTCCAGCCTTGAGCATAACTGATATAAAAGCGTTGCTCACCAGTCAATCCATTAATCACGGGGCTAGGTTTACCAGCTAATGTTGATTCATAAGCTAAATAAGCAATTTTTAAACCACTATTATCAGCAATATTTTCACCCAAGGTGAGTTTGCCATTAATATGATAACCATTTAACGGCATATAATGATTATATTGTTCAATTAATGTTGCGGTTTTGTGTTCAAACATTTTACGATCTTGATCGCTCATCCAATTATTCAGATTTCCATCCGCGTCAAATTGTGAACCTTCATCGTCAAAACCATGGCTAATTTCATGACCGATTACCATGCCAATTCCACCATAGTTTGCGGCATCATCTGCATGTGAATTAAAGTATGGCGGCTGAAGAATTGCGGCTGGAAATACAATCTCATTTAATTGAGGATCATAGTACGCATTGACAGTTTGTGGTGTCATCCCCCATTCTTGGCGGTCAACGTCTTTATTTAATTTATTAATTTGTTGTAGATAGATAAATTTATTAATAGCTATAATATTTTCAACTAAAGAACCAGCTTTAATCATTATCTTAGAATAATCCTGCCATTGATTGGGATAGCCTACCTTCACATTTAGTTTAGCTAATTTTTCCAACGCTTTTAATTTGGTTTGTGGTGACATCCAATCAGATTGTTGTATGCTAGTACCATAAGTGGTAATTAAGTTCTTAACTAATGCGGTTATTTTCTCTTTATTTTGTGAATTAAAATATTCTTTAACATACAGCTCGCCAAGAGCATCACCTAAGGTATTATTAAGTAGTGCAATTGCATTTTGCCATCTTGGTGGTTGCTGCTGTATTCCCAAAAGGATTTTTTGATTAAAATCAAAATACTCAGTACTGAATTGATGGGTAAGATATGGAGCAAAATTTTCGATGGTATGAAAACGGAGATAATTCTTCCATGTATTTAATGAAGTATTTTTGAATAATGGCATTAGAGCTGCCACGTACTGTGGTTCATTAATATTGAGTTCAGTAATTTTACCATTCAGATTGGCAGAGTTAAAATAGCTCTCCCAAGCAAAATCAGTAAATTCTGTTGTTAACTTTTCTAGAGTATAATGGTGGTACTGTTGACTTGGATTACGTAACTCTGATTGTTCTAATTGAATACGTGCGATATTTTCTTCTAGTTGATAGATATCATTAATTTCTGAATTAGTGATATCTAAGCCAGCTAAAGAAAAAACTTTACCAATATGTGCTTTATAAGCATTACGAATTTCAATCAACGTTGGGTCATCCGTTACTAGATAATAGTCACGATCTGGTAAACCTAAGCCATTTTGTTCTAGATTGGCAATAACTTTAGTACTTTTAGCATCTTTACCAATGATTAAGGCTAGTGGCGTATTAATGTTTAAAGCAACTAGATTTCCCATCATTGCTGCTAGTTCTGGTGATGAACCAACTTGATTAATTTGTTGAAGTATAGTCATAATTGGTGTGATCCCAAGTCGGTTTAGTTGCTCTTCATCCATGTAATCTAAGAACATTTGAGCTAACTTATAATTATTATTGGTCGTTGTTGAATGTGGTTCAGACAGTATCTGCTTAATGATGGTATATTGATTTTCTAATGCCTGCTGACGTAATTGATGCATAGTTGTCCAGACTGATTTGTCAGCTGGAATCTGAGTTTGTTTATCCCAATTTCCATTTGCATACATATAAAAATTATCTTGCGGATTAATTGATCTATCCATGGAATTTAAATCAATTCCAATTGATTGTTGTGGCTCTTTGTTTTGTGTATTTGAAGTATGATTAGAATCACTGCCAACACAACCAGTGTTGATACTGGCACAAACAATCATAAGAAGCATACTAATGTATTTAACGTTCATTTTAGTTCCCTGTAAATAGATGTTTTAGAAAAGAAACGGA
>RXKA01000102.1 GCA_003962985.1 Pseudomonadota bacterium | reverse complement strand
AAGCATTAGGGCTTGATTTGGTGGAAATTTCACCGAATGCTAACCCTCCAGTATGTAAGGTGATGGACTTTGGTAAATTTAAGTATTATGAGCAGAAAAAAGCTCATGCTGCCAAACAAAAACAAAAACAGGTTCAGGTTAAAGAAATTAAATTAAGACCCGTAACTGATGATCATGATTATAATATTAAACTAAGAAATGCTAAGCGTTTTTTAGAAGATGGTGATAAAGTTAAATTTATCGTTCAATTTCGTGGTCGTGAAATGGCTCATCAAGAGTTAGGACTGCGTTATTTAGAACGTGCAGAACAAGATTTGCTCGATTTAGTTGTCGTGGAATCAAAGCCTAAAGTTGAAGGGCGTAATGCGATAATGATTGTCGCACCCAAAAAGAAAAAATAATAGGTAACTGGTATGAAGGTAAGTGGTTTCACATTTTTACGTAATGGAACTATATTAGGGTATCCTTATATTGAGAGTTTACGTTCATTGTTGGCGGTTTGTGACGAGGTGGTAGTCGCGGTTGGAAATAGCGATGACGATACTTTAGAGCAAGTGCGTGCAATTGGCGATCCTAAGTTGCGTATTATTGAAACCACTTGGAACGAAGTCATGCAAGATCGTGGTTATACTTATGCCCAACAAAAAATGATTGCCCAATTTAACTGCACTGGTGATTGGGCGTTTTATCTTGAGGGCGATGAGGTAATTCATGAGAAAGATTATGCAACTATTCGCGCAGCTATGGAAAAATATTTGCATGATAAAGAGGTAGAAGCATTAGTTTTTGACTACTATCATTTTTATGGCTCTCCTTCTACCTATGCGTATTCACCCCGTTGGTATCGTCGTGCACCACGTATCATTCGTAATTCGATTCGCTCATGGGCTCCTGATGGTTTGTTCTGGTTGATCATGCAGGAAAATAAACGTGGTCGTTATCCAAATGCAGCCTTTGCAGGTTGTCATCTTTATCATTATGGGCATATTCGCTCAGTTGCTAAAATGAATGAAAAGCAAAAGAGAGTTGAACGTTATTGGGGTAAAACACCCAAAGAGTTCAAAGGATATGGTGATATAGATCCTGTTTCTATTCGTGTTTTTGACAGTTCACATCCAGCTATTGCCGATAGTTGGTTAAAAAATGATGCTGAACAAGTTCTGACATTAAATCCCAGTTATGTAGTCAGCAGTAGGGATCGTAAACACCGCCTTATGATGTGGCTGGAGGAATTACTTGGAGGTAAAGATTTCACCAAGAAACACTATAAATTAGTTAGATAGTGTAATTATGAATATTTTATTAATTAGAATGGATTTATTGGGTGATGGAATTGTTTCAGGAACTTTTATTGATTCGTTAAAAACATCAATTCCAAGTTCCCGTATAGATGTCTTATGCAATACAAGTAATGTTAGTGCGTTCACATTTCATCCTAATATTAACAATGTATATAAACTAAATCATCAACAGAAAACTAAGCAATTAGCAAGTGATTTGGATGATGTTGTCTCTAGAATAAATAGCACAGTATCCTATGATCTAGTCATAGTCCTTAATGGTTGTGTTCGTTCATATCGTTATGCCATGCGCATAAATGCTAAAAAGATTATCGCACGTAATCTATTTACTAAAAGTATTCGTTCCAAATGTCTGATGTTAATCATGAAATATTGGAAGAATGTTTCATTTTTTGTCGAACCATTTGGTGTTCATGAAGTAGTCCGTTTGAATAAATATTGCCAATTTGTTCTAGATTATTTGAAAATATCTGCTAATGCGCACTTACCACAGCGTGCAAATTTTTATCCTGATGTAAATTTTAGTCGTGATTCTATTACCCCAAAATCTATAGCAATAAATATATCTGGAAAAAAAGATGAGTCACGTTATATTAATGACAATTTATTATATGCACTAGTTAATGAGCTGACCAAACTAAATTTCTTTGTATCAGTTGTGTTTTTGAATGAAGATTCAGAACGAATTAGGATGGTACAAAATAGTTTACAAATACAACTCAATTTAATTAATGACTCGAATATTTTCAATGTTGCCAAGCAGCTTGCCAATCACGAGTATTACATTGGCGTGGATGGTGGGTTAGCTCACGTGGCTGCAGGAGTTGGAATGAAGTGTATAATATTATTTGATAATCAGGATATTAATCTTTGGCATCCATGGACGGATTGCCAAATATCGCTAAGATCTGAACGTAAAAATATTTATGATTTGAGTTATTCCGATATAATCGGGGCGATAAGTGGTATATAGTAAAATAATTATAAATTAGAAATATAATATATATGAAAATTAGTATTGTTATTCCAGCATATAATGCTGAAAAGTATATCATTTCTTGTTTAGAATCTGTTAGAATGCAAAATTATATGCATTGGGAATGCATAATAATCGATGATTGTTCTACGGATTCTACACCTCAGTTGATACGTGAGTTTATTATAAACAACCCTGATTATGATTTTAAATATAAGAGGAATGTTGCTAATATTAGACAGGGGTTATCTCGTAATTATGGCGTAAGCATTGCAACGGGTGATTATCTAATGTTTATGGATAGTGATGATATTTTGCCTGTTGATTCTTTGACTAAATTATCATCGTCAATTGTAGATAATGAAGATCTTATTATTGGGAATTATGCTTCATTTTATGATGGACATTTAGAAAAGTTAATGGTAGGAGCTATAGATCCAGAGAAATTTTTTATTGCTAGGGAGCAAAATTTTTCTAATATCTATAACTTAGTTTATCCATGGGCTAAACTTTATCGTATGGCATTTTGGCGTAGTAATAATTTTCAGTATAAAAATGTTCTTGTAGAAGATACTGTTATTTGGAGCTCTATTTCATCACAAGCTAAATCAATAAAAGTAATTAGTGATGTCATTTATTATTATCGAATTGGTAATTTAAATTCTGAAAGTCATCTGATAAGACCAAATGTTGATAAGTTTTATTTGACTTTGGATGCTAGATTACAAGCACTTAAGCAATATAACCTGTTGGATAGCTATTATCTTAGTTTTTGTTTGGCAGATGCTTACCATTATATAAATGATTTGCCTTTTGTCTGGCAACGTTATCGAATATTCAATCTGCTTAGATTATATGTTCCACGTCTCCCCAAGTCACTAATTATGTCTAATTTAATTATTCCAAGATACAAAACAATTAAATTAGAAAGAATGTATCGATATGGTTTATTATATTTTATCTGTAAGCCCAAGACAAACATATTAAAATTATTTTTTAGAAAACTAAAACAAAAAGCAATTGGAATGAATAATGCACTTTAAAACTTATAATATTGGATTATCGCAACTTACTATTCTAGCATTTTTTATTATATTGCCATTTGAAATGGTTAATCATTCAATAGTCTATTCATTGATGGAGTTATTTTTTGTTTTCTCTGCTATTCGTTGCTATCAACAATTTGGTAATGTAATAAAAGATCCGTTTTTTAAGTGCTATTTACTTGTTATTGTATGGTGCTTAATTGTTACGCTATTAAGTCCCATTTATAAGCAATCTTTAAAATCTTCAACTCAATGGTTTTTACCATTATTAATGATTTTCCCATTATACACTGAAGGTAATTTGAGAGCGATATTACGTCGCTATTTGTGGATACCAACAATAATTGTTTTTATTCAGTCAATTGTGCTATTTATTTATTTTAAATTTGGCATTGATGCAATAGAGAAGTATACTTGGCTTTCAATGTTATATTATTTAAATTGGGAATGGACTGGTAAAGTTTATAGTAGTACATTATCATTATGTTTTATTGTATTAATCTATGCTTGTATAGATAATAAATTCCAACGTAATATTTTGTGTTTACTGAATATTGTTTCAGGATTTTTGAGCTGTGATAGGGCTTTCTTTTTTTCGTTATTGATACTAGTTATGTTAGCCATTTATTTGAGAAATAGAGATCGTATTTCCAAACTAATTAAGATAAGCATAGTTTTGGTAGCCTTATTTACAATTATTTTGTCATTTTTGGTTGTGGAGTATTTCTTAAAAATTGATTTACATGTTAGTCAAAGATTTGCAGTTTATACATACTGGCTACCTAAGTTACTGATTTCACCTATTCATGGTGTTGGTGTCGGTATACCGAGCTTGCAGTATTACTTACAACTATACCCAGTTCCTCAAAATTTACTTGCAATTGACATTGGTATGAAAACTCACGCACATAATATACTGCTAGATGTGGCATTAACACAAGGATTCGTTGGTGCGATTATCTTTATATCGATTTTTATTTATTTGGTTTCGGTAACTTTAAAAAATAAACAGAACCCACTCTGTAATAGCTTTATATATATGGTGACTGTTATTTTCTCTAAGTTTATGGTTGATGATAGATTTGAAGCACACATGATGATAGTATTCTGGTTCTTTTTGCTTTCAGCATATGTTCTATCTATTGACAAGAAATTTAAATATAACCAATGTTTAAACAAGATATAGTTATTGATGCGTAAAAATTTTCAAACAATGAATGATTAAGGTGATTATGCGTATACTTGTAGTTCGTACTGATTTTATGGGCGATGCGATTTTAATTAATGGCGCTATTGAGTCTATAAAATCGCTGCGTAAAGATGTAGTGATTGATGTTTTAGCGACACAATATAATAAGGTAGCCTTTGAATATAATCCATATATAGAAAATAAATATTTCATTAACCATCGAGCTGATGATAAAGTTGTTTCAACAGACTTCAAGCAAGTTTTTGATTTCTCTATCTGCTATGATTTAATTATTGTGTTTAATCGTGATTTACGTACTTATAAATATATTGATAAAATTAAATCTAAGCGAGTATTTGGTTTTAGACTTGGGCGTAAAAAATTTAAGGCAAATTTATTTTGCATTTTGCGTTTATTTGGGACGCGTTATTCATTTATGGAGTATGATACTTCACTTCATGAGGTGGTAAATACATATAATTTACTTAACTTTGTTTTTAAGTCCAATTTATCTCCTCTAAGAATTAGTAAATTTTTTATTCCAAAGTCCATAGATACAAATTTATTTCAGGTTGCAACCAATTCGGTGTGTATCAATATTTCAGGGCGTGTTGAGAGTGGTCGAGTTTTGTCTGTCGAGAATTTGACTGAGATTATAAATGATCTCAATAAAGATATTAATATTGTGCTTATTGCTACTAAAGAAGACCTAGATCGTGCTAATCAATTATTGATTAACTGTAATGGACATAATATAAGGATTTTTAGTGGTGATATTTATCAAGTTGCGAGAGTGATTAGTCTTTGCATCTGCTATGTAGGTGTTGATGGTGGTTTAACTCATTTGGCAGCTGGCTTAGATTGCTATGTGATCGGTATTTATGCTCCAAATAAAATTAAAACATGGTGCCCATGGACAGACAGGAAATATCTAGTATGTTCGCAAGATTTAGATGTTAATAGTATCACCCCTAAGGAAGTATCTCAAGAAATAAATAGAATATTTCAAACTTTTGAAAGTAATATAGATGATTAATAAGTTACCTGTCAGTGTAATTATTATTGCAAGAAATGAAGCAGCGGTATTGCAACGTTGCCTTGATTCAGTAAAGCTGTGGGCAGGGGAAATTGTTGCGGTAATTAATGATTGTTCAGATAATACCCAAGAGGTGCTATTAGCAAATGGTGCACAAGTTTATGAACATGATTGGCAGGGGTTTGTAGTGCAAAAGAATCGTGCCATCTCTTATGCTAAATTTTCTTGGATTTTTAGTATCGATGCGGATGAGATGGTTACACCTAAAGCTTATCGTGAAATATGCCAGATAATTAATCAAGAAGATCCAAAGATTGCTGGCGTTAGTTTTAAGCGTAAGACGTGGCTATTAGATCGCTGGATTAAGCATGGTGATTGGTATCCAGATCGGGTAATTCGTTTATTTAGAAGAGAGTTGTCTTCTTTTAAAGGAGATTTTTTGCACGAACGCTTGGAAGTTAAAGGCAAGATTCTTTATTCTCAAGCAAACTTATTGCATTATAGCTTCCCAACAATGTATTTATTTTTAACTAAGAATGAAACATTTACTCGTTATTTTATAACCGCCAATTTAGGTAAGAAGAAATTTAGTTATGCAGGTACTATTATTCGTACATTTTGGAAGTTTTTTAGAGGTTATTTTATTAAGCGTGGATTTTTAGATGGTTATCCTGGGTTTATCATCGCATTACAACAAGCATATAGTACATTCTTCCGTTATAATATGCTGTTAGAACATCAAGTTAAAAATACTCCTTGCCTAATGGATAAAGAAGATGAGTAAGAAAACTATTCTGGTAGTTGATACCCAAATAGAAGGGCATCATGTTTTATGGTTGTATTTAGTTGCTAATTCATTATTTGAGTTTGGTTATAATGTTATTATGCTTGTGAATAATAATGTGAATGAGGTATCTCGTCGATTGTCTATTCTTGATATAGCATTTTCTAATAAAGTTACTATTTTGCCATCTAGATATGATAAGAAGCAGTCATTAAGTGTTTACTGGCAAGATTTAGTTATGGTCTTTAACCATCATCATTGCGATGAGGTTTTGTTTAATAATTTTGATACGATAGCGTCAAATGTGTTTCGTAAGGCTACATTTGGTTTGCTACCGCCAAAGACATTACGAGGCAAAATTTCAGCAATCTACCACCGACCTCGTCCACTAGATCCAAGCCAGCGCGGCTTCTCAAATTTGTGGAAGAGCTACGGATGTAATGTAATTATTAAATCTGGGTTTGTAAAGCATTTATGGTTGTTAGATCCTAGTGTTGTCAGTCGTATTCAAGAAAAAGGTACAGTAGCATGTAGTTTTATTCCAGATCCATGGTGTATTTCTGCTGAGTCGACTCAGCCAAAGGAAATCGTCAGTGTTGATAGACAAAAAATTCATTTGTTACAGTATGGAGTTGGAGATAAACGTAAGGGTACTTTATTATTGCTTAATGCATTATCTAATACAAAAAATAATAAAATTCATATTTGGTTAGCAGGGAAGCAAGTTGATCATGAAGTTTTAACCTTGGCACAATCTTTAGTTGAAAAAGGTGTTCTTACTTTGATCGACCGTTACGTGACTGAGTCTGAAGAGCGGTGGCTATTTGAGAATTGTACTTGGGTTACACTACCATATCTTAGTCATTATGGCTCATCAAATTTATTATCTAAGGCGGCTAAATTTGTTAAACCTGTAATTGCGAGTAACTTTCACTTAATAGGGCGAAATGTTACTAATTACAATTTAGGGGTTTGTTTTCAAGATCAGAGTATTGATAGCTTAACATCTACGTTAGATGAGTTGTCAAATATCAAAACAGAACAATTTGCAGCTAGTCTTGATAAATTTGCAGACAGATATTCACTCACTAACTTTAGGAATGCACTAGCAGTAAATTTTCCAAGGAATTAAAATATGAAAATAATTGTGATCTCATTGCCAGATGCGATAGATCGACGCATAAGAATTAAAGAACAGCTTGATAGCTTAGGTCTAGAGTTTGAGTTTCTTGATGCTATTCGTGGTACGACAGCTATGTATGATGAACCATACTATTTAAAGCAATGGCGACAAAAATACTGGGGAACTGATTTAACTATTGGAGAAATTGGTTGTTATAAATCTCATCAATTAGCATGTCAAAGAGCAGTAGAGCTAAATCAAGCAGTCTTGGTTCTGGAAGATGATTTATTGATTAAACCTGAACTCAAAGAATTTTTGATGCGTATTGACGATAATATTAATAATCTGAAATTTGATTTACTAAGAATTAGCGGCCTGTTTCCGAAGCCTTTTTATAAGATTCGTGATTGTGGTATACCGTTTATACGCTACATGAAGCATCCACATGGAACACAGGGATACATTATTAAACCGCACTCAGCTAAGCAGTATTTAGAATACTTAAAAAATATGTGTATGCCAATTGATGATGCAATGGATAATGATTTTGCGCATAAGTTAACAATTTATGGTTATTTGCCTTATTTAGTAGAACATGACTATGGCATGGAAAGTAATATTGGTCATCGAGGGAAGAGCAAAATAAGCAAACTGATTAAACTTAATAAACAAATTTTGCGTTCATGGTGGTCATTTAATAGATTATTATGGAATATAAAGAATTATTTATACTACAGATTTGTGTTGAGAATGGTGATAAAATAAAAAGTAAGATAATCTAAATAGATTATGGTATAATCTTGTCCTTTGGTGAATAGTATGGTTCCATAAGACTTACGGAAGTAAGCACCTACTGTTTGAATTACAACTGCGATTTATATAAGGTGCAATTATGCCTAAAATGAAATCAAAGTCTGGTGCAAAAAAACGCTTTATCGTTCAAGGTAGCGGTGGCATCAAACGTTCTAAAGCATTCAAACGTCA
>RXKA01000004.1:11192-53092 GCA_003962985.1 Pseudomonadota bacterium | reverse complement strand
TTTATTTAGAGAATCAAGATTTGTTTAATAAATAGGCAATTAGTAGGCAAAACGTAACCATTTTGATTGCACATGATCGCTCGTATTACTCTCTATTTGATAGTTAGTAATATATGGTTTAACTAAACGTTGATATGAATATTGAAAAAGAGGTATTGTCATATAATCATTCAATGCTTGATTTAATGCCATGGTATATAGGCGTTGTTCTTTTTGTGGATTTAATTCCAAATTAGCTTCAGATATTAATTTATCATATTGCTTATCACAATAAAAACTTAAATTTTGTCTCCCATCACATTCATACAATGGAGTATAAGCAGTAACAGAATTATAGTCACCAGTCCAACCACCACGGGCTAACTCAAAATTACCTAAATAGCGTGACTGAATAAAAGTTTTCCAGTCAACATTTTTGAAAGTTGCATCAACACCAAGATTATTCTTCCACATGTGAATTAGTATCATAGCGATTTTTTTATGTAAATCATCACCATTGGATAATAAGGTAATTTTCAGCGGATTACTCTCACTATACCCCGCTTCTTGATAAAGCTTTTTCGCTTTCGCTATACGTTGTTCCAAACTCAAACTCGCCCAATTATATTTGACATCTTTATATTTACCACCTTCAATAGTCGCTGTAACTGTCGAATAAAGCGGTGTTTGTCCCATATTTAATAATTGGTTAGTTAACATTTCTCGGTCAATAACCATTGACAATGCCTGACGCACCCGAATATCTTGAAACTTCTCTAATGAAGTATTAAACGTATAATAATACATTCCTTCCAAACGCACAGAATGTAACTCGTTAGGAAATTCCGCCTTTAATTGTGCAAATTGATCAATCGGTACAGATATAAACGTCATATCCAAATCACCACTTTTATATGCCGCAATTGAAGAATTGAGATCCACATAAGGAAAATAAACTACATTTGGAATACTAACCGTAGATTCAGCATAAAAATACGGATTTTTACTAACCCGAATCGAACCATTAACCACATGTGATTGTAATTTATATGCACCAGAGGTTACCATGTACTCTGGTTGTGTCCATAGCTCTTGATACTTAGTTAAGCTCTTCTCTGATACTACTGTTAGCGGTGTCATTGAACATTTCTCTAATAGTGCTTTATCTGGTGAATTCAGCCTAACTACAAAAGTACGCTCATCAAGTGCCACAACACCAAGAGCAGATGGTTCTAACTCGCCTTTAACAATTGATTCTGCATTTATGACATCGTTTAATAAAAAATTATAAGTCGCACTGGTTTTGGGCGCAACTAAACGTCGCCACGAAAAGACAAAATCATGTGCCGTAATTGGACTACCATCAGAAAATTTAAGATTTGGGCGCAGATGAAAGGTGTACGTCTTACCATCTGGACTAATATTCCATGATTCAGCTAAACCAGGAATTAATCTCCCTTGTTGATCATAATCAACTAACTGAGCAAATAAATCACTTTGTACTCGAGCTGCTGAATTATCAGAATTAGCTTCAGGATCTAACGAAGCTGGTTCATTACCAATATCAATACGTAATGTATCACGTACGGATAGATTTGCACTATGGGCTTTTGGTTTACTATTTTCCTTGGAACAATTCACCAAAGCAATTGCACATAAACATGTCAATAAAGTAATAGATAAGTTTTTTTTCATTTTTATTTGTGTAGGTATGATGCCAGTAGAGAATCAACTAGCACCATATAATAATTAAATTTATTTAATAATATCACAACCCATATACGGACGTAAAACCTCTGGAACAGTAATAGAACCATCTGCATTTTGATAGTTTTCAATCACCGCCACCAAAGCACGCCCAACCGCTAAACCTGACCCATTCAACGTATGAACTAAACGATTCTTACCATTAGCATCTTTAAATCTAGCTTGTATCCGACGCGCTTGGAAATCAGTCATATTTGAACAAGAAGAAATTTCACGGTAAGTATTTTGTGATGGAACCCAAACTTCTAAATCATAAGTTTTAGCAGCACCAAACCCCATGTCACCACCACACAAAGTAATAACACGATATGGTAATTTAAGTGCTTTTAATACATTCTCCGCACATTGAACCATTTGTTCCAATGCTTCAAAAGATTTATCTGGATGAGCAATATTTACCATCTCAACTTTATCAAACTGGTGCATACGAATTAACCCCTTCGTATCGCGTCCATAAGCACCAGCTTCACTTCTAAAGCACGGTGAATGACAAGCAAATTTGAATGGTAATTCATCTTCTTTATATAAATCACCTGCTGCCATATTAGTAACTGATACTTCTGAAGTAGGAATTAGATACATGTCATCATCACCACGCTTAGTTTTGAATAAATCTTCTTCAAATTTAGGTAACTGACCTGTACCAAATAATGCTTTTGCATTTGCCATATATGGTGAATAAATCTCAGTATAACCATGTTCTTCAGTATGCAAATTTAGCATAAATTGCGCCAGTGCACGATGTAACTTAGCAATCTTGCCGCGTAAGAAAGCAAAACGACTACCCGCAACTTTAGCTCCTGCTTCAAAATCTACGCCACGATCTAAATCCACACCAAGATCCACATGGTCTTTCACTTGGAAATCAAAATCACGCGGTACACCAACTCGACGTACTTCAACGTTGGCAGTTTCATCTAAACCAACAGGAACTGACTCATCAGGTAAATTTGGTACAGTTGCTAAGTAATTATTCAATTGAGTAGCTACGTCGTTAAATTCTGCTTCAGCATTCTTTAATTCTTCACCAAGACCCGCAACTTCAGCCATGATTACGCTAGTATCTTCACCTTTAGACTTCAAAATCCCAATTTGTTTAGATGCCGAATTACGTTTAGCTTGTAGTTCTTCCATTTTTATTTGTAGTGTTTTACGTTGTTCTTCTAAGCCTAAAAAAAGCTCTTTATTAAAATTAAATTTTTTTATCGCCAAGCGTGCTGCAACATTATCCAAGTCATTGCGCAATAAATTAGTATCCAACATTTTTCTATATTCCTTATAATTTTGTGGCTAAACTAAATACGTTAATTCTATAATTTTCATTTATAATCAATTCACCTAGCCATGACTATCCGAGTATAACTGTATATTTTAACATTTTTTTAATATACAGTTAACAACCTGTTCAAAATTAGCTAATAAATCTTCATCATAGGCGATTCTAACCTTTGCCAATGGTAACAACTCATGGCATTCACCAAATAAAATATTATTCTCAAAATTTTGCATTAGTTCCAAATCATTATGATCATTACCAAAAATAAATACGTCTTCAGAATTGGGGAGATCCAAGTATTGCAACCCATCATATTTATTAACATTTTTTGGCATTAAGTCAAAACATTGATTATATGAATGGAATTTCAACTCCCAATCATGCTCAAGCGCAAAGCGCTCACAATAGTTTTTCCACTCAGAATCCAAAATCAAAATTTTATATGCACCATCGGCGAGAATATTATCTAAACTATGACTAGGATGTTGACCACTAATGCGAATAATATCAGTTAAAATCCAACTTTCAGTTACTGAATGATAATACTCATTACGTCCATCAATTAAATAACAGACATGATGATCTTCAAGAAATTGTACCAATTCGGCTAATTTCTCACTTTGTAAAAAACGTTGATGAACAACCTGATTCTTATTTACAACCATGCCTCCACCAAATACCACCGCAGGTAAATCATGGCACCATTTGGGTAACATCGGACGATAATCACGATACGAGCGACCTGTCGCAAAATAAAGGTCATGCCCTGCTGCAACAATCTCACACAACACACTCTCAAATCCATGTTCCAGACGATTACCATTATAAATGATTGTACCATCCAAATCAAAAACAAAGAGCTTTTTTCTATCATGATTAATTTGTAATTGCTGTGTAATTTCATTGGCAGTTAGAATCATTGTTAGAGTGACTTTCATAATTGTTTTGGCTAATAATTATAACATAACCCATGGTATAATACCGTTGCATATACAGTTAAGGAAAAGATTGTGTTAAATAAAACTCACCTAAATTTTCTACAAAATGATTTATCCCAAAAAAAAGTCTTGGTCGTTGGGGATGTTATGCTGGATAGATACTGGTTTGGCGATGTAAATCGCATCTCACCAGAAGCACCAGTACCGATTGCCAAAATAGATAAAATTGAAGATCGTCCTGGTGGTGCTGCGAATGTAGCACGAAATATTGCAAGTTTAGGTGGCGATGTAACCTTGCTATCAGTAGTTGGTACGGATGAACCTGCGCTTTGTTTAGAAAAACTTTTGGCAACAGAAAAAGTCAATACTCTTTTCCAACGCGATGAAACAATTAGTACCATCGTCAAACTTCGTGTCCTAGCTAAAAATCAACAATTATTACGTATTGATTTTGAAGAACAGCCATCACACGAAATTCTTGCCAAAGTTATGGAGCAGTATACCGCCATTATTGAAGATTATGAGGTCGTTATATTATCTGATTATGGTAAAGGTGGTTTAAGTCATACAATTCAAATGATTGAAATTGCGCGTAAACATAATAAAAAAATTTTAGTTGACCCTAAAGGTAGTGATTATAGTAAATATCGTCATGCAACATTAATAACTCCCAATCGCAGTGAAATGCGCGATGCAGTCGGATCATGGCGTGATGAAAATGAATTACAGAGTAAAGCCCAAAAGCTAATGCAAGAATTGGATTTAGCTTACTTGTTGGTAACCAGAAGCGAGGAAGGAATGACGCTTTTTGCTGATAACAGCTACAATTATCCAACTTTTGCCCAAGAAGTCTATGACGTATCTGGTGCAGGTGATACCGTAATTGCAACTCTAGGCTTAACTTTAGCTAATGGTTGCAACATTCAAGAAGCAGTACAAATAGCCAATTTTGCCGCTGGTGTAGTGGTAGCTAAACTAGGCACTGCAACTGTTAATAAACAGGAATTAATTGAGCATATATCTAAACATTTATAAGTAGTAAGGACATTGATATGTTAATCGTAGTGACTGGCGCCGCAGGATTCATCGGTGCAAATATAATTCAAGAATTGAATCGTCGTGGACATTATGATATTATCGCCGTTGATAATTTGACTAATGGTAATAAAGCACGCAATTTAGCTGATTTAGACATTCTAGACTTTGTTGATAAAGAAGATTTTATTCAAGCTATTGTAAATGGTGAATATGATAACCAAGTTGATTATATATTCCATCAGGGTGCATGTTCAGCTACCGTAGAAGCAGATGGACGCTATATGATGCGTAATAATTATGAATATTCATGTTTATTACTCGAATACGCACAAAAAAATGAAGTTCCGTTCGTCTATGCGTCATCAGCAGCGACCTATGGTGCAAGCCCTGTTTTTATTGAAGAGCGTGAAAATGAAGTTCCATTGAATGTTTATGGTTATTCAAAAATGTTATTTGACCAAACTGTGCGCCGTTATTTTTCTGCGGGATTACGCGCCCCTGTTGTTGGTCTCAAATACTTCAATGTTTATGGTTACCGTGAATTTCATAAAGGAAGAATGGCATCAGTAGTACTACATCACTTCCGCCAATATCAAGAGCATGGTTGTGTTAAGCTATTTGAAGGCTGCCAAGGTTATGGAAATGGTGAACAATCACGTGATTTTATTTCTATTGAAGATGTAGTAAAAGTGAATATGCATTTCTTTGAAAATCATACGCAAAGCCCACATGAAATATCTGGTATATTTAATTGTGGTACTGGAAAAGCACGACCGTTTAACGATTTATCATTGGCAACAATAAACGCATGCCGCAAAGCTGAAGGTTATGCACCACTGGATCTACAGACTGCAATTACACAAGGTATTATTGAATATATCCCATTCCCTGGTGATTTGGCTGATAAGTATCAATGTTTCACACAATCTGACAATAATAATCTAATCAATGATGGTAAATATAAACAAGCATTTTTGCCGTTGGAAGAAGGTGTAGAAAATTACGTTAATCTATTATTAAATAGTTAAAAAAGGTGGCATTTGCCACCCTTTTTTAATTAGTATAGAACTCGCGAACGTAATGTCCCTGGAATTTGTTTCAATCCATTAATTACTTCTTTATCATATTCTACATCAATATCACTAATTACATAACCAACCTGTTCATTAGTTTTCAAATACTGTCCTAAAATATTAGCATTACATTGTGCAAGCACGTTATTGATTTGCGCCAATACGCCTGGAACATTTTTATGTAAATGAATCAAGCGATGAGCTCTACGCAATTCAGGTAACTGAATATTAGGTAAGTTAACGCTTTGTGTCGAATCGCCACCATTTACATAATTAATGATACGGCGTGCAACGAATTCACCAATATTTAATTGAGCTTCTTCAGTACTACCACCAATGTGTGGAGTTAAAATAACATTATTGAAGCCACGCAATGGACTAATAAACTCTTCATTATTATTCTTAGGTTCGGATGGGAAAACATCTACAGCAGCGCCCAAAATCTTACCAGATTTTAATGCATCAACCATAGCATCAATATCTACCACATGTCCACGACTTAGATTGATAAAAATTACTTTATCTTTCATCTTCGCGAATTCTTCTGCTCCAATGATATTGGCATTGCTCTTACGTCCATCGACATGCAATGAAACAATATCTACTTCAGATAATAATTCATCTAAAGTATCAACCTTCCGAGCATTACCTAATTGTAATTTTTCAGTTAAATCATAGTAATAAACTTGCATTCCTAATGATTCAGCCAATACCGATAATTGAGAACCAATATTACCATAACCAATAATACCCAATTTTTTACCACGAATTTCAAAACAATCATTCGCAGCCTTATCCCATTTACCCGCTTGTAATAATGTATTCTTTTCAACTATCTTACGAATTAAAACAATGATACTACCCAAAACTTGCTCTACTACACTACGTGTATTACTATATGGAGCATTAAAAACACATACGCCTTTTTCTGTAGCATAATTTAAATCTACTTGATTAGTACCAATACAGAAGCAACCAATTGCAACTAAACGATCAGCAGCATCAAGTACTTTTTTCGATACCGTAGTTTTAGAACGAATACCTAAGATACTAACACCTTTGATTTTTTCACATAATTCTTCTTCGTTTAGCGCACCTTTCATTACTTCAACGCTATAGCCTTCATGTTGAAGCATCTTGATACCATTTGGATGTACATTTTCTAATAACAAGATTTTGATACGATTACGTGGGTACGAAATAGCACGTGGAAAATCATGCATATATAAAAATTCGTCTAAACTTTGAATCACAACATCAGCATGAACAGTTACCGCTGGACGATGCACATTTTCAGTAAAAGCATAAAATTTACTTGCTGCATTATATTTACGAATTTCATAATCAGTAATACCATCACCAACGGCCCAAATTTCACCACGTAAACCAAGCATGTTTACAACCATTACCTTACCTTGGTCTTGGCATAATAGATTATTAGAATCTAGACCCGTAACATTACCTTGCTCATCATAAGTAAAAGTGTTTGCAAAAATATGATCTTCAGAAATACCATATTCACTCACCACAGGAGCAATATATTCTTTAAATCCACTTGATACTATATATACATTATCTGCAAATTGTTCAAAGAACGCTTTATTACGACGGAATGATGGTGTTACTTTAGTTTTTAACACTTGTACTAATTGTTCAATATGTTTCTTATTCGCTTGTAGCAGTTTAATCCGACTTGATAAACTATCACTTAGTGAAATTTTACCATCCATACCTTGTGAAGTAATTTGACGAATTTTTTCAACTACAACATCACTATTGGCATCATCTGCCAATGCAATGGCGGCTAACTCATCTAAAGCCTCAACTTGTACAAAAGTACTATCAAAATCAACGATTAAAAATTTATTTTCCACTTATTCACCTCAGAAAAGTAATCTGTATAAAATGTTTATTGACAATAATATCTGTTAATTTCTTACTGTCATTAATGAATTAATAATTTCAATTGGATGCAACAACTGTACTTCAGCCAACTTACTAGTTTGTGATCGACAAGAGAATCCACTTGCTAAGTTAATTCTACTTGCATCACTGATCGTTTCTTGCCAATTAGTTTTAAATAATTTAGCAGAATTATCAATATTCTCAGTCAAATGCCCATAGGTACCTGCCATACCACAACAACCTAAATTTTTAACTTCTAGGTTAACGCCAAGTGTGCTAAATATTTTTTGCCAATTGATACCATCACTAGGTAATAGTGCTTGCTCGGTACAATGAGGCAATAGGCGATATTTAACGGTTATCGGTTCTGGTTTCCACTGCGCTAATGCTTCCAGATTACCCGCAAGCAAATCTGCAATCGAGATCATCTTGCCAGATAAGCGTCCTGCAAATTTAGGAATCTCATCCTTAAACAAGGTTGTAATGGTATTTTCTAAACCAACTACAGGGATGTTATTTTTAAATAATGGCTCAGTAAGCTCTATTAGTTTTTGACTATTAGCTTTAAACTCGCTAATAAACCCACCCCAAATTAGACCTTTACCACTATCTTGTGGTGCGATTACGTAAGGAATTAAATCTAGTTTTCTAATTACCTCAATTAATGCAACAACAACTCGATTATCCAAAAACCCAGTAAACACATCGGTAAAAATAACTATACTATTGTCAGGTAATAAGTTTACATTACCATCATAATACATTATTTGCTTACGTTTGAGATAACTGTGCAATGATTCACCACGCGGAATCACAGGTAAATTAGTTAAACCAAACTTATCCATTAAGTCATATTTAGCTACAGTATTCCAAATTGGAGGTACTTTCGCGGCTAATGGTAATAGTTTTTCAACACGACCTAAAACTATATCTCTTAGCCTACGTGATTTATATTTAGCATAGTATGCATCCAAGAATTTGCTCCTGATTTCAGGAATACTTACTTGCGTAGGACACTTGCCAACACATGCTTTACAACCTAAACAACCAGCTAGCGCACTAAATGCATCTTCTGCCCGTTGTTTTTCTGCTATCTCATCACGATTATTTTTTGCGCGTAACCACTCTTTAACCAACATCGCCCGCCCTTTTGGCGAATGTAGGCGACTTTTAGTAACTTTATAAGATGGACACATAACATTGCTGGGATCTTGATTAAAGCATGCACCGTTACCATTACATAACATTGCTGGCGCAAAGTACTCTTGATCACTCGCCGCAACTTTCTCATCAAGCTCACCGCGCATAGCCACTAATTCAATTCGTTGTAGTTTGATTTCTGGACTAGGTGCGGTTAATTTACCAGGGTTCAAACGATTTTGCGGATCAAATAATGCTTTAATTTGACACAATACATTGTATAACTTAGGTCCAAAAACATGCGGTACAAATTCGCCACGATACCCTTTACCATGTTCGCCCCATAAGATACCATTATACTTGTCCAATAATGCTATAACCTGCTCCGTTATTGGGCGGATATGCGCGCGATCATTTGGATCTTGCATATCCAAAGCAGGACGGACGTGGATACAACCAACATCGACATGACCATACATCGCATAAGTAAAGTTCTGCTCATCTAATTTAGTCTGTAAGTCTGCAACAAAGTCAGCCAAATTCTCAGGTGGCACAATCGCATCTTCAACAAATGCAATTGGTTTACGCGTTCCTGGTAATTTCGCAACCAGACCAACGGCTAATGAACGAATTGACCATAATTGATTAATTTGTCCATTATCACGGACGGTAACAAATTTTGAACCACGCTTAATTAATGCCGCTTCAACCTGACTAATCTTGGTCTCTAATTCTTCTTGGGAATCAGCAACAAATTCAACGAAGTTTGAAATATAGCTCTGATTTTCGCTTTGTAAAATTTTGGCTAACTGCGCCCAATTCGGTAAAGTTTGTGCACTTTGTTGAACTTTTTCATCGACTGCCTCAATCGCTAAAGGTAAAAACTTAATTAAAAATTGAGCATCTCGTAACGCTTCTACAAAGCTATGATAATGCACAACCATTAAGGTTTTAAATTTAGGGATTGGTAAGAGGTTTAATTTAGCGGCTGTTACTAAACCTAATGTCCCCTCAGAACCCGCAATAAGACGTTCCAGACTAAACTGTTTATTCTCATAACATTGTTTAATGTTATAGCCAGATAATGGACGTTTTAATGGCGGAAATTGTTGCTTAATTTCCTCTTGTATCGGCTCTAAAAGTTCAATAACCTCATCACGATACGGCAATGATTCATTAGCGGTTAAGGTATCTATCAACTGACCATCTGCTACATACACCTGTAAACCCAATAGGTGATCCGCCGTCTTACCATAGATTAATGACCCTTTACCCGCAGCATCGGTTGCAATCATACCACCAATAGTTGCGCGATCCGCAGTAGAGACATTAGGAGCAAAAAATAAACCATGCTTTGCTAACATCCGATTCAAATCACTCAGAATCACACCTGGTTCAACTACAATTGTTTGTGCAACAGGATCAAATTCAATTACACGTGTCATATAACGGCTAAAATCAATCACAACACCATTAGTTAACGATTGACCATTAGTACCAGTGCCGCCACCACGCGCGCAGAAATAAATCTGCTTAAAGGGTTCTTTATTGGCTAGTTGCAACATAATTGCGACATCATTACCATCAAAAGGCATAGCAACAGCTAATGGCATCACCTCATAGATACTATTATCTGTCGCATTAACTAAGCGCGTTGGTACATCTAGCTGAAAATCACCCCGAAAACCATTTTTTTTAAGAATAGTTGCAAATAAACTAACTACCCCGTGTAATCCTTGATTTGATTCTACTTGTGGTTGCATACGATTAGCCTGCATATTTTGCTGCAAAGTGCTGCATAAATTCAACCAATTTATCCACCCCTTCTTCTGGCATCGCATTATATACACTCGCACGAGCACCACCAACTAACTTATGCCCATTCAAATACGCAAGACCATTTTGTCCAGCTTCGGCTAAGAAGTATTTAAGATGATCATTATTTTGCAGATTAAATGGAACATTCATCAATGAACGATATTTAGGTTCAATATCATTACGATAAAAACCATTACTATTATCAATACAAGCGTAAAGTTTATTAATCTTCCGTTGATTGCTGGCACTAATCCCATCTAAACCGCCTTGCTCATTTACGATCCAATCAACCATTAAATCCATAATATAAACAGGAACTGTTGGAATCGTATTTAACAATGAATTTTGTTCCACTTGAATTTTATAATTGAAGATTTCAGGCGTACATTCTTGTGCTTGATCTAACAAATCATCACGAATAATTAACAATGTAATTCCAGCGATCCCCAGATTTTTCTGTGCTGAAGCAAAAATCAAACCAAACTTACTTACATCTACATGAGAAGATAAGATTGAAGAAGTAAAATCTCCGACTAATGGAACATTACCAACCTCTGGAATGTCATGAATTTGCAAACCATTAATTGTCTCATTTGGACAGTAGTAAACATATGCTGCGTTTGGATTCAAATTCCATGTACTTGAATCAGGTACACCAGTTAAGGTTGCCGTTGTAACTATATTAACATTTGCATAGCGTTTTGCATACTTAGCAGCACGTTCAGACCAAATACCTGATACGATATAATCAACATCGCGATTTTTACCTGTCAAATTCATGGGAATAAAACTAAAGTGCCCTTGTGCTCCGCCAGATAAAAATAATACTTTATAATTAGTTGGAATATTCATCAAGGTACGTAATTTACCTTCCAACTTGGCTAACATATCTTGAAATACACTTGTACGATGTCCGATTTCCAAAATTGAAGTACCAGAATCTTGCCAATTTAATAATTCTTGTTGTGCACGTAACAACACTGTCTCTGGCAACATCGCAGGACCCGCAGCAAAATTAAACACTCTAAACATCACATATCCTTTTAATATCATCTAATGCGTGTTTCACACGCCAAGTATTCACTTACCACTCACAGAATCGACATAAATTTGAATACTCTACAATTTTAATAGTCCATCATTATAATACAATTACAGTTGCTTATTTAATGAAAACACTCCGCAAGAGCCACTTTTTATCAAAAAAATGCTGCAATGCAATATTTTAGTGCTTTTTTATCTCAACCATTTAACATAAAATGATATAATGATGAACTTTTTATCATAATAAAATACTACATTTTACTAACCAATCATATAATTCAGCATTAGACAATCAAGATTGGCTTACTAAGAAATTAAGGAGTGATTTAACCGTGGAATTAGCTAAGAATCATTATACCGTCCACAAATTTGGCGGTTCAAGCGTAGCAGATGCTAGTCGTTTTAAAGAAGTAAAAAAGATCTTAACTGGTGATAATGATGTCGTTGTTGTATCAGCAACTAAAGGAACGACAACCAAATTACAAAACATGCTCGATGCAGCTCGTGATGGTCAAGCATGGCAACAAGATTTAACTACATTAGAATTATTTCATCATCAAATTATTGATGATCTTTTACCTGAATCTGCAGTGCAAAGTCTACATGAAGTATTAAAAAACGATTTCCATACAATTGCACATATTTTTGATACCGTATGCCGCATTGGTACATATGCAACAGAAATACAAGATTACATCCTTGGTTACGGTGAGCAATGGTCGGCACAAATTTTAGCCGCATACCTCAATGTAGATCAACCAACATTATATTTAGATGCAAGCAAAGTACTTACTTCATATCGTAAAGATGGCTTGGTATGTATTGATTGGGAACGTAGTGAAGCTGCAATGCGTGAATACTTTGCAGATAAGCAATTCACTAAACTAGTAATTACTGGCTTTATATCATCAACTCCTGAAGGTAAACGTACCACACTAGGTCGCAATGGTAGTGATTTCTCTGGTGCTATTTTCGCCCGCTTATTACAAGCGGTGGAATTAATCATTTGGACTGACGTTGATGGTATTTACTCAGCTCATCCTGCAAAAGTAAAATCAGCTTTTTGCATTGAACATTTATCATACAAAGAAGCTCTTGAATTAGCTTATTTCGGTGCTAGCGTATTACATCCAATGACAATTGCGCCAGTACAACATGCAGATATTCCACTATATATCAAAGATAGTTACAACCCTACAGCTCCAGGCACATTGATTACAAATGAATCACGCCCATCTAAACATATCATCAAAGGTTTAACCTATGTTGATGATATCGCCCTAGTTAATATTGAGGGTGCGGGTATGGCTGGCGTATCGGGAATTGCTGCACGTATTTTCCATATTATGCAAAGTTGTAACGTATCAGTTATCTTAATTTCTCAGGCTAGTTCTGAACAATCACTGTGTTTTGCAATTGCTAAATCATCAGTAAAAGTTGCGCTAGAAGCATTAAATACATCATTACGTTTTGAAATTGAAGCTCGTCAAATTAATAAAATAACAGCTGATACTGAATGTGCTATTTTAGCCGCAGTTGGTGATGGCATGATTGGTAACCCTGGGGTTGCTGGTAAATTCTTTGATACATTAGCAAAAGCTGCAATTAATATTCGTGCGATTGCGCAAGGTTCATCAGAACGCAATATCTCAGTAGTAATTGAACGTAAAGACATTAGTAAAGCTCTTCAAGCAGCGCATTCAGGTTTCTACTTATCTGATCGGGTGATTTCAGTTGGTTTGATAGGTCCAGGTGGAATTGGCGCTACTTTATTAGATCAAATTGATAGTGCCAGTCAAAAAATTAAAGACCGCTACTCAGTAGATATCCAAGTACGTGGTATTATGAATAGTAATAATATGCTATTAAGCGAAAATGCATTAGCGGGCGATTGGCGTGCTCAATTAGCAAGTAGTTCACATGCCGCAAACTTGGCAGAATTTAAAGAATTCTTACGCAGTGAAGATATTCCTCATTCAGTAATAATTGATTGTACTGCAAGCACGGCATTAGCAAAAGAATATATTAACTTCTTCCATGAAGGATTTAATGTTATCACACCAAATAAACATGCTAATTCTGGTGAAATTAGTTACTATCAACAAATTAAACAAGCGGCAAATAAAATTGGTGTTCACTATCTTTATGAAGCGACAGTATGCGCAGGCTTGCCAGTTATCACTACATTACAAGACCTTATCAAAACAGGCGATGAAATCGTAACTATCGAAGGTGTTGTATCTGGAACATTAAGTTATATCTTTAATGAATTAAGTACTGGACGTGTATTCTCTGAAATCGTGAAAGAGGCGCGTAAATTGGGCTATACTGAACCAGACCCTCGTGAAGATTTATCAGGTAAAGATGTTGCACGAAAACTAGTTTGCTTATCGCGTGAAATAGGTAATAATGTGTCGCTTGCTGATATCAATGTTACAAATTTGGTACCCGAAGCATTACGAGATTGCTCAACCGATGAGTTTTTAGAACGTCTACATGAATTTGATGCTCCAATTATGGATATGGCAGCTAAAGCTCATGCTAAAAATGAAAAATTATGTTATGTTGGTAAAATTAATGCTGATGGTTCAGTTAGTGTTGCGATTCAATCAGTATCATTAGCACACCCTTTAGCTGGACTAAAAGCAACAGCAAATATTTTAGTATTCCAAACTAAACGCTATGATGCGGATCATCCAATGATTATCCAAGGTCCTGGTGCTGGTGCTGAAGTAACTGCCGCTGGCGTATTTGCAGATTTACTCCGTTTAACTTCGTACTTATACTAAGAGATTGCAAATGTTGTTAAAACAAGATATTAATCAAGTGACTGCATTTGCTCCTGCAACTAGTGCTAACTTAGGTGTCGGCTTTGACATTATGGGTTTAGCTCTAGATGCAGTTGGTGATAAAGTTACACTAACCAAACGTACAGATGGACAAATAGTCATTGAGAAAATTAACTCAATAACTGGATTACCTCTAGAAGCCAATAAAAATACTGCTTCATATGCGGTTACCAAAATGTGTGAAGACCTAAACATTCAGTGCGGGTTTTCAATGCAAATTGATAAAGGTATTGCTATGGGTTCTGGCATGGGTGGTTCAGCCGCCTCAGCCGTTGCTGCAGTCGTTGCACTCAATGGTTTTTTGAGTACTCCTGTGAGCAAAGAGAAATTAGTTGAATATGCTTTATATGGCGAAGAAATTGCATCTGGTGGTAAACATGCTGATAATGTTGCGCCATGTATTTTTGGTGGAATTACGCTAATTCGTAGTACCAATCCAATGGAAGTAATCAATCTACCCTATCCAGAATTATATTGTGTTATTGTTCATCCTCATTTACAAGTAGAAACAAAGAGTGCCCGTGGTATCCTGAGCCCTAGCGTAGAGATGAAACAATTTGTTCATCAATCAGCAGAATTAGCCGCAACAATTTGTGCACTTTATACTAAAGATATTGAATTACTTCGCCGTTCAATGCAAGATTTAATTATTGAACCACAGCGCGCTAAATTAGTTACTGGCTACTACGATGTAAAATCCGCAGCACTAGATGCAGGTGCAATTACAGCAACATTATCTGGTTCTGGTCCAAGTATTTTAGCTTTTGCAACCAATAAGAAACAAGCAAATATCGTGCGTGATGCAATGATGAAAGCTTTTGCAGAGCATAACGTTGAATCAGATACATGGATATCACCAATCAATCCAAATGGTGCTTATATAATTTAATCTTTCATGAAAGAAACTCAAATGAAAAAAATATTATGTGGTTTATTAGTAATTGCGACTAGTTCAGTATTTGCAGTAGAAAAAGATTGTTCTGCATTCAATAATGATCAAGCATATAGCAAAGTAGCTCAAAAAGTTCAAAGCAAAGGAATAAAATCACTAAGCATTAGTTATTCAGCTGATTTAGCTAAACAAGTTTCTGAACTACAAGCTAAGCTACAAGCAGCAGGTGTGACGGTTACAACTAATCAAGTAGCTGGAACTGCTCAGTGTGAAATGTCTAATTTTCAAAAATAAACTTATTAATTAACCGTAGGAATTCGTTATATGTTCTTTCATAGTACAAGAGATTTAAACAACAAAAAGACTGTTAACCAAGCAATCTTGCAAGGATTATCAGAAGAAGGTGGATTGTTTGTCCCTGAATATTTCCCACAAATTAACTGGCAAGAATTGGATAAAAATTTAAGTTACCCACAATTTGCCGCAAAAATATTGGCTGAGTATTTTCAGGGTGATGAATTAGCACCACAATTATCCGATATTTGTCATAATGCATTTAATTTTCCATTGCCAATTGAGAAATTGAATGATACGACTTATGTAATGGAATTATTCCAAGGTCCAACCCTATCATTTAAAGATTTTGGCGCGCGCTTTCTCGCTGAATGCATGAGTAGATTATCAAAAGAGCGTAAAACTACAATTATTGTTGCAACCTCGGGTGATACTGGATCTGCTGTTGCGAGCGCTTTTCACGCTAAACCAAATGTTAATGTAGTTGTTATGTTCCCACAAGGTCAAATATCACAACGTCAAGAACAACAGATTACTTGTTGGGGTGATAATATTTTAGCAGTAGCAGTTAAAGGGACTTTTGATGATTGCCAAAAAATCGTTAAGCAATCCTTTAATGAAAGTTGGTGGACAGATCACGCACATTTAAGCAGTGCAAATAGTATTAATATTGCTCGTCTATTACCACAGCTAACATATTATGCATACACTAGTTGGCAATTTTACTTACAGCATGGTACAAAAGCAGGTTATATAATTCCAACAGGAAATGTTGGTAATTCAACTGCGGCATTCTGGGCAAAAGCGATGGGATTCCCTATTCGAGAAATCGTGCTAGCTACTAATGCTAATCGTGTAATCTCAGATTACATTAGAAATGGTAAATTTGAACCAAAAGCAAGTGTAGCAACTATTGCTAATGCAATGGATGTTGGTAATCCAAGTAATTTTGAACGCTTAGCATTCTTACACCATAATGACTGGCAACAATTCACACATAATGTACAAGCATTTAGTGTGAATGATGATCAAATTCGTCAAATTATCAAAGAAGTAAAAGATAGTTTCAATTATGTTGTGTGTCCACACACGGCAACTGGTTATTTTGCTCGCAAAGAACTATCTGCTGATCAACCATGGATTATTGCAGCAACAGCGGCACCAAGCAAATTTGAAACCATTATCGAACCAATTATTGGTGAAGTACTACCAATTGCACCTCAACTGGAAGTTTTATTGGCTAAACCTACGCATAAAGTCGAAACTAATGCAAGTATGCAAGAAGTGCAAACGGCTTTTGCTAACAATATAAAATAATAAACTACGTTGTTTTTTGTATTGTATAAATTAAAAAACTGGTTAGTAACCAGTTTTTTAATTGGCTGTTTGTGATGTTTTTACTGACTGAACTGCTTTTGAACCTACTTTTTCCATAGCATTACACTCAAGCTGAGTTTTAGTCTTTAAACAATCTGCCATTGCTGCAGATTCCGCAACATTCGCGACCACACTACTAGCAAAACTGCTCCCAATTGTCAGCGAACATAAAATTAGTAAACATTTTTTCATCTTAATCACCTAAAATAAATACCAGCTTTTATTATAGCATAATTAGTTTAATTATTAGAATCTAATCCAGCTAATCAACATAATGAATTGTTCAAAGCTAATAGCTTTTATCATCGCATTTTCCAATAGATAAACCCTGAAGCGTCACCCTCAAATAAAATACGGTGATAAGGCTGCTTTTAAAAGTATAAATATCCTTGTAACATAGCGTTTACAGTCCACAAATACTCTTAAAATTATGTATAATACCGTCATGGTTTTATGAATTTTTTATAAGTATAGATTTGATAGGGAATATTAGGTTATGCAGGCAGTAAAAAATACAGCACGAATCGGGTTATTTGCCGCAATGTTCTTGGTAACTAGTAACATGTTAGGTTCTGGTGTATATATGCTACCAGCATCATTAGCAGGAATCGGTGGTATATCTTTAATTGGTTGGGGTGTAGCATTAGTTGGTGTTATTGCTCTAGCATTGGTATTTGCTAAATTAGCAACAATAATGCCTCATGGTGCAGGACCTTACTCTTACACCCGTGAAGCATTTGGTGATTTTGTTGGTTACCAGACTAATTTTGTGTATTCACTAGCAAATTGGATTGCGCTAGTGAGCATGTTAACGATCATTGTTGGTTATCTTGGGAATATATTTCCAATTTTCAATAATCTTGTGATCAGTGCAGCTACACAAATTGTAATTATCTGGTTATTTACCGCCCTTAATATTCGTGGAGCGAAAATGGTTGGTTATGTTCAATCAACTGCTCTAATAGTTGCACTAGTGCCATTAATCTTTGTGTCTACCTTTGGCTGGCATTGGTTTGATTATAATACATTCATGGCAGGTTGGAATGCATCGCATCAAACACCAGCTAATGCTATTAACGCCTCTTTTAATAATATAATGTGGGCATTTATTGGGGTTGAATCTGCTTGTGTATCTGCTGCCGTGGTTAATAATCCTAAACGTAATATTCCATTGGCCACAATTTTGGGAGTATTAATTGCTTCAGCAATCTACATCTCAACCTGTACCGTAATGATGGGAATTATCCCTAATCATCAACTATCTGGATCTAGTGCTCCGTTTGCCGATGTATTAGCAAATATCTTTCATTCCAAAACTGCTGGTATAATCATGTCTGTAATTGCAATTGTAGACGTGTCTGGTGCAATGGCAGGATGGACAATGGTAACTGGACAAACAGCTAAAGCTGCTGCGGAAGATGGATTATTTCCTAAAATATTTGCTAAATCAAATAAAAAAGGAATACCCGCTAATGGATTGGTAATCCTAGCGGTTATTATGAGTATCATTGTTGTATTGACAATCTCACCAACAGCTCAAGAGCAATTTAACAAAATTATTACTATGTCAGTAATATTATATTTAATCCCATACATCTATTCAGCTTGTGCCGTATTGGTACTTGGTGTAAATAAAGTTGGCGCAAAAGCTTATTGGCTTTATGCTATACTAGGAATATTAGCTGCGATATTTTGTATGTGGTCAATTCTTGGTTCAGATAAACCGCTTACAGTATGGGCTTTTCTAGTCATGATTTCAAGTACTGTATTCTATGCATTTAAATCACGACAAGCTAAAAAACGTTCAAATTAAGGAATAATATGCAAATACTTACAGTAAAACAACGTCAATATTTAAAAGGTCTTGCTCACAACCTACAACCAGTGGTAATGATCGGTAGTAATGGTTTAACACCGTCAGTAATTAAAGAAATTGATTTAAATCTAAATGCTCACGAGCTTATCAAAATTCGTGTTCTAGGTGATGAACGTGAACAACGTGAAGCAATGATTGAAGAAATTTGTACTGCAACTGATTCAAGTTTTGTACAGCATATCGGCAAATTGATTGTATTATATCGTGCGAATGAGAAAGCTAAAATCAATTTACCAAAATAATAACAAGGAATAATTAAATGGCACAATACAATGTAGCAGTATTAGGTTGTGGGGCAATTTTTTCGCGCCATCTAGCAGCACTAAATGCTAACCAAGCGGAATATAATTTTGTTGGTTACTACGATCCCAATCCAAGTATACAGGCAAAGCTGGCAATTGATTTACCCAATCAAAAGCAATATTTAGCAGAGGCAGATGTCTACACCGATAATACCGTTAATTGTATTGTTATTTTAACCCCTAGCCATTTACATTATCAACAAATAAAAACCGCACTTCTGGCTGGTAAAAATGTCATTATTGAAAAGCCTGCGAGCTTTAAGACATCTCAGTTAAATGAGTTGATAGAGTTAGCTAAACAGCAAGGAGTGCACATTTTCTGCGTGCTTCAAGTCAGACTAAATCAATCAATAGCCGTAGTTAAAGCCCTATTAGCAGATAATCTACTTGGCACCATTCGTGGTGCATCGCTAGTTCAACGCTGGCAACGCCCAGTAGATTATTTTAGTGGTTGGCGTGGAACATATGCAGGATGCGGTGGAGTATTAAATGAATTTGGTATTCATTACTTGGATATTATGCAATATTTGTTAGGTGTCCCACGTGTACGTAGTGCTCAATTTTTTAATACTAAATTTGTGAATAGCGAAGTTGCCGATAGTGCCTATGCATTGCTTGATTTTGGTTCATTTGGCGGAACAATGGAAATTTCATTAGCCGCGGAACCACGCAATATTGAAGTCTCATTAATAATAATGGGTAGCAATGGTTACCTAAAATTGGGGGGAAAGTCTTTAGATCAAATTACAGCTATTGATTTCTTAAACCCAGAATCACAACAAAAATACGAAAAAATTTGTCAACAAATGCTAGGTTATAAAATTGATAATGAAGTAACTATAGGGGCATGCCCACATCACCCTGAGTTATATAAACAAATTATTAACAATCAAGAGCTTTTTGATATTCAACAGACTATGAATGTGATCGGTTTAATCGAACAAATTAATCAACTGGACAAATCAAACTAAGGTTTTTAGAATGCGTAATTTTCAACTTTGTCGGGTAATTGCTGTTGTCTTATTACTACTGGTAACAGTGCTCCTCTATCAGGAAAATGAGTCAACATACGATTATAAAGCATCATTTCGTTTAGAAGCTAGTACGCGTGATTTAGCATTAAAAATTCAAAAACCTTTTTTTGAATCTCAAATAATTCCGCAACCAGCGTATTTACCAGCAGCTCATAGTTCTTCATTTGTGATGTTGCCGAATAAAAGTTTATTAGCATTTTGGTTTTCTGGAACACGTGAAGGAAGTCCAGATGTCAAAATATGGAGTTCAACTTACCAAGATGGTACATGGAAAATGGCATCGCCTCTAGTTGATCCACAGATGATATCAAAAGCAAATCATCGTTATGTTGTTAAGGTTGGTAATCCTGTTATATATTTGGCACGTAATGGGGAATTGCATCTTTTTGTGGTTTCTGTAAGTGTAGGAGGCTGGTCTGGTAGTAATCTAAACCACCTAATTTCAACAGACATGGGAAAAACTTGGAGTAAGCCAGAACGTATCGTCATTAGTCCATTTTTTAATATAAGTACTCTGGTTAGAACATCTGCAGTGAGTTTAACTGATGGAGGTTTTTATTTACCAGTCTATCATGAATTTATTCGTAAGTATCCAGAAATATTGCGCTTTGATGCTAATGGAAAATTTATTGAACAGATCAGGATTAGCAATAAAAACCGCATGTTACAGCCAAGTATTATGCCGATTAATTCTGACACTGCTTATGCATATTTTCGCAATAGCTCGCTTGATGATAGTCCGAAAAATATCTTTATGTCTGAAACTACTGATGGTGGTAGACATTGGAGCGCTCTGAAAACAACCAATCTAACTAATCATGACGCGTCTGTCGTAGCCGCTAATTTGAATGATGGGCGCTATATCATGGTCTATAATGAAAAAACTCGTGGTCATCTCTGGCTTGCTATCTCTTCAGATGGTATTAACTGGAAACCTTTTTATCAATTAGAAAACGTTGAGGGTGATGAATTTTCATATCCAGATGTACAAGTTAATGGCGACATTGTGGATATCATGTACACTAATAATCGTAAGAATATTAAACATGTGCGGTTTAACCGCGAATGGCTAAACGGAAAGATTAGAAATGATTGAGAATAGCTACGAAATTTTGCGCAATGCAATCCAAATTAGTATTTACTCGTTGGCGCTATCAATAATATTGCTTTATTTAACTACTCTACCCCGTAGGTCTGTGTTCTTTAGCGCCCTTACATTCATGACGTTATTATTGATAGTAAATATTGTTCCAGTCTATCGAGGAAATTCCTTAGTTGAAATATTTAGAGGCGGGATTGGCGATGTAAGTATTGCTAGTGGCATGTTTATGTTGTTATATTGTGCCAAATTATTTGGTGGTTCACAACAACTTCAGACCCCAATTTTGGCATGGTGGGAAAAACTAGTATTATTACTAATTGGATTTGTGCTTTACTTATCGACCCTCGGATTTATTAATGTCGATGTATACCATTTCGGTTATTTATCAACACGAATGATACCATTTTTCTGTGGTGCTACATTAATTTCAATTTTACTAAAACGTAAATTGGGTTATGTATGGTTAATTGCTATTATTGGTTATTATATTGGCGCTCAAGAATCAAACAATATCTGGGATTACTTATATGACCCTATTTTATGGTTATTCATGGTTAGTGATGGATTAGTCAAAATATCTAATTTCATAACTAATAAAAAATATACGTTCATTAGGCAGTATTTACAGCGCTAGGAATAAAAAATAAGCATCATAAGATGCTTATTTAATTTCTATCTACGCGGATGTTACTTGTTGAATACCAGCTACCACCCATTTAGCATTTGGCTCAGTTGCTGGTTTAATAAAATGCCAAATTTCCTGATAGTCAACTACTGGTGAAGTTGGTGATTCACTTACCTTACCAAAAAATAGTACTGATGCAATGTAAGTTGCATTTTCAGTAGCTGCATCCAATAAACGGCAATCTAATTGGCTAAAATCTGCAACATAATCATTCTCAACAATTGAGGCTTTAATATCTGCATACAACGCAGGAGTCATGTATTTTTCTACTTCACTCACATTGTCAGGAGTATTCATACTTTGAATATGTAAGAATGTGCCTTTTACTTGACGTAAAAAATATTGAGTTTCTATACCATCTGGCAGTTTTTCAATACTCGTTATTGTTGGAGCTTGGTTTGCCGTAGCACCATTGCCAGATTGTGTAGAGGTATATTGACCTGGCACATAATTTGCATTATCTTTACGAATATTTGGAATATCAAAATTATTATTTTGGGGTGGAACAGAGTTAGCACCATTATTAAATTGACCTTGATTATTCACCGCTGCTGGAGATGCCTTACGTTTAAACATAATTAAACCAACACCTAACAATAAGCCCAAAATCGCTATAATTCCCCATGGAATTTGACTATCACTAGAACCAGTTGATTGTGGTTGAGAAGCATTACTATTTGCCGCCTTACCCAACATATAACCACCAACCGCACCAGCTGCAGCACCTGCAACTACAGCACCCATACCAGGACCTTTTCTTTGCTGTCCCTGAGCTGCTGCATTCCCAGCCGCAGAGTTGGTTGCACCAGAATTATACGATGAACCTCCAGTTGAATTAGCGGTAGTAACAGAGCGCTGCATGCCACTATTACTCGATTTACCCATCCGTGCAGCAAAAGCTGACTGACTACTTAAAATTAAACCTAACGAAACTAATACTACACTAACTTTCTTTGTCGAATTATGCATATGTTTTCAACTCACCTTTAAAAATCTTCTTACGAAGTATAACCAAAATGCTCTAATGTTAGAGCAGTAACTATTCTACCACGAGGAGTACGCTGAAGCAAACCTTGCTGCATTAAATATGGTTCAATCACGTCTTCAATAGTATCAGGAGACTCCCCTATTGTTGCTGCCAAGTTCTCCACACCAACTGGACCACCACTAAATTTCTCGATTATCGCAAGCAATAGTTTTCGATCCATAATATCCAAACCAAGAACATCAACATCCAACATCTGTAAGGCTGCATTGGCTACTTCTTGATTAACTATACCATTATGTTTAACATCTGCATAGTCTCGCACCCTACGCAAAAGACGATTGGCTATCCGTGGTGTGCCACGTGAACGTTTAGCTATTTCAAATGCACCATCATTACTAATTTGCATATTTAATAATCGTGCCGATCTCGCTACAACAACAGATAACTCTTCTGGAGTATAAAACTCTAATCGAGCCACAATCCCAAAACGGTCCCGTAGTGGATTAGTAAGCATCCCTGCGCGAGTTGTCGCACCAATTAATGTAAATGGTGGTAAATCTATTTTAATAGAACGCGCCGATGGTCCTTCACCAATCATAATATCTAGTTGAAAATCTTCTAATGCTGGATACAAAACCTCTTCTATTATTGGTGACATGCGATGGATCTCATCAATAAATAATACATCATTAGCTTCAAGATTCGTCAATAATGCTGCCAAATCCCCTGCTTTTTCTAATACAGGTCCAGATGTTTGACGTAAATTGCTACCCAGTTCACGTGCAATAATATGTGCTAAAGTAGTTTTACCCAAACCAGGAGGTCCAAATAATAAAACATGATCAAGTGACTCCATACGATTTTTACTTGCAGTAATAAAAATCTCTAATTGTTCTTTGACCTTGTTTTGTCCAATGTAGTCAGACAATTCTTTTGGTCGTAATGCACGTTCTAAAATATCTTCTGAAAGATTTAATTTTACAGGTGTTGCAATACGCGACTCTATTTGCAAATCATCATTTTTGATCATAATAAACTAACTGGTGAAATATGAGGTGTAATTAATAGAAGAAGAGTGGATAGAAATAAAAAAACATACGGAAAGCCGTATGTTTTTTTATTTAGTATTTTTATACATGAGCTTTCACGTAATCAATAGCTTTTTGTACTGTCGTGATTTTCTCAGCATCTTCATCTGGAATTTCACAGCCAAATTCTTCTTCTAATGCCATAACCAATTCAACTGTATCTAAAGAGTCTGCACCTAAATCTTCGATAAATGAAGCATCATCTTTAATAGTAGCTTCATCAATGCCTAATTTATCTGCAACAACTTTTTTTACTTTAGCTTCGATATTTTCCATTCTATAGGACCTTTCAAAAAATAGCTAATTCTTTAGTATTTAGGAGCGGTAACACACCCTAAAATAGAACACTAATAAGTCAATATAATAATAGATTGTATGGCTGTGCGTCAAATAAAATTTAATAAAAAATAATTAACAAAACTAATTTTAATTAAATGCGGTAAAATACTAGGTTGATTCATCGCATTTTGTGGCATGAGCAAATTATTAAAAACAGTATCTTGCAAGTAGAATTAGAAAATTTATGACTGAAACATTTGACATTTGTTATTTAGATGAGATTATAATTGAAGGCCAGACAGAATCTGGTAAACGCTTTCGCCCTAGTGATTGGGTTGACCGTTTGTGCTGTATTTTGGCAGATTTTCAAGATAAAAAATTCTCCTATTCGCCATATTTACGCCCCATGATGTTTAGAAATATGCAGTGCGTAGCAGTAAAACGTCAACTAGCTGATCTTAGCCCCGAAGTATTTAATTACATTATGCAGTTTGCTAAAGATAATCATTTAGTAATTACTGACTGTGCTAATTTTATGAAAAAAGCTGTTGAAGAAAAGTAAACATGAAAATACTTATTTTAAATGGTGCTAACCTAAATCTATTAGGTTTAAGAGAGCCTGAGATATACGGACACAATACATTATCCGATATCGAGCAGAATTTACGACACTATGCTAATTCCCAGCATGTCGACATTGATTTCTATCAGTCCAACCATGAAGGTGACTTAGTAGATAAAATCCAAGAATCATTAACCAAATCTCGAATTGATTTTATTATCATTAATCCAGCAGCATTCACCCATACTAGCGTAGCTATTCGCGATGCATTGCTAGCTGTTAAAGTTCCATTTATTGAAATTCATTTATCTAATGTACATAGTAGAGAGCCGTTCCGCAATCATTCATACTTAGCAGATGCGGCTGTAGGAGTTATTTGTGGATTAGGTGCATTTGGATACCAAGCTGCCCTAGAATTTGCAATCAATCATTTTAAAAAAGGAAAATAGACCCATGGATATCAAAAAAATTAAAGCCATAGTTGACATGGTTAAAGAATCAGGTATTGCAGAATTGGAAATTAGTGAAGGAGATGACAAATTACGCATTTCTTGCGTAAGTAGCGTTACTGCACCAGTAAATGCAATTGCCGCACCGATTATGGCAGCACCAATTGCACCAGCAGCAGCTCCCACTTCAATTGAAGTGTCGGCAACACCAGCAGCCCCTCTTGGTAAAACAATTGACTCACCAATGGTAGGCACTTTCTATCGTGCATCATCACCAACATCTCCATCATTTGTTGAAGTTGGACAAGAGGTAAAAGTTGGTCAAGTGCTATGCATTATTGAAGCAATGAAATTAATGAACCAAATTGAAGCAGATAAAGCTGGTGTAATTAAAGAGATTTTAGTAAAAGATGGTAGCCCTGTTGAATATGGTCAACCATTATTTGTAATCGCTTAAAAACTAAACAGGAAATTATCATGTTTGAAAAAGTTTTAATCGCTAATCGCGGTGAAATTGCACTTCGCGTACAGCGAGCTTGTCGCGAACTAGGTGTTAAATCCGTTGTGGTATTCTCGGAAGCAGATCGTGACGCTAAATACGTTAAATTAGCTGATGAGGCTGTGTGTATTGGACCTGCACGTTCAGCACAAAGTTATTTGAATATTCCGTCTTTAATTGCTGCTTGTGAAATTACCAATGCACAAGCAGTTCATCCTGGTTTCGGATTCTTATCTGAAAATGCTGAATTTGCACGACGTATTGAAGGAAGTGGTTTTGTATTTATAGGTCCGCGCCCTGATGCAATCGCAACTATGGGTGATAAAGTAAAAGCTAAAGAAGCGATGATCAAAGCAGGTGTACCTGTTGTACCAGGCTCTGATGGCGAATTACCAGAGAATGATCAAGAAGTAATCGCAATCGCGCAAAAAGTTGGCTACCCAGTGATTATTAAAGCCGTTGCTGGTGGTGGTGGACGAGGTATGCGAGTAGTTCATGAAGAAAGTGAACTAATTAATGCCCTTCAAATCACTCGCAGTGAAGCGTTAGCTGGATTTGGTAATGCTGCTGTCTATATGGAGCGTTATTTAACTAAACCACGCCACATTGAGATTCAAGTATTAGCAGATGAATATGGTAATGTAATTTATTTGGGTGAACGCGATTGCTCTATGCAACGTCGTCATCAAAAAGTTATTGAGGAAGCTCCTGCACCGGGTATTACTGCTGAAGAACGTAAACGCATTGGTGAAGCATGTGCTGAAGCATGTCGCCAGATTCGTTACCGTGGTGCTGGTACATTTGAGTTTTTATATGAAAATGGTGAATTCTTCTTCATTGAAATGAATACTCGTGTTCAAGTTGAGCATACCATAACTGAGATGATTACTGGTATTGATATTGTAAAAGAACAGTTGTATATCGCAAGTGGTGAGAAATTACGTTATACTCAAGAAGATGTGAATTTAAAAGGTCATGCAATACAATGCCGTATTAATGCAGAAGATCCATTTACCTTCATTCCATCACCTGGCAAAATTGAAGCATGTCACTTCGCAGGTGGTAATGGTGTTCGTGTTGATTCACATGTGTATGCAGGTTATTCTGTACCACCATACTATGATTCAATGATTGCGAAATTAATTGTTCATGGTGAGAATCGTGATAATGCAATCAAAAAAATGTTGGGTGCATTGAAAGAAACATCTTTTGTTGGGATAAAAACCAACATACCACTACACCAAGAAATGTTACAAGAACACGGCTTTGTTGGTGGTGGGCAATCTATTCATTACTTAGAAAATTATCTTAAAAATAAAAAAATATAGTGTAATGAATTGTTAGAAAATAAATGGTAGTATTGACAGATACTACCATTTTCCTTAATAATCAACTGGTATTAGAACATATAATACCACAATAGAAAGATCATTTCATAATATGAGTTTTCAACAATTAAAAATAAATATTGACTCTAAACGTGCTGAACAACTATCAGACATCTTTTTTGAGCTTGGTGCATTATCTGTTAGTATTGAAGACCAATACGAAGGAACTGAACTAGAACAGCCAATCTTTAATGAACCTGGTATGGATGTGAAAGGACTGTGGGAGCACTCTACTGTAGTTGTCTTGTTAAATGCTGATGATGATATTGAAGCAATAATTGCAGCCAGTCAGAATGAATTGAATAGTACTTTTGATTATGTCTTAGAACAAGTTGATGACCAAGATTGGGTACGTTTAACACAAAGTCAATTTGAACCAATTGAAGTTACATCTAAACTATACATTGTTCCATCATGGCATACAATTCCAAACCCTGACGCAACAGGAATTATCCTTGACCCAGGATTGGCGTTTGGTACTGGCTCACACCCTACTACATTCATGTGTTTAAAATATTTAGCTGAGAATATTACTTCTAATATGAAAGTATTAGACTATGGCTGTGGATCTGGAATACTAGCTATTACCGCAAAAAAACTCGGCGCTCAATTAGTTGATGGTGTCGATATTGATCCTCAGGCTATTGAATCCAGTTTATTTAATGCAAAAAATAATCAAGTCAATGTTAATTTCTATTTACCTGATACATTTACTGCTGGACAATATGATTTAGTTGTTGCCAATATTTTATCAAACCCCCTACGAATGCTCGCATCAGCTCTTGCATCATATGTTAAACCACATGGTAAGATTATTTTATCTGGCATTCTTGCAGATCAGATTGAGGAAATGAGCACGATTTATAGCCAATGGTTTACAATGAATACTTACACAATTCAAGATGGATGGGCATGTCTTGAAGGACTGCGTAAATAATCTGCTGAGAAATAAGATTTATGAAAACTATTCGATATATTATTCCGAGTGTATTTAGTTTACTGGCACTATTATCTGCCTACTATGCTGTTCTTGAATCAATTAATCACCATTTAAGCGATGCGTGTTATGGTGTTATTGCTGCGATGATTTTTGATAGTCTAGATGGTCGTTCAGCACGGTTCTTGAACTCATGCACTAAATTTGGCGCTTCTTTAGATAGCCTTGTTGATATGATGGCATATGGTGTAGCACCTGCTATGATGACATACTGTTGGTGCTTGTATAAATTTGGCAAGATTGGCTATTTATTGGCATTTATTATGTGTGCTTGTGCTGGATTGCGTCTTGCTCGTTTTAATATAATGATTGATGTGCAAGATAAGCGTTTCTTTCGCGGATTATCTTCAACTATGGCTGGTGGCTTTGTTGTATCCTTTATTTTAACCTGTGTCCAGTATAAATGGTACAACACTCTAGTATTTAATAGCTCGGCCTTAATTATGTTTATAAGTTCATTATTAATGGTCAGCAACATCAAATTTTATAGCTTTAAAGTAATGCCTGGTAATAAAAAGGTTTCAACAACTATTTTGATCTTGATAATCTTAGGTCTATTGGCATTAGTACCAATTTATAAAGGATTAGTAGTTTTTGCTTTTCTCGCAACTTATATTGGAATAAATTTATTGCTTCAACCAATTTACAATCGCATATAGTTAAATAAAATAAAGGCTACCAACAATGGTAGCCTTTATTCTCAACTCTTATGCTCGGCTTTCTAATAATACAACAGCTGGTAATTCTTTTCCTTCCAAGAATTCTAACAATGCTCCGCCTGCTGTAGAAACATAGCTAACTTGATCAAATATACCAAATTTATTGATCGCTGCAATGGTATCACCACCACCTGCCAAACTAAAGCCATTTGAAGACGCAATTGCATTAGCGACAACTTTAGTACCATTTGCAAATTGGTCAAATTCAAATACGCCAACCGGACCATTCCAAATAATTGATCCAGCAGTTTTTAATACTTCTGCTAGTTGCATAGCAAATTGACTACCGATATCTAGAATCATTTCATTCTCAGCAACATCGCTAACTGATTTTTCTACGGCAACTGCATTTGGACTAAATTCGGTTGCGACTACTACGTCTTGTGGTAAAGGAACAGTTGCACCACGTGCTTCCATTTTATCCATAACTTTTTTGGCTTCAGCAACCAAATCAGCTTCCGCTAATGATGCGCCAATTTTATAACCTTTGGCAAGCATAAATGTATTTAAAATACCACCACCAACTATTAATACATCAACTTTATCAGCAAGATTATCCAAGATTGTTAGCTTAGTTGAGACCTTAGAACCTGCCACAACCGCAACCACTGGTTTAGTTGGTGTTGCTACAGCTTTAGATAATGACTCCAATTCTTTTGCCATTAATAGTCCAGCACACACTTCATTCGCATATTTACCAACCGCGTTAGTTGACGCTTCTGCGCGATGAGCTGTAGCAAATGCATCATAACAAAATACATCGCATAACGCAGCATATTTTTGACCTAGTTCGTCAACATTCTTTTTTTCACCTTTATTGCAACGGACATTTTCTAACATCACCACATTGCTATTAGTAAAGCTAACTCCATTAGCCTGCCAATCGCTTACCACAGGCACTGCAACACCTAATAGAGAACTCAAATAATCTGCAACTGGTTTAACTTTATCTGCTTCAGTAACTTCGCCTTCAGTTGGACGCCCTAAGTGCGTAGCAACAATAACTCGCGCACCATTTTCTAATGCATATTTAATCGTCTGTAACCCAGCACGAATCCGCGTATCATCGCCAACCGCACCATCTTTTAATGGCACATTCATATCTGTGCGTAGAAATATTTTTTTGCCAGCCAAATCCAAATCTGTAATTTTTTTAAATTTCATTCTCATACCTTTCAAAAGAATTTTGCACTACAACTAGATTATATACTATTCCAAACAACAATACCTAAGCTCATGGTAAAATATCACGGGTATAAATATTCTTGACATTAATTCAAGCATGATATTTTAACCCATTATTAAAACTTTTCGCAATAACCACAATATTTATAAGTAAATCTAGATATGCAACAAATTGTTCTTGCCTCAAATAATCAGGGCAAAATCACTGAATTCCGCGAAATTTTTGCTGAATTTAACATCGAAATCATTCCCCAGCAACAATTGGCAGTCCCTGAAATCGAAGAACCATTTACTACGTTTGTTGAGAACTCGTTGCACAAAGCAAGGCACTGCGCTAAAGTAACTGGTCTACCAGCACTAGCCGATGATTCAGGTCTATGTGTCACTATTCTCAATGGTGCACCTGGTATTTATTCAGCCCGCTATGCTGGAATACCCAAATCAGATATTAATAATATCAATAAATTATTAGCTGATATGGATTCTATTGAAAAACGCCAAGCATATTTTTATTGTTCATTGGTGTTTGTTCGTTCAGTAGAAGATCCACAACCTATCATTGCTGAAGGTATATTTCACGGTGAAATAAATCATCATCCTGCAGGGACAAACGGTCATGGCTACGATCCTATTTTTTGGTTACCAGAATATCAGAAAACGGTTGCCGAATTAGATAGTATTAGCAAGAATAAAATTAGCCATCGAGGTTTAGCGCTTCAAGATTTAATTTGTAAATTTAAGCTTTTTAATTTGATTTAATTATGTCACAAAATAACATCTTTGACTCTTTTGAGGAAGTTCGTCAACTTATTAGTGAATACTCTATCGAGGATCTTCAATATAAAATGGTCCATAATCAAGATTTTATCTTGATAGATATTCGTGAGGATCATGAATGGCTTACTGGACATATTCCCAGCGCAATTCACCTAAAAAGAGGTAATCTAACTACTGAGATTAGTCAAATCGTACCAGATAAGAATCAGGAGATTATCTTATATTGTGCTATTGGTTTTCGTTCTGCATTATCTGCATTAGAACTAGAAAACATCGGCTATACCAATGTTTACTCGCTGTATGGTGGAATAATACGTTGGGATGATCTTGGATTAACGGTGGAAATGCCATTGTCTAACGTAAAATAAACGTAAACTTGGTTGGCTCAGCACTGGCATTTGATTTAGGTACATTTTTACTACGAATTACTCGCTGTGACCGTAGACTACTAATTCTTTCTGAGTTTGCTTTCATGTCACGATTTTTTTTGATAGAGTAAATCGCAAAACCGACTAATGAACCGATAATAAGTAGCAGTAACAATATTACCGCTACTTGTCGGGTGGTAATTGGCTTAATCTCTGTCTTATTATAATTCATCATTGATTACCAAATAATTACTGCGTTATTTGACTATCGTTCTTAGGTTGATAAACAGTTACCGCGACATTATCAATACCATAAATATCTTTGTAGCGAGTTATACTGCCATCATCATTTACCAGCAATGTTTGATAAACTACGTATAATGGTAATGGCTGTTTTAGTTTAAGACCACTATGTTCATCTGATGCGATTAATTGACTTATTCGCTCGGCAGAATAGTTCTCACGGTTTACTAAGATATAATCAGCCAGCTCCAAAGGTTTACCTAGTCGGATACAACCATGACTCATACTCCGTGCATCACGTGAGAATACATTTTTTGCTGAGGTATCATGTAAATAAATACCACAATTATTGGGAAAATTGAACTTAACTTTACCTAAAGCATTTTTATTACCAGGATCTTGTTTGAATGTATATTGAAAATTATTTTCATTAACATTTGACCAATCAATCGATAAAGGATCAACTTCTTTATTATTTTTATTATAAATACGAATATTCTTATTTGCCAAATAAAGTGGATTAGCTTTTAATTTAGCTAAGTACTCTTGGGTCGCAATCCGCCGAGGAATCCCCCAATACGGGTTAATTTCTACCATGTTAATATTACTAATAACCGAACATGTTTTATTTTCCCCATCCTTGCCCACTACTACAGGCATGTTGAACATAACTTGTCCATTATTAATGGCATCCAACTCAAATTGAGGAATATTGACCCATAAATAGCTTTCTGCTAAATTACGAGGTAACCAACGTAAGCGATCCATATTTAGAATGATTTGTTTCATTGTGATTAAATCAGAGGCAGAAACACCACCAATCGTCCCCTCAGATTTATGATTGTATTCTGCTAGTTTAGCTTTTAATCGTAGATATTGTGGATTTACAGGAGTCATTCTTGATAGTTCAGCAATTAGCTGATTATTCGCCAATGAGCTTTCAAACTGTTGTGCAGTATCAATTAAACTGCGGCTAACACCCCAATCAGGATAGCTCGCAACTGGATTCACTCGCCCATTTTGAATCTCTCGCGCATAAGATAGATAGGCATCCGTTAGTGCTATATCTAATTTAGCACCAATTTGTAGCATGTCTAACCCTGATGCATTTGAATTTAATTGTTGCAATAGTGCAGTAATTAATTTTAGATTATATCGTTCAGGATTTAAACCATCTTGATATGAACCTTGTAATACCTTAATCAACTGCTCAACATCAGGTTTAGCTTTACCATCATCATCTAACCAAATAGGTAAAAATTCGCGATGTTGATAGATAGTTGCAAGGCTTTTTTTCGGGCAGATCTTAGCTTTACACATTAAATGAGGTTGCATATCATGTTCAATATAAATGGCAATTTGCTGTGGTATGGTAAGCTGAATTCTTGGTGCAAGTTCATCATGATATAACGTGGCTTCCACGGAGTTACTTTCATCATGATTGCAAGCGGATAATGTTACAAGAGCAATTAGCAAAATAAATAAATTCGAAATTATACGCATAGAATATAGTTTTAATTGGAAAAGATATTAAAGGAATATTATAACTGAAAAACCTCTGAACGAGAAAATTTGTGGTACATTATTAAGTCATAGATGTAAAAATGCCCCTAATTAAATCTTAGAGGCATTATACAAAAACTAGTTCTTAGCTACTTCAACCATAGTTTTATTCTTACGATTAAGTTTACGCATAATAATTTCTGCTTCATCTAACGGTACACTGATAAATGAGAATTTATCCATAATACGAATATCACGTACTTTACGTCCAGGTGTTTTACAATTTTCATGTAATACATCCAGCAATTTACGTGGGTTCATACCATCTTTTTTACCCAATGCTACAAATAATTTCACATTATCAGTATTACGTGCACGATTATTTTCTATTTTAGCATAGCTTTCTTCAATAAATTCATCTTGGAATTGATGACGTAATAATGATGCTAATACTGTTTGCGGATCGCTATCAGCTAATAATTTGGCAGCTAATTTAGCATATGCCGTAAAATCATTTTCATTAATAATTTCACTTACACATGCTTGTAAATATTCTTCTTTAGATTTGATAATATCTTTAATCGCAGGAATATCTTGTTTCTTAATATCTGCTTTAGCGATTTTCTTGATTAAACCTAAACGTGACATTTCTTTAGGTGTTACAAATGTAATAGCAATACCTTTTTTACCAGCACGTCCTGTGCGACCAATACGATGAACATATGATTCAGCTTCTTGTGGCATAGAATAATTAATTACATGGGTCAAATTATTCACATCAATACCGCGTGCTGCCACATCAGTTGCCACCAATACATTAATAATTTTTTCTTTGAATTCTGCTAATGTTTTAGTACGTTGTGACTGCGTAATATCACCATGCAAAGATTCTACTGCATAACTACGCGTTTTCAGATGTTTAGTTACTTCATCAACTTCAATTTTGGTACGGCAGAAGATAATACCATAAAAATCTTGTTCAAAATCTAGTACGCGACATAATGCTTCAAATTTGTCACCTTCGCGTACTTCAAAGTAGATTTGCTCAGTCAACTTAGTCGTTAACTCTTTATTTTCAACTTTAAGCACTTTGTACTGTACCATGTATTTTTTTGCAATTTCTAAAATTGATTTAGGCATTGTTGCAGAGAAAAATAACATTTTTTTATCTTCACGAGTTGTCTGAAGAATCTTTTCAATATCTTCAACAAACCCCATGTTTAACATTTCATCAGCTTCATCAAGCACAAAGAAATCAATATTCTCAAAATTCAATACATTGCGTTCCAATAGATCCATTACTCGACCAGGCGTTCCGACAATAATATCACTACCACGTTTAATATTACGAATTTGTTGTTCGATCGAAGCACCGCCATATACAGCAGATACACGTAATTCACGACTTCCAATAAGAGAATACATTTCTTCACAAACTTGTAATGCTAATTCGCGTGTTGGAGTTAAAACTAGAGCCTTAATCGTGCCATCACGTTTGATACTTTCCAAAATTGGAATCGAAAACGCTGCAGTCTTACCAGTTCCTGTTTGGGCTTGTCCAATAATATTTGCTTGCTCACGCAAAAACTCTGGAATTACCAGCGCTTGAATTGGACTTGGCTCAGTAAAACCCTTAGCCGTTAATGCTGCCAAAATCTCTTGGCTTAAACCCAAATTATTAAAACTATTACTCACACTATTCCTATCTATTAACTAACAAAAAAACAGGCACACAATATCTGCCTGTTACGACAATAAAATGATTCTTTACCAAGTCAATAATTACATTTGACGATGAATCTTCGTAGCTCTAGATTGTCGAGCTGCTAAAATCAAACTTTCTGCCAAATTCACATGTGACGGCAAATTAGCTGTATATACAATTAACTCTGCTACATCACTAGCCTGTAGCGGTTCAAACCCTTGATATACCGCATCTGCACGCTCTTGATCACCTTTAAAACGAACAGTACTAAACTCAGTATTAACTGCTCCTGGTAAAATTTCACTTACTTTAATACCATGCTCAACCATTTCTTCACGCAATCCTTGAGAAATAGCATGCACAGCATGTTTTGTGGCACAATAAACTGATCCCTTGGCATATGCCTCTACACCAGCTACCGAACCAATATTAATTATATGACCATATCCTTGCGCGACCATGCGCTTAGTAACCAATCTTAATACGGTTAAAAAACCTTTCACATTAGTATCAATCATGGTCTCCCAATTATTGACATCGTCATCGACAAACGTATCCAAACCTAATGCTAAACCAGCATTATTCACTAAGATATCAATACTTACTATTGAGTCTGGTAAATGCTCCAAGGCGGTTTTCACTTGTTTAGGATGAGTAACATCCATGCCAATTACAAAAACTTTTACTTTAAATTTTTGCACTAGCTCAACTTTTAACTCTTCCAACCGTTCAACACGTCGTGCTGCTAAAATTAGATTAGCCCCATATGCAGCAAATTCCATAGCAGTTGCCCGACCAATACCAGAACTTGCACCCGTAACTAAAACAGTTTTACCTTGAAGTCTATTTTTCATAACTATCTCCTAATTACCAATCATGTCCATCGCCAAATTTATTAGCACTTTCATAATTATGATAACCATAACCACCACCAAGATCTTGATACAACTGTACAATTGTACCTAATTGTTGTAATTTACTTTGTTGTACTGTCAATGCTGCTTGATCCATTGTTACAGCATTTTGCAACAATGTTGGTTTACTATACAAACCATTTTTATAACTATCTTCAGCCAATTTATATGCTAATACTGAACTGTCATAAAGTTTTTTCTGTGTATCTAAGCTAATGGTTAATTGTTGATGCGCAGACAAGTCATTATCTACAGATGCAAATGCACTTCTTACTGTTTGTAAATAACTATAGTATGAAGCGTAATACTGACCTTTAGCCTGTTCAATTTGACCATAAATACCAAAATTTAAGATCGGCATACTTAACGCAGCTGATTTAACCCAGTAGTCACTACCAGCGGTAAATAGCCCGTTTAATGCACTAGCTGCCGTACCACCCGTACCTGTTAAACTAATTGACGGGAAGAATTGGGCAGTTGCTACACCAATATTTGCATTTGCAGCAATTAATTGTTGCTCTGCTTGGCGAACATCTGGACGATTACGTAAAACCTGTGATGGTAAATTTGCAGGAATCACACCATAACTATTTAACTCAGTGAATTTCAATCCACGTTTAATGTCACCAGGATTTTGATTTAATAATACGCGTAATGCATTCTGAGATGCTACAATATTATTCTCAATAATTGGTAACTGCGCTTTAGCACTGTCATATTGTTGCTCATATGATTGAACTTGATATAATGAAATATAACCTTCTTTATACTGAAGTTTCGCAAAGTTTAACAAGCCACCTAAATCATCAACTAATTGTTTTTGTAATTGTAACTGATAATCTTGACCTAGCAACGTAAAATATCCAGTTACTGTTGAACTAATTACACTTAAACGAACCGCGTCTTTCGCTGCACGCATTGCTTCGTAATTAGCCTTAGCATATTCCTGAGCTCTAATTTGTTGGAAAATATTTAGTGTATATGCTGGTGTTGCAGAAAAACTATATCCTTCACCGATAAATGATTGCGAGTTATATGCTCCAGATACACTTGCAGTGGGAATCCAGTTAAATTGAACTTGGCGCAACGAACCTTCAGCAGCAATAACATTGCCAATAGCCGTTTGAATATTATTGTTATTTTTCAAAGCACTTTCAATCAAGCTATTCAACTGTGGATCATTAAATGATTTCCACCACGCCATCATCGGTAAATTAGCACTTTCTGTAACAGCAAGACTATCACGACTAGGAAACGCACTTGGGTCTTGGGTATTAGGCTTCGTATAACTAGGACCTAATAATCCACAGCCAGTCATTACGCCACCAATCATCATTAAGCAAATTATATTTCTTAATTTCATGCAACTTATCCTCATTTTTTATTTTTTGTCAACCATCCATTGATGGTAACTTGTTTCGCGCGTGCTACTGTTAGCTCGTTTTCCGCTGCATTTTTAGTTATTACTGAACCAGCACCAATTAACGCACCATCACCAATTTGCACTGGAGCAACAAGCATTGACCCTGAACCAATAAAAACATTATTACCAATCGTTGTTTTAAATTTATTTTTGCCGTCATAGTTGCAAGTAACTGTTCCAGCTCCGATATTAACTTTATCGCCAATTTCACTATCACCGATGTAAGTCAAATGATTTACTTTTGAACCAACCCCTACTGAGCTATTCTTAATTTCAACAAAATTTCCCACATGGCTATTAGCTGCTAATTTAGCACCAGGGCGAAGTCTAGCGTATGGACCGATTTGTGCACCAGAAGCAATACTCGCATCTTCAATAATCGAATATGACTTAATTGTGACATTATCCGCAATTGTCGCATTACTAATTATACAACCAGCACCGATTTGCACATTATTACCTAGTATAACTTTACCTGAAAAGACACAATTTACATCAATAACACAATCTTGTCCTGCAGTTAATTCACCACGTAAATCAATTCGTGATTTATCTAAAAGAGTCACACCACTTTCCAATAATTTATTGGCTTGATTAAGATGGTAAATTCGTTCTAATTCTTCTAATTGTAATTTATTATTAACACCCATCACTTCATATGAATACGGTGATTTAACATAATCTATCGTCATTTGTTGTTGATGCGCCAAACCAACCACATCTGTCAAATAATACTCACCTTGACTATTATCGTTCGATAATGCATTTAGCCACGCTGCTAAATTTTGGTTAGGAAACACATAAAAACCCGTATTGATTTCACGAATTAACTTCTGCTCTGAAGTGGTATCTTTTTCTTCTACTATTGCGCAAATTTGCTTATTTTCATTGCGCACCACTCGTCCATAACCATGTGGATTGACTAGTTCGTCAGTTAACATCACCACATTATTATTATACTTTGCAAGCATCGATTGTAATGTTTCAACACTAATTAGTGGCACATCACCATATAATACTAGTGTCATACCCTCATTATCCAATAATGGTAAGGCACATTTTACCGCATGACCAGTACCTAGTTGCTGATCTTGTAGCGCCCATAATAACTCATTATTAGTGAAAATTTGTTGCATTTTACTTTGTACTACATCACCACCATGACCGTACACAACAATTAGTTTCTGTGGACTTAATTGTTTTGCTGTTTCAATGACATGTTGCAACATTGGTTTATTACTGATAGGATGCAAGACTTTTGGCAAGCTGGAGTTCATACGTTTACCCTTACCTGCTGCCAAAATAACGACATTTAATTTTTGACTCACTTTTACGCCTATTACTACATTTTATCTAATCAAGTTATTATTATAACCTATTTAAGCCAAGTCGCCAGCCAGTTTTTCCAACTATTAATGATAGATGCTCAAATCTCTCAAAATTTAATTGAAATTTAAAAAGTTCTGAGAGTCTTAATTGACACTTAGCAACACTATTACGATAATTAATTATCAAGTTAGCGCCAGTTTCTGTTGAGGCAATCATTGGGCGTAATTGATTCCATGCATCCGTTCCAACCAAATTTATTTCAAGAGTATGAATCTTGTCTAAGAGCACCTCGTCCAGCGTTAAAATACGTTCAGCTGTCACTTTGATTTCATCACGGAAGGAGTCATAAATTACTTCACCTTCAACAAATACCAACTCATCAATTTTGAGCAATTGAGAATAACGCTCAAAAACTTCATTAAAAACTACGAACTCCAATTCCCCACTAGCATCTTCAATCCGAATAAATGCGATTTTGCCACCTTTTTTAGTTGGGCGTGAACCCATATAATTAATAATTCCGCCAATCAAAGCTTTTTGTTTCTGTTTAGTATAACGTGAATTAATAATTTCCTGAATGTCTTCATCTTCAGTATTAAATTTACTTAACGGTAGTATCTCTAATTTTCTCGTAATTTCCGCGTACTCATCAAATAAACTAGCAGTCAAATAATAACCAATAGCTTGTTTTTCATTAGTTAGTTTACTTTTGAGCGTGAACTCTGGCAGTTCCTCCAACGTCATGTCTTGTGTCACAAAATTATGCCCATCATCGCTGGCAAAAACATCAAACAAGGAAGCTTGATTCTCATTTTGGCGTTCTTGTTCAATAAATTCAATAACTTTAGGTAAATTGCCCAATAACTTTGCGCGATTAGTATCTAGAACATCGAAACAACCAGCTTTAATTAAACTCTCTAATGTTCGTTTATTTATTACTTTTTTATCTACTCGACGACAGAAATCAATTAAACTAGTAAAGAAACCATTTTTATCACGTTCGGCGACAATTACATCGACAACATTTTGTCCAACACCTTTTACTGCACCAAGCGCATAACAAATGGTATCTTTATCTAATGCTTTAAAGCGGTACTCGGATAAATTAATATTGGGCGGTAAAATAGTAAGATTATTTGCTAAACAATCTTGATAAAATTCGTATAATTTATCCGTTTTATCCAACTCTGAGGATAGCGTTGCCGCCATGAAACAAGCAGGATAATGAGCTTTTAAATACGCAGTATGGTAAGATACAACCGCATAAGCAGCGGTATGTGATTTATTAAAACCATATTCTGCAAACATTGCCATCAAATCAAAGAGTTTTTCAGCAAGTGCTGGATCATAGTTCTTTTTAATTGCACCTTCGGTAAAAATTGCACGATGTTTGTCCATCTCTTCTTTTTTCTTTTTACCCATTGCCCGCCGCAATAAATCCGCACCACCAAGAGTATAACCACCAATGATTTGTGAAATCTGCATTACTTGCTCTTGGTAAACAATTACCCCATAAGTAGGATCAAGAACTTCACGCAAATCATCATGGAAATAATCAATGTCTTGCTCACCTTTTTTACGCTTAACAAAATCATCCACCATTCCAGAACCCAATGGTCCAGGACGATATAATGCTAAAACCGCAATAATATCTTCAAAACGACTAGGCTCTAGTTTCACCAATAGTCTCTTCATACCTTGCGACTCTAGTTGGAATACTGCGGTAGTATTACCTTCCTGTAGTAACTCATATACTTTAGGATCTTCAAACTCCGAGTTAGATAATTTGAGTTTTACCCCGTGCAAGCATTCAATATTTTCAACTGCTTCTTGGATAATTGTAAGATTGCGCAACCCTAAGAAATCGAATTTAACTAAACCAATAGTCTCCACATCATCTTTATCTAATTGTGATGTTTGCATACCATCAGCAAGATAAAGTGGACAAAAGTCAGAGAGTTGACTTGGCGCAATCAAAACGCCAGCTGCATGTTTACCCACACTCCGAGTTAAATCTTCAAGCTGCAGCGACATTTCCCACAGCCGTCGCACTTCATCATCAGCATTATCAATACGTAATTTCAAATCAGGAAATTCTTGGTATGCATCTTCCAGACCCCAACTTTTTGCAGGAGTATTCATGATAAGCTTGGAAATTGAATCGCATAAGCCATATGGTAAACCAAGCACACGCCCAACATCTTTGATTACTGCCTTAGATGACATGGTGCCAAAGGTTGCAATTTGAGATACAGCATCTGCACCATATTTATCTTGTACGTAACGAATTACTAGTTCACGTTTTTCTTGGCAAAAGTCAATATCAAAATCAGGCATTGAAACACGTTCGGGATTTAAGAAACGCTCAAAAAGCAAGCTATAACGCAATGGATCGATATCGGTAATACCCAAGCTAAATGCCACTAATGATCCCGCTCCCGAGCCACGCCCAGGTCCAACAGGCACACCATTTTCCTTAGCCCAATTAATAAAATCGGCAACGATAAGGAAATAGCCTGGAAAACCCATTTGAATAATTGTTTCAATTTCTAGTTCTAGTCGTTTACGGTAAGTCGATTCATTCGTCGATCTTAAAGTATCATCTGGAAAAAGTTCCAACATGCGCATATCTAAGCCCTGATGAGCCAATATGGTTAAATACTCTTCAAGTGGTGTTCCATTAGGTGTTTGATAGTCTGGTAAAAAATATGTTCCAAGCGTTATTTCCAAATTACATTTTTTAGCAATTTCAAGACTATTAGTAATTGCAGATGGAATATCTGCAAAAAGCAGTGACATTTCTTGTGCTGATTTAAAATATTGGTCTTCACCATATTTAACTTTACGGTTACCATCATCCAACATCTCACCATCAGCCACGCAGACACGTACTTCATGAGCTAAAAAATCTTCAGGATCCAAAAACTGTACAGGATGTGTCGCTACTACTGGTATATTTAATTCATGAGCAATCTGTAATGATTCATGCACTAAGTCATTACAATCATAGTGCTCAATTCGTTGTAATTCTAAGAAATAATTATCACAATAAGTATCTTGCCAAACTTTAGCTTTAGCTAGCGCCTCGTTAATTT